>NZ_JAHXOP010000001.1:0-303215 GCF_023147855.1 Streptococcus halitosis
ACTTCAAAAGCAAAAGCAGCTCTTGAAGTGACTAAGAAGTTGACTGGACGTGAGTTGAAAGCTGATGAATTTGAGTTCACTTTGACAGACCAAGACGGTAATGTGAAAGAAACCGTGAAGAATGACAAAGACGGAAACGTTAAGTTCTCAGAATTGGAATTCGACAAAGCAGGCACTTATACTTATAAGATTGCTGAAAAAGCGGGTACAGCTACAGGTATCCAGTACGATACGAAAACCATCACAGCTACAGTAACTGTAGCGGACAATGGTAAAGGTGTCCTTGAAGCAACCGTTGCTTATGACGGTGAAAAAGTATTCGAGAATACTTACACACCAGTAGGGGCTACAAGTGTAACTCTTGGAGCTAAGAAAGTTCTTGAAGGTAAAGACCTTGAAGCAGGTAAATACAGCTTTGTTCTGAAAGAAGGCGACAAAGAGCTTGAAACAGTGACAAACGCTGCTGATGGAACGGTGACCTTCTCACCAATCTCATATGATGAGAGCCAAGTGGGAACTCACAAGTACACTATCTCAGAAGTTGTTGGCTCTGAAGCAGGAATCACTTACGATAAGACAGTTCAAGAAGTTGAAGTAACGGTTGAAAAAGTAAGTGCAACTGAATTGAAAGCAACGGCTTCAAAAGAAGCAAAAGATCTTGTATTTACAAACAAATACACTCCGGCGAAAACTTCAGTTTCTGTGAAGAAAGCATGGAAGGACGAGAACAACCAAGATGGTAAACGCCCAGCTTCTGTCACAGTTAAATTGCTTGCAGATGGTCAAGATACTGGTAAAACACTTGAACTCAATGCCGCAAACGGTTGGACTGGAAGCTTCACAGACCTTGATGCTGATAAGGGTGGCACACCTATCCAGTACACAGTAGTAGAAGTAACTGTTCCTGGTTACACTTCTAAGGTTGCTGGTGACGCTGCATCAGGATTCACTATCACAAATAGCTATTCTCCAGAAACAGTTGACATCACAGCTACTAAGAACTGGGATGACGCGAATAACCAAGACGGCAAACGTCCAACTAAGATTACAATCAATCTTTTAGCAGACGGTCAGAAAGTCGCATCGAAAGAAGTCCAAGCAGCCGCAGACGGAACTTGGACTGCTACATTCGAAAAATTAGCAAAATATAAAGCTGGTAAAGAAATCAAATACACTGTAACAGAAGAAGCCGTAGCAGAATACGAATCAACTATTACAGACTTTACCATCACAAACAAATATGCGCCAAAAGAAATCGACTACAAGGTAACAAAAGTATGGAACGATGCGAACAACCAAGACGGCAAACGTCCTAAGTCCGTAACAGTTCAACTTTTCAAATCTGTAGGTGGATCTAAACCAGTAGCTGTTGAAGGTAAGAAATTGACCTTGACAGCTAAGGATAAGACGGACGCTAACACTTGGGTAGCATCCTTCACAAATCTTCCACAATACGAAGCTGGTAAAGAAATCACTTACTCAATCAAGGAAGTGGATGTGCCAGCTGGCTATGAAGCCTCTGTAACTGGTCAAGTAGTGACAAACACCCACAATCCAGATACAGTTATCCTTTCAGGAACTAAGGTGTGGAAAGATAACAACAACCAAGACGGCAAACGTACAACATCTGTGAAAGTTCAAATTCTTAAAAACGATAAAGAAGTCGCTCAAGAAATTGAAGTATCAGAAGCAACTGGTTGGAAGTTCGAATCAAAAGCACTTCCTAAGTATGAAAATGGTAAATTAATCGAGTACAAAGTCAAAGAAGTGGTTGTCAAAGGATATACTTCAACAATCACCACAGAAAAAGAAGGTAAGTACACCATTACCAATGAATATACACCAGAAAAAATTGCTGTAAGTGGACAAAAGACTTGGATTGACAATAACGACCAAGATCGTATCCGTCCAGCATCTATCACAGTGAAGCTACTTGCGAATGGTAAAGAAACTGGCCAAGAAGTTACAGCTACAGCGGAAACAGGCTGGAAGTATGAATTTACTAATCTGGACCGTTACCAAAATGGTAAGCCAATCGAGTACACAGTCAAAGAAGTTGGTGTTCCTACAGGTTACACAGCTACTGAAACTGGTATGAATGTGACCAACACCCACATACCAGAGAAAACATCTGTAAAAGGTAAGAAGATCTGGAAAGGTGATGAAAACCATACAGATGCTCGTCCACCATTTATCACAGTAAAACTTCTTATTGATGGTAAAGAGACTGATAAAGTAGCCACAGCTTCAGAAGCAACTGGTTGGACTTATGAGTTCACAGGGCTTGATCGTTACAAAGACGGTCAAGCAATCGAATACTCTGTAGTAGAAGTTCCAGTTAAAGGTTACACATCTAAAGTAGAAGACTTCAATATCACAAATACATACACTCCAGAAAAACCAACACCAGGTGAACCAAATGAACCAGGAAAACCAGGACAAAAACCTCAACTTCCTAATACTGGTGAAAAAGTATCTAACGCAGCAGTAGTTGCAGGACTTGCTTTGATGGCAGTGACTGGTGGATTGTACTTTGTAAGCCGTAAAAATAAATAATCTAGCGTGAGAAAGATAGTTTTCATTTATTTTTCTTAGGTTTAATCTGTGATAAAAAGGCCAGAGGATTCCTCTGGTCTTTTTTAGATATAGGAGTAAAAGAAAGACCCAGCATTTAATACTGGGTTGGTAATTATTTTACCATCATCAATTCGACAATCATTGCTATGTAGATGATTAAGGTAAGGAGAAAACCGGCTCTCCAGAAAAATTTGATGAATTTAGGGTAATAAAAACTTCGTTTTTTGACAAGGAAAAAGACTACTAGGAGGATGGCTAGGAGAGAAAGAGCAACACCAAGTCGCGGTAGAAAGTTGTGGGTAAAGGCTTTAGCAGTAATCAGATAGTACTCGAATACCAAAAGTGGAAAAGCGAGATCCGCGAAATTAAACCCTATTTTTTTAAGTCCGAACAGTTTGGTGACAATAAAGCAAACCACCAAGGTTAATATCAATAATAAAATAGATGCTATTTTCATTAAAATCATACCCATATTGTATCATAAAAAAACGCTAAAGGAAATGAGAAACAAGGGAATTTGTTTGAAAGTCAGGCTTTTGAGATTGTGGGTGTTTTTTGTTATAATGAAAGTTATGAAATCTTATAATACCTTGAATGATTATTATCGAAAACTTTTTGGAGAGAAGACTTTCAAAGTTCCTATCGATGCGGGATTTGACTGTCCAAATCGGGATGGAACTGTAGCCCATGGTGGTTGTACTTTTTGTACGGTTTCAGGTTCTGGAGATGCCATCGTGGCACCGGATGCCCCTATTCGTGAGCAATTTTATAAGGAAATTGACTTTATGCACCGCAAATGGCCAGATGTTCAGAAGTACTTGGTTTATTTTCAAAATTTTACCAACACCCATGAAAAGGTGGAAGTGATTCGGGAGCGATATGAGCAGGCTATCAACGAGCCAGGTGTAGTAGGGATCAATATCGGAACACGGCCAGACTGTTTACCCGATGAAACCATCGAATATTTGGCTGAGTTGTCGGAGCGTATGCATGTGACTGTAGAATTGGGCTTGCAGACTACTTTTGAAGCAACCTCTGACCTGATTAACCGTGCCCATTCTTATGAATTGTATGTGGAAACGGTCAAACGCTTGAGGAAATATCCTAAGATTGAGATTGTTTCCCATTTGATTAACGGTTTGCCCGGTGAGACTCATGAGATGATGGTCGAAAATGTCCGTCGCTGTGTTACGGATAATGATATTCAAGGAATTAAACTGCACTTGCTTCACCTCATGACCAATACACGGATGCAGCGAGATTACCACGAAGGACGCTTGCAACTGATGAGTCAGGATGAGTATGTCAAGGTCATTTGTGACCAACTAGAAATCATTCCCAAGCATATCGTCATCCATCGAATTACAGGAGATGCACCTAGAGATATGCTGATTGGTCCCATGTGGAGCCTCAATAAATGGGAAGTGCTAAATGCTATTGAAACTGAGATGCGCCGCCGCGGAAGTGTGCAAGGATGCAAGGCTGTAAAACAGGAGTTTAAAAATGAAAAGACCACTTGAGATGGCACATGATTTTTTGGCGGAAGTTGTGACAAAAGAGGATATCGTAGTGGATGCGACCATGGGCAATGGCCATGATACCCTTTTTCTAGCCAAGTTAGCCAAGCAAGTCTATGCCTTTGATATTCAGGAGCAGGCTTTGGAGAAGACGCAAGAGCGTTTGGATCAGGCTGGAATGAAAAATGCCCAGTTAATCTTGAAAGGTCATGAGACACTAGACCAGTTTGTGACAGAAGCTAAGGCAGGGATTTTTAATCTTGGTTATTTACCTTCTGCTGACAAATCCGTCATCACCCAACCTCAGACTACTATAGAAGCCTTAGAAAAGCTGTGTCACTTGCTTGTCAAAGGGGGACGGATTGCAATCATGATTTACTATGGTCATGAAGGAGGAGACGCCGAGAGGGATGCTGTATTGGATTTTGTTAGCCAGTTGAACCAACAAGAGTATACAGCTGCCATTTATCGGACTCTCAACCAAGTTAATAATCCACCGTTTTTAGTTATGATTGAAAAATTAGAAAGGTATAGACATGGATAAACAATACCTTCGTGAGAAGCTTGAGGCAATGCGCCAAAATTTTGTCGAGTCAACGCATCACGAGCGAGCAGTCGGGGTGCTCGACGAAGCACATATGAGCAAGAAAATGCTTAAAATCAAGAAAAAATTAGTGGCTCTTGAAATGGAACGATGCCAGAAAAAAATTGAGCACAAAGACTGTTCTAAGATTGATCAGAAAATCCAAGAGCAAAAGGAGATTTTTGAATCTTGTTGTAAAAAAGATTAAGGAGGAATTGTGTGGAATTACTCATTTACTTGATTCTATTTTTATTTGTCTTAATCATTTCAACCACGACCAATAAACTTCTCCCTTTTCTGCCCCTTCCTCTTGTACAAATCCTTTTGGGGATTGGGATAGGTTTATTTGTTCCCGATGCGGACTTTCATCTCAATACAGAGCTGTTTCTAGCCATGGTTATTGGTCCCTTACTTTTCCGAGAGGCAGAAGAAGCGGATATTACATCCATTTTGAAGCACTGGCGGATTGTTGTCTTTCTGATTTTTCCTGTGATTTTTATCTCGACCTTAAGCTTAGGAGGCATGGCTCACTTCCTTTGGATGACTCTTCCTTTAGCTGCCTGTTTAGCAGTTGGAGCGGCACTTGGGCCAACAGATTTGGTTGCCTTTGCATCTCTTTCTGAACGTTTTCGTTTTCCTAAACGGGTTTCTAATATTCTAAAAGGGGAAGGGCTCTTAAATGACGCTTCTGGGTTGGTTGCCTTTCAGATGGCCCTTGCTGCTTGGACAACAGGAACTTTTTCTTTCAGCCAAGCTGGGACTTCCCTAGCACTTTCCATCCTTGGTGGTTTTGTAGTCGGTTTTGTGACGGCTATGGTCAATCGTTTCTTGCATAGCTTTTTACTGAGTGTGCGAGCGATAGATATAGCCAGTGAACTATTGCTAGAGCTAAGCTTGCCACTCATGACCTTTTTTATCGCAGAAGAGTTTCATGTTTCAGGGATTATCGCAGTAGTGGTTGCAGGTATTTTGAAGGCCAGTCGCTTTAAGAAAATTACGCTCCTTGAGGCTCAGGTAGACACCGTGACGGAGACCGTCTGGCATACTGTGACCTTTATGCTAAATGGCTCAGTCTTTGTTCTCTTGGGAATGGAATTAGAGTTGATAGCGGAGCCAATTTTGTCTAATTCTCTCTACAATCCCCTTCTTTTACTGATTTCAGTTGTCGTTCTGACCTTCTTGCTTTTTGCGATCCGCTTTGTCATGATTGCTGGTTTTTACTTTGTGAGGACGCGTCGACTTAAGAAAAAAATTCATAAGTACATGAAAGATATGCTTCTTTTGACCTTCTCTGGTGTCAAAGGGACAGTATCTATCGCGACCATTCTCCTCATACCAAGTCATTTGGAGCAGGAATATCCTTTATTGCTCTTCCTTGTAGCAGGCGTTACACTGCTGAGCTTTTTAACGGGTTTACTAGTCCTCCCTCACTTATCTGAAGAACAAGAGGAAAGCAAGGACCATTTGATGCATATAGCGATTCTGAATGATGTAGCTGCAGAATTAGAAAAAGAGCTGGACCATCACAAGAACAAACTTCCTCTTTATGCAGCTATTGATAATTACCATGGTCGGATTGAAAACCTCATCCTTAGTCAGGAAAATAAAAGAGTCCAAGAGGACTGGGAGTCTCTCAAGCTTCTTATCTTGAGTATTGAGAGTGACGGTTTGGAGCAAGCCTACGAAGAAAATAGAATCAGCGAGCGTGGCTATCGAGTTTACCAGCGTTACCTAAAAAACATGGAGCAGAGTATCAATCGGAATTTCGCTTCTAGAGTGACTTATTACTTCCTAGTTTCTTTACGGATACTGCGCTTTCTACTCCATGAAATGTTTACCTTTGGCAAAACTTTCCGTAGTTGGATGAATGAAGAATCTCGTAAACTATTAGCAGTTGACTATGATCAGATTTCAGAGTTGTATTTGGAAAATACAGAGTTGATTATCGAGAGTTTGGAAAACCTCAAAGGGGTTTACAAGAGTTCTCTGATTAGCTTTATGCAAGAGTCTCGTCTACGCGAGACGGCCATTATTGGAAGTGGTGCCTTTGTTGAGCGGGTTATCAATCGCATCAAGCCAAACAATATCGATGAAATGCTACGAGGCTACTATCTCGAACGTAAGGCAATCTTTGAATACGAAGAGGCTAAACTGATAACAGCCAAGTATGCTAAAAAACTACGCCAAAATGTGAATAATTTAGAGAATTATTCTCTGAAAGAGGCCGCAAATACCTTGCCTTATGATATGGTAGATTTAATCAGAAGAACTTAGATGATGAAGAAAATGACGGAGGATGGAACATGAAAAAGTGGTGGAAAGAGCTGATGGACAGGCCCTTATTGAAAGCTTTTTTGCATTATTATCAAGCATCTGATAGCGAGTTGACCAGTGTTGCGGTTGCCTACTATTGGTTGATTTCAATCTTTCCTTTGCTAATGATAATGGTCAATATTTTGCCTTATTTTCAGATTCCGGTCTCAAATTTCTTACTGACGATCAAGGAATTCTTGCCTGATACGGTGTATGATGTGGTCGCTAAGATTGTCCGAGAAGTTCTGACTCAACCATCGACTGGTTTGCTGAGTTTTGCCGTTTTATCTGCACTCTGGACCTTTTCAAAATCAATGGATTTCCTCCAAAAAGCTTTTAACAAAGCCTATGGGGTGACCAAAAGTCGAGGGATTATCTCCCATCAGTTGATGAGTTTGCTTGTTAGCCTCGGCTTGCAGATTCTTTTTGCCCTAGCCTTGTTTTTGAGTATGTTTGGTCGTATGTTGCTCAACCTCCTCAAAACTTACTGGCAATCAGACAGTCCGCTATTTTCTTACCTGCAAGATTTTACAGGTCCTCTGGTCTATGCCTTGATCTTTGCCATTCTAGTCATGATTTACTATTTCCTTCCAAAAGTAAAAACACCACGAATCCGCTATGTTTTACCAGGAAGTATCTTTGTCTTGCTAACTCTTATCGGTTTATTGAATATCTTTTCTGTTTATTTTAATAACTATGTCAATCACCTAGTGGATGTCCGATTTTTCAGTTCCATCATCGTGGTAGTCATGATGTTCTGGTTTATTCTCATTGCAAAGATTTTGATTATCGGAGCAGTTATCAATGCCAGTGTTCAGAGCTTGAAAGATCAAAAGTTTAGTATGGAATGATTAGAAAAATCCCTATTAGGTTTCCTAATAGGGATTTTCTTAATAGATAAACATGGCATCACCGAAACTGAAGAAACGGTAGCGTTCTTGAATAGCGTGCTGGTATGCATCTAAGACTAATTCACGGCCGGCAAAGGCAGAAACCAACATGACCAGAGTTGATTTTGGCAGATGGAAGTTGGTTGAAAAGGCGTCCACAACCTTCCATTCGTAACCAGGTTTGATAAAGATATTGGTCCAGCCAGAATCAGCCTGGATTTGCCCGTCAAACTTGGAACCAATAGTCTCTAACGTGCGGATAGAGGTGGTTCCGACAGCGATGACGCGTCCACCATTTTCCTTAACAGAGCGAAGAGTGGCTGCTGCTTCCTCAGAAAGTTGGTAGAATTCGGAGTGCATTTCGTGTTCGTCCAGATTGTCCACAGAAACAGGTCTAAAAGTTCCTAAACCAACGTGGAGAGTCAAATAAACCAAATGGACACCCTTGGATTGGATTTCTGCTAGCAGTTCTTTGGTGAAGTGGAGGCCAGCAGTCGGTGCTGCAGCAGAGCCACTTTCCTTAGCGTAGACGGTTTGATAACGTTCACGGTCATCCAGTTTTTCATGGATGTAGGGTGGTAGTGGCATTTCACCTAGACTTTCCAAGACTTCTAGAAAAATTCCTTGGTATTCGAAGCGGACAATGCGGCCTCCGTGGGTCAATTCTTCCGTAACGACAGCGCTGAGACGACCATCGCCAAAATTGACACGAGTGCCAACCTTGAGGCGTTTGGCAGGTTTAGCCAGAACTTCCCACTCATCACCACTAGTATTTTTGAGTAGGAGAAGTTCCACATGGCCTCCTGTCTCTTCTTTTTGGCCATAGAGGCGGGCAGGAAGAACGCGGGTGTCATTCATAACGAGTGCATCTCCAGGTTCCAGCATATCGATAATGGAGTGGAAGTGTTTATCCTGCATTTCTCCCGTCTCGCGATTAACGATAAGGAGTTTGGAGGCATCTCGTTTTTCAAGGGGCGTTTGGGCAATCAATTCCTCAGGCAAGTGGAAATCAAAATCAGCAGTATTCATTTTTTCATCATTCTTTCTAAGTTCTAATCTTATCCATTATAACATGTTTCAAGTTTGGGCGCTCTTTTTTTAGAAATTAAATCGTTTTCACTTGACAAAAATTGGTCTATACCATATAATAAATATAGATTAAAACGGAGGATGAAAAGATGAAAGTTATAAAAGTTGAAAATCAAGTCGAAGGTGGAAAAGTAGCTTTTGAGATTTTGAAGGAAAAATTGGCCAATGGTGCTCAAACATTAGGACTTGCAACAGGAAGCAGCCCGCTTGAGTTTTACAAGGAAATCGTTGAGAGTGACCTTGATTTTTCAAATCTAACCAGTGTAAACCTTGATGAGTATGTGGGGCTTGACGGAGACAATCCTCAGTCTTACCGTCATTTTATGCAAGAACACTTATTCAACCAAAAACCATTTAAAGAAAGCTTCTTACCTCGTGGGATTAAGGACAATGCTGAAGCTGAAGTTGAACGCTACAATCAAATTTTGGCTGACCATCCTGTTGATTTACAAATCTTGGGAATTGGTCGCAATGGACATATCGGATTTAATGAGCCAGGAACTGCCTTTGATAGCCAGACACACCTTGTAGACCTAGACCAGTCTACTATCGAAGCCAATGCTCGCTTCTTTGACAAGATTGAAGACGTTCCAACTCAAGCCATTTCAATGGGAATTAAAAACATCTTGGATGCCAAGTCAATTATTCTCTTTGCTTACGGTGAGTCGAAAGCAGAAGCCATTGCTGGCACAGTATCAGGACCAGTGACTGAGAATCTCCCAGCAAGTAGCCTACAAAACCACCCTGATGTGACTATTATTGCGGATGCTGAAGCGCTCAGCTTGCTTGAAAAGTAAAATGACAAGAACCACTTACTCTTTGGAGTGAGTGGCTTTTTACTTCAATTGTTCACTATCCTGCTAAAGTGGTATAATATAGCTATACGGGGAGGCTCGAATTTTGATTTATATAATCGGTTTTATTTGTTTTTTACTTTTAATGTTTCTGTTTAGTCGCTTAATTCAGCAATCAAAGAATCCTTCGGGCTTTCTAGGAAAACGAATGATGAAATTATGGAATCGAGCCTATCTCCCCATGTTTGTATGGGCAATTCGTCATCTGGATAGGACATTTTACCCTGTAATCTTAGATGTAGGAGTTGGGAATGGTCGTTCAACCATCCTGCTGAAAGAAAATTTTCCGCAAAGTACCATCACTGGAATCGATATTTCAGATACTGCAATAGCTCAAGCCAAACAGATAGAGATGACTAATCTAAATTTTGAACGAAGAGATGTTAGGGAGACAGGTTTTTCTGATGAAAGTGTTGATTTAATCACAGCTTTTCAAACTCATTTTCATTGGCAGGATTTAGAGGCTTCTTTTATGGAACTTCGAAGAATACTCAAATCAGACGGGATGCTCTTACTGGCTTGTGAATATAACAAGTTGTCTTACTTTTTACCAGAGGTTCAAAGCGAAGAAGCATTTAGACGATTCTTGTTATCGGTAGGATTTGAGCTCGTAACTAGTCAAAGAAAGGGATCATGGATCCTTTATAAAATTGTTAAACATTAATGGAGGTACAATCATGAAACAATTATTTTTATGTTCATACTTTGCTGGTGTCAAAAAGCTTTTTAGCGATTATGCAAAGGAAAAGAATCTAGAAAATAAGGTTTTATTTATTCCTACCGCTGGGAACAAAGAGGACTATACTGCCTATATCGATGAGGCACAGCAAACATTCAGGGATTTAGGATTTGAGATAGAGGTTCTAGATATTGCTTCTTGTGATCGAGAAACTGCTCAGGCAAAGATTTTCCAAAGCAAGATTCTTTATATCTCAGGCGGGAATACCTTTTATTTATTGCAAGAATTAAAGAAAAAGCAACTCCTATCTCTCATCAAAGAGCAAATAAGAGATGGGTTGGTCTATGTGGGAGAATCAGCAGGGGCTATCATTACAGCCAAGGATATTGACTACAATAAACTCATGGACGACAAGACGGTAGCGACAGAGTTATCTGATACAGCGGGATTAGATGAAGTGGATTTTTATGTCCTTCCACATTATGGTGAGGAACCTTTTACTGATAGTAGCAAAAAGACCTTTGAAACCTATAAAAAGCAGCTTGAATTGCGACCACTTCATAACAGCCAAGCAATTATCGTTAACGATGAGCAAATAGATATCTTGACAATAGAATAAAAGTGTGGTTGGAAGAACATTGATATTTTATCACTAAAACGATTAGGGGTTGATAACTCACTTAGCGGGAATCTGCCATGGATAGATTAATCTTATGAATTCAAGAAGGGAAAAGTTATGAAAATAAAAACGTTAGATAAAATAGGTGGGGTTGTTTTCTTGTTTCTAACGATTGCGATCATTGTCGTTTTTTTATCAGATACGAGCTTCTTTGAGTGGGCATTTACTAGACACCAGAATACTCTGAGTTGGTATATTCGCCCTCTCTTTATTATTCCAATTGTAATGGGAGCTTATAAAAAATCCTATAGCCTGATTTTCTTTTCTATATTTTGCCTATTTACTAGCATGTTCTGGTTTCCAAAGCCGGAAATAGTTGATGTAAAAGTAATTGAGTTTTTGAATTTTGAGAAGACTTATTTTACGAGCGGATGGAGTATTGAAAAAGTTATTATTCTGGCGACGATTCTAGCATTTTTTACGGCGATTATATCCTTAACGTGGAGTAGACGTTGGTATGGATTATTAGCAACGGTAGTGATCGGAGCGTTTCTGAAGGTTGCCCATAGTCTTTTATTTAGCGGAGGAAGTGGCATATCGATTGTGAAACCAGCTGTTTTGGGATTGATTCTCTGCATCTTAGTGATTTATTTCATCTTCAAAAGAAGAAAGTAAAAATAATAAAAGTTTATGGTTGCTTTTCTCTTGACAATTATTCACTTTGTGTGTAAAATGGAATAGATCTTGAACTTGAAGGGAGTGAAAAAAATGTCTAAAACAGTAGTACGTAAGAATGAATCTCTTGACGATGCACTTCGTCGTTTCAAACGTGCGGTTACTAAAGCTGGTACTCTTCAAGAAACACGCAAACGTGAATTCTATGAAAAACCTTCTGTAAAACGTAAACGTAAATCAGAAGCAGCTCGTAAACGTAAAAAATTCTAATTTGAAATGAAAGGCTAGACTTGTCTAGTCTTTTTTCTTTCCAAATAAATACTGTAAATCCTGCAAAAAAAGGAAACTTCCTACCACAATTTGATATAATAGTAGGGAGAACTCGATTGAAGGAGGAAATTATGTCGGTTTTAGTAAAAGAAGTCATTGAAAAGCTCAGATTAGACATTGTTTACGGTGAAGGCGATTTACTTGAAAAAGAAATCAATACTGCGGACATTTCTCGACCAGGTCTGGAAATGACGGGCTATTTTGATTACTATACTCCGGAGCGGCTTCAACTGTTGGGAATGAAGGAATGGTCTTATTTAGTCTCCATGTCTTCTCACAACCGTTATAAGGTGTTGACCAAGATGTTTCAACCAGAAACACCAGTGGTTATTGTTGCGCGTGGTTTAGTAGTTCCAGAAGAAATGTTGAAAGCTGCCAGGGAATGTAAGATTGCGATTTTAACCAGTCGAACAGCTACTAGTCGCCTATCAGGAGAATTATCTAGCTATTTGGATTCTCGTTTGGCAGAACGGACCAGTGTTCATGGTGTCTTGATGGATATTTATGGCATGGGTGTCTTGATCCAAGGGGATAGCGGTATCGGTAAGAGTGAAACTGGTCTGGAACTTGTGAAACGTGGACACCGTTTGGTGGCAGATGATCGTGTAGATATTTTTGCAAAAGACGAAATGACCCTTTGGGGAGAGCCAGCTGAAATTTTGAGGCATTTACTTGAGATTCGTGGAGTGGGGATTATTGATGTGATGAGTCTCTACGGAGCAAGTGCAGTTAAGGATTCTTCACAAGTTCAACTAGCAGTTTATTTGGAAAATTATGATACGCATAAGACCTTCGATCGCTTAGGAAATAATGCTGAAGAAATCGAGATTTCTGGTGTAGCCATTCCACGTATCCGCATCCCAGTAAAAACAGGACGCAATATTTCTGTTGTCATTGAGGCGGCTGCCATGAACTACCGTGCTAAGGAAATGGGCTTTGATGCGACACGTTTATTTGAAGAACGCTTGA
Organism: Streptococcus halitosis; assembly: GCF_023147855.1. Lineage (GTDB taxonomy): Bacteria > Bacillota > Bacilli > Lactobacillales > Streptococcaceae > Streptococcus > Streptococcus halitosis_B. The sequence goes on from NZ_JAHXOP010000001.1 coordinate 13,096, forward strand.
CAAGTCTGATCGCTCAAAATGAGGTGAAAAATGATTAATCCAGTCGCATTTGAAATCGGTCCTTTTTCTATTCGTTGGTATGCTTTGTGTATTGTGGCTGGTTTGGTTTTGGCAGTCTACCTTGCCATGAAGGAAGCTCCTAAAAAGAAAATCCTGTCAGATGATATTTTGGATTTCATTCTGATTGCTTTTCCAGTTGCGATTTTAGGTGCTAGACTATACTACGTACTCTTTCGCTTAGATTATTACCTGCAAAATCCAGGTGAAATCATTGCCATCTGGAATGGTGGTTTGGCCATTTATGGAGGTTTGATAGCGGGCGCTATTGTCCTTTATATCTTTGCAGATAGAAAGCTGATTAATACTTGGGATTTCTTAGATATTGCAGCACCGAGCGTCATGGTTGCCCAGAGTTTAGGACGCTGGGGGAACTTCTTTAACCAAGAAGCCTACGGTGCAGCAGTAGATAGTCTGGATTATTTGCCAGGCTTTATCCGTGACCAGATGTACATTGATGGCAGCTACCGTCAGCCGACCTTCTTATATGAGTCGGTTTGGAATCTGATCGGATTTGCTTTGATTCTGATTTTTAGACGAAAATTAAAGGGAATCAGACGTGGTCATATTACGGCATTCTACTTGATTTGGTATGGCTTTGGTCGTATGATTATCGAAGGCATGCGGACGGATAGTCTCATGTTCTTTGGTCTGCGAGTTTCCCAGTGGTTATCAGTTGTTCTTATCGGACTCGGTATTTTTATCATACTTTATCAAAATCGAAAGAAAGCCCCTTTCTATCATACTGAGGAGGAAAAATAAATGTTAGAAGTTGCATATATACTTGTTGCGATTGCTTTGATTGTCTGTTTAGTCTATTTGACAATCACGATTCAAAAAGCAGGTCGTATGATTGATGAGACAGAGAAGACCATCAAAACATTGAGCTCAGATGTGGACGTTACCTTGCATCAGACTAATGAATTGTTGGCTAAGGTTAATGTGTTAGCAGACGATATTAACGACAAAGTTGCGACTATTGATCCACTCTTTACGGCGGTGGCGGACTTGTCTGAGTCAGTATCTGACCTCAACCAACATGCACGTGTCTTAGGCAAAAAAGCTTCATCTGCTGGTTCAAAGACCATTAAAACAGGTGCAGGCTTGTCCGCTCTTCGTGTCGCAAGTAAATTTTTCAAAAAATAAAAAAGGAGAAATCTTATGGGAAAACTATCCTCTATCCTTTTAGGTACGGTTTCAGGCGCGGCTCTTGCTTTGTTTTTGACAAGTGACAAGGGTAAGCAAGTTTGTAGTCAAGCTCAGGATTTTCTAGATGATTTGAGAGAAGATCCAGAATATGCTAGAGAGCAGGTTTGTGAAAAACTAACAGAAGTGAAGGAACAGGCAACTGACTTTGTGCTGAAAACAAAGGAACAAGTAGAATTTGGTGAAATTACTTTTGATAGTGTCCTTGACCAAGCTAAAAACTGTGCTCGACAAGCGACAGAAGCGTCAAAGGAAACCTTTAACAATCTCAAGGAGCAATGGCAAGAACAGTCAGCAACTCCAGACGTCGCTGAAAGCCAAGAAGAAATTATCATTGATATTACTGAAATATAATGCATCACCATCTCTGGTTTTTGGAGATGGTGATTTTTATCTGCAAGCCTGTCTTTGTGGTATAATAAGTACTATGCAGAAAAAACCAACGTCCGCCTATGTGCATATTCCCTTTTGCACACAGATTTGTTATTATTGTGACTTTTCAAAGGTCTTTATCAAGAATCAACCAGTAGATAGTTACCTGGAGCATTTGCTAGAGGAGTTTCGTTTTTATGATATCCAAAAGTTACGAACTCTCTACATTGGAGGTGGGACGCCAACGGCTTTGTCCGCTTCGCAATTAGAGGTGCTTCTGGATGGTTTGACTAAAAATCTAGACTTGTCTGTCTTGGAAGAGTTGACCATTGAAGCCAATCCAGGCGACTTGGACGCGGATAAGATTGCGGTTTTGAAACAGTCGCCAGTCAATCGTGTTTCCTTGGGTGTGCAGACTTTTGATGACAAAATGCTGAAAAAGATTGGGCGTAGTCATTTGGAGAAGGATATTTATGAAAATATCGACCGCCTGAAACTGGCTGGTTTTGACAATATCTCCATCGATCTAATCTATGCTCTTCCAGGTCAAACTATGGTTCAGGTCAAGGACAATGTAGCTAAGGCTATCTCGCTTGATATTCCTCATATGAGTCTTTATAGCTTGATTTTGGAGAATCATACGGTCTTTATGAACCGCATGCGACGTGGGAAATTGCCCCTGCCTAAGGAAGAGTTAGAAGCTGAGATGTTTGAGTACATCATCGCAGAGCTGGAGCGAGCTGGTTTTGAGCATTATGAGATTTCCAATTTCTCAAAGCCTGGTTTTGAAAGTCGCCACAATCTCATGTACTGGGACAATGCTGAATATTATGGTATCGGTGCGGGTGCGTCAGGTTATGTGGATGGAGTTCGTTATAAAAACCACGGTCCTATCCGCCACTATCTCAATGCGGTAGAGGCAGGAAATGCTCGCATTACAGAAGAACACCTGAATCAAAGGGAGCAGATGGAAGAAGAAATGTTCCTGGGACTCCGCAAGAAATCCGGGGTTTCCATGACACGATTTGAGGAAAAATTCGGACGGTCCTTTGATGGACTTTATGGCGAAATCATCAGAGACTTGGTTCAACAAGGTCTTATGCAGATCGACGGTGATCGTGTCCGAATGACAAAGAGGGGTCTCTTCTTGGGAGACACTGTAGCAGAACGATTTATTTTGGAGTAGAACAATGGGCTTAACTTATCAAATGAAAATGAAAATTCCTTTTGATATGGCGGACATGAACGGTCATATCAAACTTCCAGATGTGATTTTGCTGTCCTTGCAAGTATCAGGTATGCAGTCAATTGAGCTGGGAGTTAGCGACAGAGATATGTTAGAACGTTACAATCTGGTCTGGATTATTACAGACTATGCGATTGACGTGGTGCGCTTGCCTTGCTTTGCTGAAGAGATTACGATTGAAACAGAAGCATTGACTTACAATCGTCTTTTTTGCTACCGCCGTTTCACTATCTATGATGAAGCAGGTCAAGAAATCATTCGCATGGTAGCAACCTTTGTTCTTATGGACAGAGATAGTCGTAAAGTTCATGCTGTTGAACCGGAGATTGTTGCTCCTTATCAGTCTGAGTTTGATAAAAAACTCATCCGTGGGCCAAAGTATGCAAATCTAGAAGATCCGATCAGCAAAGACTACCATGTTCGTTTTTACGACTTGGATATGAATGGTCATGTCAATAATAGCAAATACCTGGATTGGATTTTTGAGGTCATGGGAGCAGACTTTTTGACCAAGTATATTCCAAAGAAAATCAATCTCAAATATGTAAAAGAAGTGCGACCAGGTGGCATGATTGCTTCAACTTATGAACTCAAGGGACTAGAAAGCAAGCATGAGATTATCAGTGATAGCGAGATTAATGCCCAAGCTATGATTACTTGGCAAGAAATTGAAGCGAATTAGAAAGGACGATATGACTTATAAAGGTTATTTAATTGATTTAGACGGGACTATCTACAAGGGGAAAGACCGGATTCCGGAAGGTGAGGCTTTTGTGCATGAGTTGCAAAAGCGAGAAATTCCCTATCTCTTTGTAACCAATAATACAACTCGTACTCCTGAGAGCGTTCAAGAGATGTTGGCTCAGAATTTTAACATTAATACCCCTCTATCAACTGTCTATACAGCAACTCTGGCAACCATCGACTATATGAATGACTTGGGACTGGAAAAGACAGTCTATGTCATTGGTGAAGCAGGACTCAAGGATGCCATTCAGGCGGCTGGTTATGTCGAAGACAAGGAAAATCCAGCCTATGTGGTCGTTGGACTGGACTGGCAAGTCGACTATGAAAAATTTGCGACAGCAACTCTAGCCATTCAAAAGGGTGCTCACTTTATCGGAACCAACCCTGACCTCAATATCCCGACGGAACGTGGTCTTTTGCCAGGAGCTGGTTCACTGGTAACACTTCTTGAAGTAGCAACACGGGTCAAACCAGTTTATATCGGAAAACCAAATGCTATCATCATGGACAAGGCGGTTGAGCACTTAGGTTTGAAAAGAGAAGAATTGCTCATGGTGGGGGACAACTACCTGACAGACATCCGAGCAGGGATTGACAACGGCATTCCAACGCTCTTGGTGACGACAGGTTTTACCAAAGCAGAAGAAGTGGCGGACTTGCCAATCGCACCAACTCATGTAGTTTCTAGCCTTGCGGAGTGGAATTTCGATGAAAACTAAACTGACCTTTTGGGGAAGTATGCTCTTTTTCCTCTCCCTTTCTATCCTACTGACCATTTATCTGGCATGGATTTTCTATCCTTTGGAAATTCAGTGGCTGAACTTAGCGGATCGAGTCTATCTAAAGCCAGAAACAATTCTGTATAACATTCATATCTTGATGAATTACCTGACCAATCCCTTTAGTCAGGTCTTAGAGATGCCAGATTTTCGTTCATCAGCTGCAGGTCTACACCACTTTGCGGTGGTGAAGAATCTCTTTCACCTAGTTCAGCTAGTTGCCCTAGTGACACTTCCAAGTTTCTATTTCTTTGTTAGAAAGATTGTAAAAAAAGGCTTTTTGCCCCTATATCGTAAAAGTATCCTAGCTCTAGTACTATTGCCTCTAGTCATTGGCCTTGTAGGAGTGTTGATTGGGTTTGAGCAATTCTTTACTCTTTTCCATCAGATTCTCTTTGTGGGAGATGATACCTGGCTTTTTGATCCAGCAAAGGATCCCGTTATTTGGATTTTGCCAGAGACTTTCTTTCTCCATGCCTTTTTACTTTTCTTTGCTTTGTATGAAGGAATGTTTGGTTTCCTTCTTGCTAAAGCTTCAAGGAAATAGTGGAAAAAGTTCTGTATTTTTAATAAAAAACGAGAGAAGTTGCTCTACTCCCTATTTATTGTTAGGTTATCCTAAAGATAAACTTGCAAAGCAGGAGATTTTTGCAGAAAACAGTCTATTTTCTATGAAAAAATAGGCTTTTTTTCTAAAAATACCTAGTCAAGCGCTTTATTTTTTTGTATAATAGAAATAGCAAGTATAGATAAAAGAAGAGATAAGCATGATTACACTATTTTTATCACCGAGTTGTACATCATGTCGTAAGGCAAAGGCTTGGTTAGAGACGCATAAAGTGCCCTTTCAAGAGCATAATATTATGACTAGTCCTTTAACAAGAAAAGAATTACAACATATTCTTTCCTTGACCGAAAATGGTACTGATGACATCATTTCAACTCGTTCAAAAATTTTTCAAAAATTGGATATTGATGTAGAGAGTATCTCGGTATCGGAGTTGCTTCAGTTGATTGAGCAATATCCTAGTCTTTTGCGTCGTCCAATTATTATAGATACCAAACGCATGCAGATCGGTTTTAATGAAGATGAGATTCGTGCTTTTCTCCCTCGTAGTTACCGTAAACAAGAACTAAAAGAAGCAACATTGAGAGCTGGTATTGGATAGATGAACAAACAGTATAGTTACCCACTAGATTTGTCGTGGAGCACTGAAGAACTTGCTTCAGTGCTTTCTTTTTTTAATGATGTTGAAGCTGCTTATGAAGATAAGGTAGAAGCAAAAAAACTGCTAGATTCCTATAAGAAATTTAAGTCTGTGGTTCCAAGCAAAAGTGAAGAAAAGCGCCTAGGTCGCGAATTTGAGACGGTTAGCGGTTATTCCTTCTATCATGCGGTTCAATTAGCAAAAGAAAAAAGAGAAGGGAAGATTTCTCTTGGAAACTAAATTTGAATTTGCCAAACAGATTGTGCAGGAAGCTGCTGACTATATTTTGGCTCACATGAAAGAAGATTTGCAGGTTGAGTGCAAGTCTTCACCTACTGACTTGGTGACACGTTTGGACAAGGAGGTCCAGGAACTCTTGGTTGATCGGATCAAGTCCTCCTATCCTGAGGACTTGATTTGCGCGGAAGAGGGCTGTTTGCGTGCTGCGGTCGATCAAGGTTCTGTTTGGGTGATTGATCCCATTGACGGTACCAATAACTTTGTCGCTCAGCAGGAAGATTTTGCCGTGATGTTGGCTTATTTTGAGAATGGTGTGGGCAAATTTGGCATCATCTATGATGTTATGAAAGGTGATTGTTACCATGGTGGTGGTGCCTTTCCTCCTTATCGCAATAATGAGCCCTTACCGCCTTTTAAAAAGAAGCTCCTCAGAGAATTCCTGGTTGCTGGTAACTCAGGTATGTTTGAAAGCAATGAGTGGGGCCTGGCGGATTTGGGGCGAGCAGCGTTGGGAGTCCGTGTCTACGGCAGTGCGGCCATTAGTTTTGCCAAGGTTTTATCGGGTCGTCTTCTGACTTATATTACCTACTTACAGCCATGGGATTACGCTGCGGCCAGTATCTTAGGGGAAAGTCTGGGTTATCGTCTTCTTACAGTATCAGGTGAGCCCGCTGATTTTAAAACGCGTCAGCCTGTCATGATGGTGCCAATCGAGATGCAAGAAGTGATTCAGTCTTATATCTACGAAAGGAAAGAGAACTAAATGCAATTTCCAAAAGGATTTGTTGAAAAATATGAAGCGATACTAGAAGATGAGGCAAGAGATTTTCTTGCCTCTTTTAAACAAGAAGCAGTTTCGGCTTTTCGGGTCAATCCCTTAAAAGAAAGTCAGTTATCGTTTGCGGATGCTATTCCCAATACACCTTGGGGGTATTATGGTAAGGTTTCTGGAAAGTCACCAGAGCATGCGACCGGTCTTGTTTATTCGCAAGAGCCTGCAGCCCAAATGGTGGCCCAGGTAGCTCAACCCCTTCCCGGTATGAAGGTCTTGGACTTGGCGGCAGCACCAGGTGGAAAATCCACTCAACTAGCAGCTTATCTGGCTAATCAAGGAGTCCTTGTTTCCAACGAAATTTCAAGTAAGCGTGCTAAAATTTTAGTGGAAAATATGGAGCGATTTGGAGCGACAAATGTTGTTGTAACCAATGAATCTGCTGACCGCTTGGCCAAGGTTTTTAAAGGTTACTTTGATGTGATTGTCCTTGATGCACCTTGCTCGGGTGAAGGGATGTTTCGTAAGCAGCCCGATGCCATGGATTATTGGAGTACCGATTATCCTAGCCAATGTGCTAGTCTTCAAAGAGAAATTTTAGAAGATGCAGTGACCATGCTTGCTGAAGGTGGTCGTTTGGTCTATTCTACCTGTACTTGGGCACCTGAGGAAAATGAAGAAATCGTCCACTGGTTACTTGATACTTATGAATTTGAATTGCTTCCAGTCGAGCATGTGAACGGTACGGTGGCAGGAATTGATCTTCCTGAAACGGCTCGGATGTACCCTCATCATTTCAAGGGAGAAGGTCAGTTTGTTGCCCACCTGCACTTTAAGGGAGAAAATCCAGCACCTAAATTCAAAGCTAGCAAGAGCAATCTCAGTCGTGAACAACTGGCCTTGTGGCATGATTTTGCCCAAAAACACTTGCAGGTCAATCTAACTGGTATCTTGCAGACTTTTGGAGATCAACTTTATCTCTTGCCAGAGATGCTACCTGATCTAGGGAAACTCAAAATTGCCCGAAATGGACTTCATCTGGGGACGTTTAAGAAGAAACGTTTTGAACCAAGCTTTGCTCTCGGTTTGGCCTTGAAACCAAGCCAAGTAAAACAAAGTGTCGAAATCAATGATGAGGACTTTGTAAAATATGTGGCTGGTGAGACCGTTCAATTGTCTGAAGCTCGACCAAATGGCTGGTACCAAGTTGTGGTTCAAGGAAACGGACTAGGCTTTGCCAAGGTAACGGGAAATGTTTTGAAAAATTATTACCCAAAAGGACTCAGATTCAGGTGAAAAAGCTAGTCAAAGAGCCTATTCTATGTTATAGTGGAAGTATGAGTTTTTTCTGATAGTCTTTCATTATTACTTATATTATACGATGGAATTTTCCGCTCCTAAGAATGTCTAGATAAAATAAAGCGGGACAATCATTGATGATAATTGGATGATCAGGACAAACGGAAGAAATCAGAACATTCATCATTATGTTCAAGGAGAAAAACAGTGAAAAAAAGAAAAAAGCTCGTCATGTCTCTTGCAGCTCTTTTGATGGCAGGTTCTCTAGCAGGATGTGCTAGCTGGATTGATCGTGGAGAATCCATGACAGCTGTTGGTTCAACAGCTCTTCAACCTCTTGTCGAAGCAGCAGCAGATGAATTCGGTTCTAGAAACATCGGAAAAACAGTCAATGTTCAAGGCGGTGGATCGGGTACAGGCCTATCCCAAGTCCAGTCTGGAGCAGTTGACATCGGGAACTCTGACGTCTTTGCAGAGGAAAAAGAAGGGATCAATGCTTCGGCTCTAGTAGACCACAAGGTTGCAGTGGCTGGTCTTGCAGTGATTGTAAACAAGGAAGTGGATGTTGAAAATCTCACAACCGAGCAACTTCGCAAGATCTTTACAGGTGAAGTGACCAACTGGAAAGAAGTTGGGGGCAAAGACCTAGCCATTTCAATCATCAACCGAGCAGCAAGTTCTGGTTCACGAGCGACGTTTGATACGGTCGTTATGAATGGCCAATCGGCAATGCAGAGTCAAGAACAGGATTCTAACGGGATGGTCAAGTCCATTGTATCCCAAACCCCTGGAGCCATTTCTTATCTAGCCTTTGCCTATGTAGATGATTCCGTGAAAAGCATGAAACTGAATGGGTATGAACCTACGTCTGAAAATGTAACGACCAACAACTGGCCTTTGTGGTCTTATGAACATATGTACACACTTGGTCAGCCAAATGAGTTAGCTGCTGAATTCCTGAACTTCGTCCTCTCAGATGAAGCCCAAAATGGGATTGTTAAGGGAATGGGCTATATCTCTATCAATGAAATGAAAGTCCAAAAGGATGCTTCAGGTACCGTTACAGCAGTAGAAGGAGGTCAATAATGAATCAAGAAGAATTATCTAAAAAATTACTCTCTCCTTCAAAGAACTCTCGCCTTGAGAAGTTTGGTAAAGGTTTGACCTTCACTTGCCTTTCTTTGATTGTCATCATTGTGGCGATGATTTTGATTTTTGTAGCCCAAAAAGGCTTATCGACCTTCTTTGTCAATGGGGTCAACATCTTTGATTTCCTCTTTGGACAAACTTGGAATCCTTCTGGGAAACAATTTGGTGCCCTTCCGATGATTTTGGGTTCCTTTATTGTGACGATTTTATCAGCCCTCATCGCAACACCCTTTGCTATCGGAGCTGCAGTCTTTATGACAGAAGTATCACCAAAGGGGGCAAAGATTTTGCAACCGGCTATTGAACTCCTCGTCGGGATTCCTTCAGTCGTCTATGGATTTATCGGTTTGCAAGTCGTGGTGCCTTTTGTTCGTAGCATCTTTGGTGGAACTGGTTTTGGGATCTTGTCAGGGATTTTCGTTCTCTTTGTCATGATCCTACCAACTGTAACCTTTATGACAACAGACAGTTTGCGTGCTGTTCCTCGTCATTACCGTGAAGCCAGTTTGGCTATGGGAGCCACTCGCTGGCAAACCATCTGGCGTGTGACCTTGAAAGCAGCACGTTCAGGTATTTTCACTGCAGTGGTCTTTGGGATGGCGCGTGCCTTCGGTGAAGCCCTTGCCATTCAGATGGTGGTCGGGAACTCAGCAGTTATCCCAACTTCGTTAACAACACCAGCTGCGACCTTGACATCTGTTTTGACAATGGGAATCGGAAATACCGTTATGGGAACGGTTGATAATAACGTTCTCTGGTCACTGGCCTTGGTCTTGCTCTTGATGAGTTTGGCCTTTAACAGTGTGATTAAATTGATTACGAAAGAAAGAGGAAAGAAAAACTATGCACGCTAAGAAATTAGATAAACTTGCAACAGCTGTCCTCTATACCATCGCGGGTATCATCGTTGCCATCTTGGCATCCTTGATTCTCTATATCTTGGTGAGAGGGTTACCGCATATCTCTTGGTCTTTCTTGACTGGGAAATCCTCCTCTTATCAAGCAGGTGGGGGTATCGGGATTCAGCTCTATAATTCCTTCTTCCTTTTGGTCATTACCTTGATCATTTCTGTTCCTCTGTCTATTGGAGCTGGCGTTTTCCTCGCTGAGTATGCCAAAAAAGGACCTGTGACCAATTTTATTCGTACCTGTATTGAGATTTTGTCTTCTCTACCATCAGTCGTTGTGGGTCTCTTTGGTTACTTGATCTTTGTAGTCCAGTTTGAGTATGGATTTTCAATCATTTCAGGTGCCTTGGCCTTGACGGTCTTTAACCTTCCTCAGATGACTCGAAATGTTGAGGACAGTTTAAAACACGTTCACCATACGCAACGCGAGGCTGGTCTGGCCCTTGGAATTTCTCGTTGGGAGACTGTGGTCCATGTCGTCATTCCAGAAGCCCTTCCAGGTATCGTAACGGGTGTTGTCTTGGCATCTGGTCGTATCTTTGGTGAGGCCGCTGCTCTTATCTATACGGCAGGACAATCCGCTCCAGCCCTTGACTGGTCTAACTGGAATATCCTCAGTGTTACCAGTCCTATTTCAATCTTCCGTCAAGCAGAAACCTTGGCTGTCCACATCTGGAAAGTCAATAGCGAAGGAACCATTCCTGATGCTACCATTGTATCTGCTGGTTCTGCAGCTGTGCTCCTCATCTTTATCTTAATCTTTAACTTTGGAGCTCGCAAACTCGGAAGCTATTTACACAAGAAATTAACCGCTGCCTAAAGGAGAAGCCATGTCAAAATATAACTGGGATGAAAAGCATATCATCACCTTTCCTGAAGAAAAAGTGGCCCTCTCTACCAAGGATTTACATGTTTACTATGGTAAAAATGAATCCATCAAGGGCATCGATATGCAATTTGAAAAAAATAAAATTACAGCCTTGATTGGTCCTTCTGGATCAGGGAAATCTACCTATCTTCGCAGTCTCAATCGGATGAATGATACCATTGATATTGCCAAGGTCACAGGTCAAATCCTCTACCGAGGCATTGACGTCAACCGTCCAGAAATCAATGTCTATGAGATGCGCAAGCATATCGGAATGGTCTTCCAACGTCCAAATCCATTTGCCAAGTCTATTTACCGCAACATCACTTTTGCTCATGAACGTGCAGGTGTTAAGGACAAGAAAGTACTTGATGAAATTGTAGAAACCTCTCTAAGACAGGCTGCCCTTTGGGATCAGGTCAAAGACGACCTCCACAAATCAGCCTTGATGCTTTCTGGTGGGCAACAACAACGTCTCTGTATCGCTCGCGCCATCTCTGTCAAGCCAGATATCCTCTTGATGGATGAACCGGCGTCAGCCTTGGATCCGATTGCGACAGCCCAGCTGGAAGAAACCATGTTGGAATTGAAGAAGGACTTTACCATCATCATCGTTACCCACAGTATGCAACAGGCTGCGCGTGCAAGTGACTACACAGGATTTTTCTACTTGGGTGATTTGATTGAGTATGATAAGACATCCAATATTTTCCAAAATGCCAAGCTACAGTCTACCAATGACTATGTAACGGGACACTTTGGTTAGAAAGGAAGCAGTATGACAGAACCGATTTTGCAGGTTAAAGACCTGTCCGTTTATTACAATAAAAAGAAGGCTTTGAATAGTGTTTCCCTTTCTTTCCAACCTAAGGAAATAACAGCCTTGATTGGTCCTTCTGGATCAGGAAAGTCCACCCTGCTCAAAGCCATCAACCGCATGGGCGATCTAAATCCTGAGGTGACAACAACTGGAACAGTGATTTATAATGGTCACAATATCTACAGTCCGCGTACCGATACGGTTGAATTGCGTAAGGAAATCGGTATGGTCTTTCAACAGCCCAATCCTTTCCCTATGTCTATCTATGAAAATGTTGTCTACGGCCTACGTATCAATGGAGTCAAGGATAAACATGTTTTGGATGAAGCAGTAGAAAAAGCTTTGCAACGTGCTTCTATCTGGGATGAGGTCAAGGATCGCTTGCATGATTCAGCCATTGGTCTCTCAGGTGGGCAACAACAACGTGTTTGTGTTGCTCGTGTCTTAGCAACCAGTCCCAAGATTATTCTCTTGGATGAACCGACTTCAGCTTTGGATCCTATCTCGGCTGGTAAGATTGAGGAAACCTTGTATGGTCTGAAAGATAAATACACCATGCTCTTGGTAACACGTTCGATGCAACAGGCCTCTCGTATCTCTGATAAAACAGGCTTTTTCCTAGATGGGGATTTGATTGAGTTTAACGATACGAAGAAGATGTTCCTAGACCCACAAAACAAGGAAACAGAAGATTATATTACAGGAAAATTTGGATAAGGAGTTGAATGATGTTACGATCTCAATTTGAAGAAGATTTGGAGAAATTGCACAACCAGTTCTATGCCATGGGACAAGAAGTGCTCTCACAAATCAATCGTACAGTGCGTGCCTTTGTCACACATGACCGTGATTTGGCAAAAGAAGTTATTGAGGAAGATGCAGAAGTAAATGGATATGAAGTGAAACTCGAAAAGAAATCATTTGAAATGATCGCGCTTCAACAACCTGTTTCTCAAGACCTCCGTACTGTATTGACCGTTCTTAAGGCAGTATCAGACCTGGAACGCATGGGAGACCATGCAGTGTCAATCGCAAAAGCAACTATTCGTATGAAGGGGGAACAACGCATTCCTGCAGTTGAAGAAGAGATCAAAAAGATGGGACGCGATGTGAAAAACTTCGTCGAAGCGGCTCTAGATCTCTATCTGAACGGTTCGGTGGATCAAGCCTACGAAGTAGCAGCGATGGACGAAAAAATCAACCATTACTTTGATAGCATTCGTGATTTGGCTACAGAGGAAATTAAGAAACATCCTGAAGCCATCGTTACAGGTCGTGATTACTTCCAGGTCATTTCCTTCTTGGAACGTATCGGAGACTACGCTAAAAATATCTGTGAATGGGTTGTTTACTTTGAAACAGGGAAGATTGTCGAGCTATAAGAAACGGTTTAAATATACAGAATAAAAGGCTGATTGTGATAAATCAGTCTTCTTTTTATGAAAAGAACTGTTTTGCAGTCAAAATCTCTAAAAGGGTTGACAAGTATTTTTAAAAGAGTTATAATTATTCAGAAATAACAGAAAGGTCGTTTATTTATGAAGTTTAAGAAATGGATATTAGTTGTGTGTAGCATGCTTGCTAGCGTGATTTTAGTAGCTTGTCAATCCAGTACGGATAGTTCCCAGTCTGCTGTGGACGCTATCAAACAAAAAGGAAAGCTAGTCGTTGCGACCAGCCCAGACTATGCACCATTTGAATTCCAATCCTTGGTAGATGGTAAAAACCAAGTGGTTGGGGCAGATATTGATATGGCTCAAGCGATTGCGGATGAGCTTGGGGTTAAACTTGAAATCTCTAGCATGAGTTTTGACAATGTCTTGACTAGTCTTCAAACTGGAAAGGCTGACTTAGCCATTGCAGGAATTAGTGCTACAGATGAGAGAAAGGAAGTCTTTGACTTTTCAATCCCTTACTATGAAAACAAGATGAGTTTCTTGGTTAGAAAAGCCGATTTAGACAAATACAAGGATCTTTCAAGCCTTGCAAGTGCCAATATCGCAGCTCAAAAGGGAACCGTTCCAGAAACTATGGTGAAGGAACAATTGCCAAATGCCCAATTGACATCCTTGACCAATATGGGGGAAGCAGTCAATGAATTGCAGGCTGGAAAAGTGGATGCTGTTCATATGGATGAACCAGTTGCTCTTAGCTACGCAGGTAAAAACTCAGACCTTGCCGTTGCATCTGTTAACTTGACAATGAAAGATGGCGAAGCCAATGCCGTTGCTATCAAAAAGGATCAATCAGACTTGAAAGCAGTAGTAGATAAGGTTATCCAAAAGCTGAAAGATGAGGGAACCTATCAAACTTATCTTGAAAAGGCAGCAAAACTAACAGAAGTTGAACAATAAGAAAAAGCAGAGTTGGACTTTAATCCAATTCTGCTTTTATGTATTCTAATAGCTCTTCTAGATTTTCAAGAGTGACTTTGGCGAACTGATAAGGACAGGCTTCCAAATAAGCTTTCTCAAAAAAGTCTAGTTTGAGTGAGCTGTGTTTCAAACTGGCAATCTTAGGATAGTGTCTCAAATCAAGGAGAAGGCCATCGTGTAGAGGATAGTGGGGCAAGGGACAGGTGTTTTCTTCAAGCACGTTCTTTATCTGAGCCTGATAGTTCTCTTGAAGGGTCAGTCTGGCCAGTCGATTTTTTTCAAATAACTGACTGTCGATGTAAAGAGAGAGCGCCTTTTGCATGATGAGATTGCTGTCATAGTCCAGGATATTTTTGTAGGAAACAAAAGCCTCTTTTAGGGCATTTGGGAGAATGAGAGCGGTGATACGAAGGGCTGGAAAAAGGCTGGTTGAGAAGGACTTGATATAAATGACCCGATCCTCAGTGTCCAGATAGTGGAAGGTCTGCCCTTTTTTAGGGTCTAAATCTCCTAGATAGTCATCCTCTACGATGTAAACACCATACTGGTTTGCTAGATCCAGAATAGCCCTCTTTTCCTGATCAGAGTAGGAATGACCTAGGGGATAGTGGAAGCGAGGAATGGTATAGAAAAACTTGATTTTCCCAGATTTGAACTGTTCTTCCAGTTCTTCAAGGTCAATCCCATCGATTCGGCGTTCAATGGTCTGGTAGGCTAGCCCCTGAGCGACTAAGAGGCGATTCATCCGGTGATAGGTAGGTTGTTCAACTAAAATCTCCTCTCCCTTGCTCGGGAAGTCAATCTGAGAAAGGATAAAGAGAGCTTGTTGGGTACCAGATGTTAGAACCAGTTGGTCGGGTTTGCAGTAGAGGGCTTGGTCGAAAAGAAGTTGATGGACAGATTGTCTCAGTTCCTCAAGTCCTTCTTGGTTGTCATAGTAGTTGAAGAGGTAGTTTTCTCTTCCAATTAGGGTTTCATTGACGCAGAGTCTGAAGTCGTCATAGGCACTGGCATGTTCATCAGTGACTTCGATTTCCAAATCCTGATGCTGTCCTTGTTCCAGAACATAGTAACCACTCTGAGGTTTGGCATAGAGGTATTGTTCATGGCGCAATTCCAGTAGGGCTCGTTGGATAGTGTCCTTGCTACAGTGGAAGTCTTGGCTCAGTTGACGGATGGAGGGAAGCCGGCTACCTGTTGGAAATTTTCCTGATTCGATGCCGTTTTTTAGAAAGGAAACGACTGCTTGGTATTTACTTTCTTTCTTCATTCCAGATCTCCCTTGATTTTGTTACATTGTACCTTTTTTTTGCCTCCTTTGCAATGAGAAAAGCATTTCTCCCTTTCACAACTAGGAGCAAATGTGGTATACTTAGAAAGTATAATGATTCATTGAATAAAAGATAAGAAAGAGAATGGTAGAAAAGTGCAGGAACCGGTAAAATTATTTCAATACAATACTCTAGGTGCCCTAATGGCAGGTCTCTATGGTGGAACCATGACCGTAGGAGAATTACTGGAACATGGCGACCTCGGCTTGGGAACATTGGATTCGATTGATGGGGAGTTGATTGTCCTTGATGGCAAAGCATATCAAGCCAAGGGATCTGGTCAAACGCCTGAAATCGTTGAGGTGGCAGCAGATGCTCTTATTCCCTATGCAGCAGTGGTTCCTCATCAGGCAGAAGTGATTTTCCGTCAGCGTTTTGAGATGACAGATAAGGAATTGGAAAAGCGAATTGAGTCCTACTATGATGGGGAAAATCTTTTTCGTTCCATCAAGATTCATGGTGAATTTTCACAAATGCACGTACGGATGATTCCCAAATCCACACCTGATACCAAGTTCGCTGATGTCGCGACTCACCAACCTGAATATAGCCGTGAAAATGTATCGGGGACCATTGTTGGATTTTGGACACCAGAGATTTTCCATGGGGTGAGTGTTGCAGGCTACCATTTGCATTTTATCTCAGATGATTTGACCTTTGGTGGGCATGTGATGGACTTTGTTATCAAAGAAGGAATGATTGAGGTTGGGGCAGTCGACCAGTTGGACCAACGTTTTCCAGTCCAAGATCGCCAGTATTTATTTGCGAAATTTAACGTTGACGAGATGAAGAAAGATATTGATAAGTCAGAATAGGAGAAAAAGATGACAGTACATATTATCCTTACCATGATCGCTTTGGTTCTCATTCTAGTAAGTGGGACTTGGTATGCCAAAAAACGGTTTAAAATCTCTCTTGCAGTGATGGGCTTGGGGGCAATTGCATTTTTTGTTTCTTCTCAAGTGTTAGAGAAGATGGTTCACCTTCTGGTACTTCATCCGCAAAAAGACGGAACCATTTTACTCGTGCAGGAGCATCCTTTCTTATATGTCCTTTATGGGATCGCTATGGCTGCCCTCTTTGAAGAGACGGCCCGTTTTATCTTTTTTAAATGGTTGGAGAAAAAGAGAAAGTTGGAAGATAGAGATGCTTGGGCTTATGGCTTAGGACATGGGGGCTTGGAGATGCTCTATCTTGGAATGGGAAGTTTGATTAGCCTTTTGATCCTCTTTTCACTCCTACAATCTTCAAACTCTGATGCGGCGAATCTTCTTACAAAGAGTACATTAGAAACAGTTCAGTCTCTATCAGCATGGCAGGTCTATCTACTAGGGGTTGAGCGTGTGCTTGCTCTGGTTCTCCAAATTAGCCTTACTGTCTGGGTCTATCAAAGTGTCCGTCAAAAGAAATGGATTTATCTCGTTGCTGCCTATGGCTTGCATGCTTTGTTTGACTTGGCTCCAGCCTTATCTCAAGTGGGATGGATTACAAATCCACTTTTAGTTGAGTTCATCCTTCTCGCAGAACTTATAGCTCTTGTCTGGCTAACAAAATCTACATTTTGGAAAAAATCATAAAAAGAGGGTGACCTCTTTTTTTATGTGAAGATTGGATACAGAAATTTCCAGTCGTCAAAAATCTTTAAAAATGGTATAATGAAATCACTTTACAAAAGGATGAGAGATATGACATTAGTAACTAGAATACAAGAACAATTAGAAGGAATTGATATTCGTTTTAAGGAACCCTTGAAGCTCTATACCTACACTAAGGTAGGGGGACGAGCGGATTATTTGGTTTTGCCACGCAATCGCTATGAGATGGCGCGTGTCGTTCAATTTGCCAATCAAGAGAATGTTCCTTGGATGGTGCTAGGGAATGCCAGCAATATCATCGTTCGTGACGGTGGAATTCGTGGATTTGTCATCTTGTGTGACAAGCTCAATAATGTTTCAGTTGATGGCTATACCATTGAAGCGGAAGCTGGGGCCAACTTGATTGAAACGACACGTATTGCCCTTCGTCATAGTTTGACTGGTTTCGAGTTTGCCTGTGGCATTCCAGGGAGCGTCGGTGGAGCAGTCTTTATGAATGCGGGTGCCTATGGAGGAGAGATTGCTCATATCTTGCAGTCTTGTCAAGTTTTGACCAAGGAAGGGAAAATCGAGACCTTATCTGCCAAGGAATTGGCTTTTGGTTACCGCCATTCAGCTGTTCAAGATTCTGGAGCTGTTGTTTTGTCAGCTAAATTTGCCCTATCTCCAGGAAATCATCAGGTTATCAAGCAAGAAATGGATCGCTTGACGCACCTACGTGAACTCAAACAACCTCTAGAATACCCATCTTGTGGTTCAGTCTTTAAGCGTCCTGTTGGTCATTTTGCAGGTCAGTTGATTTCAGAGGCTGGTCTCAAGGGCTATCGTATCGGTGGTGTGGAAGTGTCTGAAAAGCACGCAGGATTTATGATTAATGTTGCTGACGGAACGGCCAAAGACTATGAGGACTTGATCCAATCTGTTATTGAAAAAGTCAAGGAACACTCAGGTGTCACCCTTGAGAGAGAAGTCCGAATCTTGGGTGAGAAAGAATAAAATTTAGGCAGAAAAGCTGCTACTATGTCAATGGAAAGGGGGTGAAAGCCTATCGTTAGCGAAGATGCATGTAGGCAGTTCAATCTCCTACACGAGGTAGTAGTGGCCTGACAGAGCCCTGATCTGTTAATTTATGAAAAAGAAGGAATTTATGACAATTGAAAAAACCAATTATTGAATTCAAAAACGTCTCTAAAGTTTTTGAAGACAGCAACACCAAGGTTCTCAAAGACATCAACTTTGAGTTGGAAGAAGGGAAGTTTTACACTCTTTTAGGCGCATCTGGTTCAGGAAAGTCAACAATCCTGAACATCATTGCAGGTTTACTGGATGCGACGACAGGGGATATTTTACTGGATGGGGTACGGATCAACGATATCCCAACCAACAAGCGAGACGTCCATACGGTTTTCCAATCCTATGCCTTGTTTCCACATATGAATGTGTTTGAAAATGTTGCCTTTCCCCTCCGCTTGCGTAAGATAGACAAGAAAGAAATCGAACAACGCGTAGCGGAAGTTCTCAAGATGGTTCAGTTGGAAGGTTATGAGAAACGTTCCATCCGTAAACTTTCTGGAGGACAACGTCAGCGTGTGGCCATTGCCCGTGCCATCATCAACCAACCCCGTGTGGTCTTGCTGGATGAGCCCTTGTCAGCGCTGGACTTGAAATTGCGAACAGACATGCAGTACGAACTGCGTGAACTGCAACAACGATTGGGAATTACCTTTGTCTTTGTCACTCACGATCAGGAAGAAGCCCTTGCTATGAGTGACTGGATTTTTGTTATGAATGATGGTGAGATTGTTCAGTCTGGAACGCCTGTGGACATCTACGATGAGCCAATCAACCACTTTGTTGCCACCTTTATCGGGGAGTCAAATATCTTGCCAGGAACCATGATTGAAGACTACTTGGTGGAGTTTAACGGCAAACGCTTTGAAGCGGTCGATGGAGGGATGAAGCCAAATGAACCTGTTGAGGTTGTCATTCGTCCAGAGGACTTGCGCATTACCCTTCCTGAAGAAGGCAAGCTCCAAGTCAAGGTTGATACCCAGCTCTTCCGTGGGGTTCACTATGAGATCATCGCCTATGACGAACTCGGAAATGAATGGATGATCCACTCGACTCGTAAGGCCATTGTGGGTGAGGAAATCGGTCTGGACTTTGAACCAGAAGATATCCACATCATGCGTCTCAACGAAACCGAAGAAGAATTCGATGCTCGTATCGAGGAGTACGTAGAAATCGAAGAGCAAGAAGCAGGTCTGATTAACGCGATCGAGGAGGAAAGAGATGAAGAAAACAACCTCTAAACTCTTTGTAGTGCCCTACATGCTTTGGATTGCCCTCTTTGTTCTCGCACCCTTGGTCTTGATTTTCGGTCAGTCCTTTTTCAACATTGAAGGGCAGTTTAGTTTAGAAAACTATAAATCCTACTTTGCGTCACAAAACTTGACCTATCTCAAAATGAGCTTCAACTCTGTGCTCTATGCTGGGATTGTGACCATGGTGACGCTTCTCATCAGCTATCCAACAGCTCTCTTTTTGACCCGTCTCAAGCACCGTCAACTCTGGCTCATGCTGATTATCCTGCCGACTTGGATCAACCTCCTTCTCAAGGCCTACGCCTTTATCGGAATTTTTGGTCAAAATGGCTCCATTAACCAATTCTTGGAATTCATCGGAATCGGTTCGCAACAGTTGCTCTTTACCGATTTCTCCTTCATCTTTGTCGCAAGCTACATCGAGCTTCCCTTTATGATTTTGCCGATTTTCAATGTCTTGGATGATATGGATAACAATCTCATCAATGCCAGCTACGACCTCGGTGCGACAAAGTGGGAAACCTTCCGTCATGTTATCTTCCCTCTGTCGATGAATGGGGTGCGAAGTGGAGTCCAATCTGTCTTTATCCCTAGCTTGAGTCTCTTCATGCTGACTCGTTTGATTGGTGGAAATCGTGTCATCACCTTGGGAACAGCTATTGAGCAGAACTTCTTGACCAATGACAACTACGGTATGGGTTCAACCATCGGTGTGATTCTCATCCTGACCATGTTCATCACCATGTGGGTGACCAAGGAAAGGAGAGAACGATGAAAAAATTTGCCAATCTCTACCTAGCCTTTGTCTTTATCATCCTTTACTTGCCAATTTTTTACTTGATTGGCTATGCCTTTAATGCTGGCGATGATATGAACAGTTTTACAGGCTTTAGCTTGAGCCATTTTCAAACCATGTTTGGTGATGGTCGTCTCATGTTGATTCTAACCCAAACCTTTTTCTTGGCCTTTCTATCAGCCTTGATTGCGACCATTATCGGGACTTTCGGAGCTATCTATATCTACCAGTCTCGTAAGAAATACCAAGAAGCCTTTCTATCTCTTAATAATATTTTGATGGTTGCGCCTGACGTTATGATTGGTGCTAGCTTCTTGATTCTCTTTACCCAGCTTAAGTTTTCACTTGGATTTTTGACGGTTCTATTTAGTCACGTGGCCTTTTCCATCCCAATCGTGGTCTTGATGGTCTTGCCTCGCCTTAAGGAGATGAATGATGATATGATTCACGCGGCTTATGACCTAGGTGCCAGCCAGTTTCAGATGTTTAAGGAAATCATGCTTCCGTACCTGACACCGTCTATCATTGCAGGTTATTTCATGGCCTTTACCTACTCGCTGGATGACTTTGCCGTGACCTTCTTCGTAACGGGAAATGGCTTTTCAACCCTCTCGGTTGAGATTTACTCTCGCGCTCGTAAGGGGATTTCCCTAGAAATCAATGCCCTGTCTGCCCTTGTCTTTCTCTTTAGTATTATCCTAGTTGTAGGTTATTACTTTATCTCACGTGAGAAGGAGGAGCAAGCATGAAAAAACTCTATTCATTTTTAGCAGGAATTGGAGCGATTATCCTTGTCTTGTGGGGGATTGCGACTCATTTAGACAGTAAAATCAACAGTCGAGATAGTCAAAAATTGGTTATCTACAACTGGGGTGACTACATCGATCCAGAACTCTTGGAGCAATTCACAGAAGAAACAGGAATCCAAGTACAGTACGAGACCTTTGACTCCAACGAAGCCATGTATACCAAGATCAAGCAGGGTGGAACGACCTATGATATTGCCATTCCTAGTGAGTACATGATCAACAAGATGAAGGACGAAGACCTCTTGGTTCCGCTTGATTATTCAAAAATTGAAGGAATCGAAAATATCGGACCAGAGTTCCTCAACCAGTCTTTTGATCCGGGCAATAAATTCTCCATTCCTTATTTTTGGGGAACCTTGGGAATTGTTTACAATGAAACCATGATAGATGAGGCGCCCGAGCATTGGGATGACCTCTGGAAACCAGAATACAAGGATTCCATTATGCTCTTTGATGGGGCGCGTGAGGTGCTGGGACTCGGGCTTAACTCACTTGGTTACAGTCTCAACTCCAAGGATCCTCAGCAGTTGGAAGAGACAGTGGATAAGCTCTACAAATTGACTCCAAATATCAAGGCCATTGTGGCGGATGAGATGAAGGGTTACATGATCCAGAGCAATGCGGCTATTGGTGTGACCTTCTCAGGAGAAGCCAGTCAGATGTTAGAGAAAAATCCTAATCTCAAGTATGTCGTTCCGACTGAGGCCAGCAATCTCTGGTTTGATAACATAGTCATTCCAAAAACCGTGAAAAACCAAGATGCAGCCTATGCCTTCATCAACTTTATGCTAAAACCCGAAAATGCTCTTAAAAATGCGGAATATGTCGGCTATGCAACACCAAATAACACAGCCAAGGAATTGCTCCCAGAGGAGACCAAAGAAGACAAGTCCTTCTATCCAGACGCTGATACCATGAAAAACCTAGAAGTTTATGAGAAGTTTGACCATAAATGGACAGGCAAATATAGCGACCTCTTCCTACAGTTTAAAATGTACCGGAAGTAGAAGATATGCTTTCTTGTCAGCTTTCCCAGTTGACGCAGAACCCAAAAAACGATATAATAAGAAAGTTGAGAATTGGTTTTCTCTCCATCTTAGTCCAGAGAATTGGCGGTGCTGCGAGCCATCTAAGGTAGGAAATCATGCTACTCAATCAGACAATTGCATAAGATTATGAGAATGACAAGTTCATTGAATGAAGGTGGTACCGCGGTTTTTCGCCCTTCGTGATGTGAGCTTGTCTTTTGATTTTTGGAGGTGTTTATGAAGACATTTCTCGTGAAACAAAAGTTTCGTCTTGGAGGCGAACGCTTCGATATCAAGGATGATAGAGGAGTAGTGAACTATCAGGTGGAGGGATCATTTTTCCAAATTCCTAAGACCTTTACCATCTATGACGCCTATGGTGAGCAAGTCAGTGAGATCAGTAAAGAATTTTTCACCTTACTTCCTCGCTTTAACATTCAGCTACGGGACGGGTCAAATTTCGTCATTCGTAAGAAGTTTACTTTTTTCAGAGATAAGTATGAATTTGACAACCTCGGTCTTCGTATTGAAGGCAATATCTGGGATTTAAATTTCAAATTACTAGATGATCGTGATCAGCTTGTCGCCGAGATTCAAAAAGAAATTTTCCATTTGACCTCAACCTACAATGTTACCGTCTATGAAGACTCTTATGCAGACCTAGTCATTTCCCTCTGTGTCGCAATTGACTATGTGGAAATGCTGGAAAGCCAATCAAATTAAACAAGTAAATAAGGAGATATTATGAAACAACTATCTAGTGCTCAAGTTCGCCAAATGTGGCTTGATTTCTGGGCAAGTAAAGGCCACTCTGTAGAACCATCAGTGAGTTTGGTTCCAGTAAACGACCCAACACTTTTGTGGATCAACTCTGGGGTAGCCACTCTAAAGAAATACTTTGACGGGACTATCAAACCTGAAAATCCACGTATCACCAATGCGCAAAAGGCTATCCGTACCAACGACATCGAAAATGTCGGAAAAACTGCGCGTCACCATACCATGTTTGAAATGTTGGGGAACTTCTCTATCGGAGATTACTTCCGTGACGAAGCTATCACCTGGGCTTATGAGCTCTTGACAAGCCCAGAATGGTTTGATTTCCCAGCTGAAAAACTCTACATGACCTATTACCCTGATGACAAAGATTCATACAATCGTTGGATTGCTGTTGGTGTAGATCCAAGTCACTTGATCCCAATCGAGGACAACTTCTGGGAAATCGGTGCTGGACCTTCTGGACCAGATACAGAGATTTTCTTCGACCGTGGAGAAGCTTTTGACCCAGAAAATATCGGCATTCGTCTGCTTGCAGAAGACATCGAAAACGATCGTTACATTGAAATCTGGAACATCGTTTTGTCACAATTTAACGCGGATCCTGCTGTTCCTCGTAGCGAATACAAGGAATTGCCACACAAGAACATCGATACGGGTGCTGGTTTAGAGCGTTTGGTGGCGGTTATCCAAGGGGCTAAGACAAACTTTGAAACTGACCTCTTCATGCCGATTATCCGTGAAGTGGAGAAATTGTCAGGTAAGGTCTACGACCAAGATGGCGATAATATGAGCTTCAAGGTCATTGCGGACCACATCCGTTCCCTTTCATTTGCTATCGGTGATGGTGCCCTTCCAGGGAATGAAGGCCGTGGTTATGTCCTTCGTCGTCTCCTCCGTCGCGCGTCTATGCATGGTCAAAAATTGGGTATCAATGAGCCTTTCCTTTACAAACTCGTTCCAACTGTTGGAAAAATTATGGAGAGCTACTACCCAGAAGTGCTTGAAAAACGTGACTTTATCGAAAAAATCATTAAGAGCGAAGAAGAGTCATTTGCTCGTACTCTTCATTCAGGTCAACACTTTGCAGAAACCATTGTAGCTGACTTGAAAACTAAAGGTCAAAGCGTCATCGCTGGTTCAGATGTTTTCAAACTCTACGACACTTACGGATTCCCAGTGGAATTGACAGAAGAAATCGCTGAAGAAGCTGGTATGACTGTAGACCGTGAAGGATTTGAAGCAGCCATGAAAGAGCAGCAAGAGCGTGCGCGTGCATCTGCTGTTAAGGGTGGCTCAATGGGAATGCAAAATGAAACCCTCCAAAACATTACAGTGGAAAGTGTCTTCAACTACAATGCCAGCCAATTGCCTTCTAAGTTGGTGGCTATTGTAGCTGACAATGCTGAAGTCGAAGCTGTTTCAGAAGGAACTGCCTCTCTCATCTTTGCAGAGACTCCATTCTACGCTGAAATGGGTGGACAAGTAGCTGACCACGGTCAAATATTGGACGAGTCAGGTAAGGTTGTGGCTACTGTAACAGATGTTCAAAAAGCACCAAACGGACAAGCTCTTCATACTGTTGAAGTTCTTAAACCTCTTTATTTGAACAAAAATTATAAACTCAAGATTGATACAAATCGTCGTCATCGTGTCATGAAGAACCACACGGCGACTCACTTGCTCCATGCGGCTCTTCACAATATCCTTGGAAAGCATGCGACACAAGCAGGATCCCTTAACGAAGTCGAATTCCTTCGCTTTGACTTCACACACTTCCAAGCAGTAACTCCTGAAGAATTGCGTGCCATTGAACAGCAAGTCAATGAGAAAATCTGGGAAGCGATTGCTATCAAGACAGTTGAGACAGATATTGACACAGCCAAGGAAATGGGAGCTATGGCCCTCTTTGGTGAGAAATACGGTAAAGAAGTTCGTGTTGTGACCATCGGTGATTACTCTGTTGAGCTTTGTGGTGGTACCCATGTTGGCAACACCTCTGAGATTGGTCTCTTCAAGATTGTCAAAGAGGAAGGGATTGGATCAGGAACTCGCCGTATCTTGGCAGTGACTGGTAAGGAGGCCTTTGAAGCCTACCGTGAACAAGAAGACGCTCTTAAAGCTGTTGCAGCAACTCTTAAAGCACCTCAACTCAAGGAAGTACCTCACAAGGTTGAAGGTCTTCAAGAGCAACTCCGTCAACTTCAAAAAGAAAATGCAGAGTTGAAAGAAAAAGCCGCAGCCGCAGCTGCAGGTGATGTCTTCAAGGACGTGAAGGAAGTCAACGGCCACCGTTACATTGCAAGTCAGGTTTCTGTATCAGATGCCGGTGCTCTTCGTACATTTGCAGATAACTGGAAACAAAAAGACTACTCTGACGTGCTTGTCCTAGTTGCCGCTATTGGTGACAAGGTCAATATCCTTGTTGCAAGCAAGACAAAAGATGTGCATGCAGGAAACCTTGTCAAAGAATTGGCTCCAATCGTCGACGGACGTGGTGGTGGAAAACCAGACATGGCCATGGCAGGAGGAAGCAACCAAGCTAAAATCCAAGAACTCTTGGATGCAGTAGCTGGTAAATTATAAGACAATAAAGATCTATCCATTTGGGTAGGTCTTTTTGTGCATACAAAAAAGCCAAATCCGACTGGATTTGACTTGTAACTGATAGGTTTATTTTGCTGTCCAGACACTGACTGACCCCGCTGCTACTGGAAATTCTCCATAACCGTCAGCATTGATTGTAACTTGTGCTGAATGATTTTCAAGGAGATCAATAAAGGTTTGGTCAGCCCATTCTTGCCCGACAAACATTGACTTGCTGTTTTCTTGGTCATTTGAAATCAAGACCGCGATTGGGGATTGATCTTCAGCACCTGAACGAACCCAACCGATACAGTTGGCATCATCAAAGTAGTCTGTTTGCTCTCCATAGGCTAAATCTTTTCGGATGGCTAGGAGACGATCAAGAACTTCTCTGAAATCTTCTTGGGCATATTGCCCTGAAATGCCGTAATAATCTCCGTAAAAGACACATGGAAGACCATCTTGGCGTAATAGAATAAGGGCATAGGCTGCTGGCTTGAACCATTCTTCAACAGTAGACTCAAGGGCTTGACCTCGTTGGGTATCATGGTTGTCGACAAAGGTCACAGCCTTATCGGGCTTTAGTTCAACCAAGCTATCTGTGAAAATGCCACGAAGGTCGTAGCTTGCTCCAGCCTGACTAGCTTCAAAGAGATTCTGGTGGAGACGAACATCGACAAGGTCAAAGCGTTCTTCTGTTTTTTCAAGGTAGTCTAGATTAGCCTCCTTGTCTGGGTTCCAAAATTCCCCAAAAACATAGAAATCTTGACCGTATTTTTCCTTCATATCACGGATGAAATTGCGCATAAAGAAAGAGTCAATGTGTTTGACGGCATCCAAGCGGAAACCAGCAATACCAGTCGTTTCCATGAACCAGTCAGCCCAGTCATAGATATTTTTGATCACTTCAGGATGCTTAAAGTCTAGGTCGGCATACATGAGGTAGTCGTAGTTGCCGTTTTCATTATCGACCAATTCCTCGTTTGCCCAGCCCTTGTTGTCCCCTTGGATCAGGTAAATGCCAGATTTACGGCGTTTGGCATCGTAGTCTGTACCTGTGAAGTGGTACCAGTGCCAGTGGAAGTCATTGTAGGTATTTTGACGACCATCGAAAGTAAAGTGAGTCCAACCATTGATGGTGAAGGGCTCGCTTAGTTGAACGGTACGGTCCTCAGAGTCCACTTCAATAACCTGAAAGGATTCCATGTGATCGGCTGCAGCCTTGTGATTGAGCACCACATCGGCCATAGGTCGAATTCCCTGAGCCTTTAGGGCTTGAATGGCTTGAAGATAGTCTTCTTTAACCCCATACTTGGTACGGACAGTCCCTTTTTGGTGAAATTCACCTAGGTCAAATAGGTCATATACCCCGTAACCCACATCTTTTTCATTTGTAGCCTTGAAGGCTGGTGGCATCCATACGTGGCTAATTCCCAAATGGGCTAGGTGCTCTGCATCATTTGTCAGTCGCGTCCAGTGTTGGCCGTCGTGAGGCAGATACCACTCAAAGTATTGCATAAGTGTTTGATTTTGCATGATTTTTCCTCTTACTTGTCAATCTTGTGTTTTATTCTACCATAAAGTCCAGAACTAGGCAAACGTTTGCGCAAAGTTTCTATACTCATTTCTAGAAATGTCTATTTTTAAAGACACTATTTCCTTCCCATTGCTAGAGAAATAATGTTTAGGAGAAAAAATAAATTGAGTAAACTTATTTTTACAAAAATGGCACTTAGTAAACTAAAGTAAAAATGGATAAGCGGTTTCTTTTTTGAGAATTGTCATAAAATTTGCTATAATAGTAGCTATGAATAGAATTAGGGTCAGCAGACGTGTTGAAAAAAAGCTAGCTAAGGGTCTAGTTCTTTTGGAAGCAAGTGATTTAACAGATATTGATCTGACGGATCAGGCAGTAGAAGTTCTTAGTCAAGACGGGAAGTTTTTAGGGAGTGCCTATCTTTCTCAGCAGAACAAGGGCATTGGCTGGTTGGTCAGCAAGGAAAAGGTTGGTTTCAACCAATCCTTCTTTGAAACTCTGTTTCGTAAGGCCAAGGAAGCTAGAAAGCCTTATTATCAAGATGACTTGACCACTGCCTTTCGCCTTTTTAACCAAGAGGGGGATGGTTTTGGTGGTCTGACTGTTGATCTCTACGGAGCTTATGCTGTCTTTTCGTGGTACAACTCCTTTGTTTACCAGATTCGGAAGTTGATAGTAAAGGCTTTTAAGGAAGTTTTTCCTGAGGTCTTGGGAGCGTACGAAAAGATTCGTTTTAAAGGTCTAGATTACGAGTCTGCCCATATTTATGGTGAGGAAGCGCCAGACTATTTTACTGTTCTTGAGAATGGCGTGCTCTATCAAGTCTTTATGAATGATGGCTTGATGACAGGGATCTTCCTAGACCAGCATGAAGTTCGTGGGAGTCTGGTTGACGGTCTGGCCATGGGCAAATCCTTGCTCAATATGTTTTCCTATACGGCTGCCTTTTCAGTTGCTGCAGCTATGGGAGGCGCGAGTGAGACGACTTCTGTCGATTTGGCCAAACGGTCCAGAGAGCTGTCAGAGGCTCATTTTCAGGCAAATGGACTCAGCACGGACAATCATCGTTTTATCGTCATGGATGTCTTTGAGTACTTCAAGTATGCCAAGCGAAAAGGCTTGACCTATGATGTGATTGTTCTAGATCCGCCGAGCTTTGCCCGCAATAAAAAACAAACATTTTCTGTGGCGAAGGATTATCACAAGTTGATTTCCCAGAGCCTAGAGATTTTAAATCCGGGAGCGATTATCATTGCCAGTACCAATGCTGCCAATGTTTCCCGCCAGAAATTTATAGAACAAATTGATAAAGGTTTTGCAGGAAGAAGGTATCAGATTTTAAACCAATATGGTCTTCCAGCAGACTTTGCCTATAATAAAAAAGATGAAAGCAGTAATTACCTCAAGGTGATTAGTATGAAGGTTAGTAAATGAAATTAGTCGTCTCAGTAATGCCAAGAAGTTTAGAAGAAGCGCAAGAACTGGATGCCACTAGGTATGAAGATGCCGATATCATTGAGTGGCGTGCAGACTTTCTTGCAAAGGACGCTATTTTACAGGTAGCACCCGCTATCTTTGAAAAATTTGCAGGACGCGAACTGGTCTTTACCCTTCGGACTCGTGCTGAGGGAGGAGAAATCGAACTTTCCTCAGAAGAGTATGTTCAAATTATCAAGGAAGTGGCGCAACTCTATCAACCAGACTATATTGATTTTGAGTACTACAGCTACAAGGATGTTTTTGAGGAAATGTTGGATTTTCCAAATCTCGTATTGAGCTATCATAATTTCCAGGAAACACCTGAAAATATGATGGAAATCCTGTCTGAGTTGACCAGTCTCTCTCCGAAAGTGGTCAAGGTATCAGTTATGGCCCATACGGAGCAGGATGTTTTAGACCTGATGAACTACACACGAGGATTTAAGACACTCAATCCTGAGCAAGAGTACGTGACCATTTCCATGGGGAAAATGGGCAAGGTATCGCGCATTACTTCAGATGTGACGGGTTCAAGTTGGTCATTTGCTAGTCTGGATGAAGCGAGTGCCCCAGGTCAGATTTCATTGGCTAACATGAAAAAAATCAGGGAGATTTTGGATGAAGCTTGATGGCTATACACGTTTAGCTGCAGTTGTTGCCAATCCCATCAAACACTCTATTTCACCTTTTATCCATAATAGGGCCTTTGAGGCGACAGCTACCAATGGTGTCTATGTGGCTTGGGAGATTGAAGCGGGTGACTTGGCAGAAACAGTCGCCAATATTCGCCGTTACCAGATGTTTGGAATTAACCTGTCTATGCCTTACAAGGAGCAAGTGATTCCTTATCTGGATGAGTTGAGCGATGAGGCTCGTTTGATTGGGGCGGTCAATACAGTTGTTAATCAAGACGGAACGTTAATTGGATATAATACAGATGGCAAGGGATTCTTTAAGAGCTTGCCTTCTTTTACAATTTCGGATAAGAAAATGACCATTCTGGGCGCAGGTGGTGCGGCCAAATCAATCTTGGCACAAGCCATTTTGGACGGCGTCAGTCAGATTTCTGTCTTTGTGCGTTTAGCTTCCATGGAAAAAACAAGACCTTACCTAGACAAGTTGCAGGAGCAAACAGACTTTAAAGTGGACTTGTATGCTTTAGAAGATGTTTCTGAATTGCAAGCAAGGATTGCCGATTCGCACTTACTAGTCAATGCCACCAGTGTGGGCATGGATGGCAAATCATCCCCAGTTCCTGAAAGCATAGTCTTACCAAAGGCTCTCTTGGTCGCAGATATCATTTACCAACCCTTTGAGACGCCGTTTTTGAAATGGGCTAGAAGTCAGGGCAATCCAGCCGTCAATGGTCTGGGGATGTTGCTCTATCAAGCTGCTGAAGCTTTTCAATTGTGGACAGGTAAAGAAATGCCGACAGAAGAGATTTGGCAGTCCTTAACAGAAAAATATAAATAGTGAAAGGGAGACCCTACTATGAAAATCAGAATCGATATTCCGCATCATCCTTATGATATTCAGATTGAGAAAGGTTGTCTATCGCAAGCAGGTCAATGGTTGCGAGAACTCTGGCAACCACAAAAGGTGGTCATTGTGACAGACAACCATGTAGCCTCTCTCTATGCAGAGAAGGTTAAACTCAGCCTAGAAGATGCTGGTTTTCAGGTAGCTGTTTTTGACTTTTTAGAAGGCGAAGAAAGAAAAAATTTAACCACTGTTCAGAAGGTCTATGAATTTCTAGTTAAGCAGGGGTTGACTCGTAGCGATGGAATCGTGGCTCTTGGTGGAGGTGTTGTTGGGGACCTAGCTGGTTTCGTAGCCTCTACCTATATGCGAGGCATTCACTTTGTTCAGATTCCGACTAGTTTGACAGCCCAGGTTGATTCTTCTATCGGTGGAAAGACGGGTGTCAATACTCCTTTTGCTAAGAATATGGTGGGAACTTTTGCCCAACCAGATGGGGTTCTGATTGACCCGCTTGTCCTTGAAACTCTTGGGAAAAGAGAGCTGATTGAAGGGATGGGTGAGGTTATCAAGTACGGCTTGATTGAGGATCCAGAACTGTGGGCTCTCTTGACGGAGCTAGATAGTTCTGTAGAGAGCATTTTGGAGCATGCAGAGACTTTGATTGAACATTCTTGTCAAGTTAAGCGCAAGATGGTAGTTGAGGATGAGTTGGATAATGGTGTTCGCCTTTACCTCAATTTTGGGCACACTATTGGCCATGCTATTGAAGCAACGGCCGGTTATGGCAAGGTCATGCATGGTGAGGCTGTGGCCATGGGGATGGTACAGATTTCCAAGATTGCTGAGGGGAAAGGCCTCATGCCAGAAGGAATAACCCAGTCTATCACAGAGATGTGCCAGAAATTTGGCTTGCCTGTTGAGTACGAAAACTGGGATGTTGATAAGCTTTATCAAGCACTTACTCATGACAAGAAAGCGCGAGGTAATACCTTGAAATTGGTCTTGGTGCCAGAGCTTGGTTCAGCAACCATTCACCCAGTTTCTCTGGAAGAGATGAAAGACTACTTGGTAAAATAAGGAGAATGTATGAGATATTTAACTGCAGGAGAATCACATGGCCCTCGATTGACGGCTATCATTGAAGGAATTCCAGCTGGACTTCCTTTGACAGCAGAGGATATTAATGGAGACCTTAAACGCCGTCAGGGTGGCTACGGTCGTGGTGGCCGTATGAAGATTGAGAGTGACCAGGTTGTCTTTACTTCGGGCGTTCGCCACGGGAAGACGACAGGGGCTCCCATTACCATGGATGTCATCAATAAGGACCACCAAAAATGGCTGGATATCATGTCTGCAGAAGACATCGAAGACCGCCTTAAAAGCAAACGAAAAATCACCCATCCTCGTCCAGGACATGCCGACTTGGTAGGGGGAATCAAGTACCGTTTTGATGATTTGCGAAATTCCTTGGAACGTTCATCGGCTCGTGAAACCACCATGCGAGTTGCAGTTGGTGCAGTAGCCAAACGTCTCTTAGCTGAGCTGGAGATAGAAATTGCTAACCATGTTGTTGTCTTTGGTGGCAAGGAAATCGATGTTCCAGAAAACTTAACAGTCGCAGAGATTAAGGAACGAGCTGCCCAGTCTGAAGTTTCTATTGTCAACCAAGAACGAGAACAAGAAATCAAGGACTATATTGACCAAATCAAGCGTGACGGTGATACCATCGGTGGGGTTGTGGAGACAGTCGTCGGAGGCGTTCCAGTTGGCCTTGGATCCTATGTTCAATGGGACAGAAAATTAGAAGCCAGATTGGCCCAAGCAGTTGTCTCTATTAATGCCTTTAAAGGGGTGGAATTTGGTCTTGGCTTTGAAGCTGGTTACCGAAAAGGCAGCCAGGTCATGGATGAAATTCTCTGGTCTAAAGAAGACGGCTATACTCGTCGTACCAATAATCTGGGTGGCTTTGAAGGTGGTATGACCAATGGGCAACCAATTGTTGTTCGTGGAGTTATGAAACCCATTCCCACTCTTTACAAACCACTTATGAGTGTGGATATCGAAACCCACGAACCTTACAAGGCAACCGTGGAGAGAAGTGATCCGACCGCCCTTCCAGCTGCAGGTGTGGTCATGGAAGCCGTTGTAGCAACGGTTCTGGCGCAAGAAATCCTTGAAAAATTCTCCTCAGATAATCTTGAAGAATTAAAAGAGGCAGTTGCCAAGCACCGAGACTATACAAAGAACTATTAAGGAGTCCTCATGGCAAAAACCATCTATATCGCAGGTCTTGGTTTGATTGGTGCTTCGATGGCGCTCGGTATCAAGCGTGATCATCCTGATTATGAAATTTTGGGTTATAATCGCAGTCAGGCTTCGAGAGATATTGCCTTGGAACGGGGGATGATAGACCGTGCGACGGATGATTTTGCCAGTTTCGCTCCTCTAGCAGATGTTATCATTCTGACCTTGCCAATCAAACAGACCATTGCTTTTATTAAGGAGCTGGCAGATTTAGACTTGAAAGAAGGCGTCATTATCTCGGATGCAGGCTCAACCAAGTCAGCCATTGTGGAAGCAGCGGAGGAGTATTTGTCTGGCAAACCTGTTCGCTTTGTCGGGGCCCATCCCATGGCTGGTAGCCACAAGACAGGGGCTGCCTCTGCGGATGTTAATCTCTTTGAAAATGCCTATTATATATTCACACCATCAAGCTTGACTAGTCCAGATACGCTTGAGGAAATGAAGGATTTGCTCTCAGGACTTCATGCGCGCTTTATCGAGATTGATGCCAAGGAGCATGATCGGGTGACTTCTCAGATTAGCCATTTTCCTCATATTCTAGCTTCTAGTCTCATGGAGCAGACAGCAATCTATGCTCAAGAACATGAGATGGCAAGGCGCTTTGCGGCGGGTGGTTTTCGAGATATGACTCGGATTGCAGAGAGTGAGCCAGGTATGTGGACTTCTATTCTCTTGTCCAATCGTGAGACCATCCTAGAGCGAATTGCGGATTTCAAGGAGCGCCTAGATGAGGTTGGACAAGCCATCAGCAAGGGAGATGAAGAGCAAATTTGGAACTTTTTCAATCAAGCACGTGCGCAACGGCAGGCCATGGAAATCCATAAGCGTGGTGGTGTGGATAGCTCTTACGACCTCTATGTCGACGTTCCCGATGAAGAAGATGTCATCTTGCGGATTTTGGAATTGCTACGTGGAACTTCCCTGGTCAATATCCACATCAACGAAGAAAACCGTGAGGATATTCACGGGATTCTACAAATTTCCTTTAAAAATGCTCAGGATCTGGAACGAGCTGAGCGCTTAATTACAGAAAATACAGACTACACAGTCGTCATCAAATAAGGAGAAAATCATGTCAAATATTTACGATAGTGCAAATGAACTTAGTCGCGGGTTACGTGAATTACCAGAATATAAGGCAGTTAAGGTAGCCAAAGATGCCATCCAAGCTGATGAACAAGCTAGCAAGATTTTTGCAGACTATATCGCCTTCCAGCAAGAAATCCAAGTCATGGCGCAAACGGGACAAATGCCAGACGCCTCTTTCCAAGAAAAGATGCAGTCTTTCAGCAAACAAATCCAAGAGAACGCTCTTTTGTCAGATTTCTTTGCCAAACAGCAACAATTGTCCATTTATCTTTCGGACATTGAAAAAATTGTCTTTGAACCTGTTTCAGAATTATTGAAATAGTATTTTATCTGTATAAAAGCCAGAAATTTCAGGAATTTCTGGCTTTTTTGTGATAAAATAAGAAAAAGTGTTGCAAGTATGAGGTCAACTATGAAACTAAAAACAAACATTCGCCACTTACATGGCAGTATCCGGGTTCCAGGTGACAAGTCTATTAGCCACCGTTCGATTATTTTCGGAAGTTTGGCTGAGGGAGAAACCAAGGTATATGATATTCTGCGTGGAGAGGATGTACTTTCAACCATGCAGGTTTTTCGTGACCTTGGTGTTGAAATTGAGGACAAAGATGGGGTTATTACCATTCAAGGTGTGGGCATGGATGGCTTAAAAGCTCCTCAAGATGCTCTTGATATGGGAAATTCTGGCACCTCGATTCGCCTGATCTCAGGTGTCCTTGCTGGTGCAGACTTCGAAGTAGAGATGTTTGGAGATGATAGTCTTTCTAAACGTCCTATGGACCGTGTGACCCTTCCCTTGAAAAAAATGGGAGTTAGTATTTCAGGGCAAACTGAGCGAGACCTGCCTCCTCTTCGCCTCAAAGGAACAAAAGATCTAACACCTATTCAGTATGAGTTGCCAATCGCCTCTGCTCAAGTTAAGTCTGCCTTGATATTTGCAGGCTTGCAGGCTCAGGGGGAGTCCGTTATTATCGAGAAAGAATGTACTCGCAACCACACCGAAGATATGCTACAGCAATTTGGTGGTCATTTAAGTGTGGACGGCAAGAAAATCACAGTCCAAGGACCACAAAGACTGACCGGACAAAAGGTAGTTGTTCCGGGAGATATTTCCAGTGCAGCCTTTTGGTTGGTCGCAGGTTTGATTGTTCCAAACTCTCGTGTAGTGCTGCAGAATGTGGGCATCAATGAAACTCGTACTGGTATTATTGATGTCATTCGCGCCATGGGTGGAAAACTAGAAATAACTGAAATCGATCCAGTTGCTAAATCAGCAACCCTGAATGTCGAGTCTTCAGGCCTGAAAGAAATAGAGATTGGTGGAGCCTTGATTCCACGCTTGATTGATGAATTGCCTATTATTGCCCTTCTAGCGACGCAAGCCCAAGGTGTAACAGTCATTAAGGATGCTGAGGAACTCAAGGTCAAGGAAACTGACCGCATTCAGGTGGTGGCAGATGCCTTAAATAGCATGGGAGCGGATATCACCCCCACAGCAGATGGGATGATTATCAAAGGGAAATCAAGACTTCATGGCGCTAGAGTCAATACGTTTGGTGACCATCGAATCGGAATGATGACAGCCATTGCAGCCCTCTTGGTTGCGGATGGAGAAGTGGAACTTGACCGTGCTGAAGCCATCAATACCAGCTATCCTAGCTTCTTTGATGATTTGGAGACTTTGATTCATGGCTAAGGTATTACTCGGATTTATGGGAGCAGGCAAATCGACAATCGCTAGAGGATTGGACCCAGACTATATCGATATGGATGCCTTAATCGAGGAACGCTTGGGCATGTCCATTGCGAATTTTTTCACTGAAAAAGGAGAAGTGGCCTTTCGTCAAGTAGAGTCAGAAGTCCTAGCTGCCTTACTAAAAACGGACCGAGTTGTGTCAACTGGCGGAGGGGTTGTCATTTCTCGAAGAAATCGTGACGTGCTCAAGCAAAATCCTGATAACATCTACCTAAAAGCAGATTTTGAAACCCTCTACCAACGTATCGCAGCTGATAAGGACAATCAGCGCCCACTGTTTCTAAATAATAGTAAGGAAGAACTGGCAGCTATTTTCCAAGAAAGACAGACATGGTATGAGGAAGTAGCTAGTCAAGTTCTGGATGTGACCAAGTTAAGCCCAGAGGAAATTATAGAGGAACTGAGATGAAAATTGCCTATCTAGGTCCCAAGGGATCTTTTTCGCATCATGTTGTGCAGACAGCATTTCCCAAAGAGGAATTGCAGGCTTTTGCCAATATCACAGATGTCATCAAGGCCTATGAACAGGGTTTTGTGGACTATTCTGTGGTACCAGTTGAAAACTCCATTGAAGGTAGTGTCCATGAAAGCTTGGATTACCTTTTTCATCAGGCTCGCATCCAAGCAGTTGCAGAAATTGTTCAACCCATTCATCAGCAGTTGATGGCAGTTCCAGGTCAGTCAAAAATTGAGAAGATTTTTTCCCATCCTCAGGCTCTGGCTCAAGGAAAGAAATTCATCGATATGCACTATCCAGAGGCCAAAATTGAGGTAACAGCCAGTACCGCCTATGCAGCTCGCTTTATTTCAGAGCATCCAGACCAGCCATACGCAGCTATTGCTCCTAAAAGTTCAGCTGAAGAATATGGATTGGAATTGATTGCAGAGGATATTCAGGAAATGGAAGCCAATTTCACACGTTTTTGGGTGTTAGGGGCAGAGATACCGAAGATTCCTTTGAACTCACAAGCTGAAAAAATGAGTTTGGCCTTGACCTTACCAGACAACCTACCTGGTGCTCTTTACAAGGCACTTTCGACTTTTGCTTGGAGAGGGATTGACTTAACAAAGATTGAAAGTCGCCCCCTTAAAACAGCCTTGGGAGAATACTTTTTCATTATCGATGTAGACTATAGTGACAAAGAACTGGTTCATTTTGCCAGACAAGAACTAGAGGCCATTGGGATCAAGCACAAGATTCTGGGAACTTACCCGATTTTTACCATAACTGATTTAGAAAAGGAGAGTCAATGAGCAAAGAAAATCCTTTAAGTCATCACGAGCAGTTACGTTATGACTATCTCTTCAAAAATATTCATTACCTCAACGACCGTGAACGGAGGGAGTTTGATTATCTGCAACAAAAAATGACAGGTCCCAAGTCTGAAGTTCACCATTTCTACCAAGAGGAAAAATAAGAAACTTGGGGTAGAGATATTGATCTTCCGACTTATGGCAGTAGAAGTCGATCTAAGAGACGTGAAAAGGTAGCTCCTCTGCCTAAAGTCAAAAAGAAAAAAAGAAGAATTCGCTTCAAACGAATACTGACTTGGTTCTTGCTGTTGATTACATGTGTGGCCGCAGGGATGATTTTCATGTTTCTTCGAGGGTTCCAGTCAGCGGCCAATCCAACAAATAAGCCAGCTGACGCCAAGGCGGCTCAAGTAGAGGTCTTTAACGGTCAGGATACCAAAGACGGTGTGAATATCCTAGTCATGGGGACAGATGGCCGTATCGGTCAAAATAGTGCAGAAACCCGTACCGATACGATCATGGTGTTAAATGTCAGCGGATCGGATAAAAAGATCAAGCTAGTCAGCTTTATGCGTGACAACTTAGTTTATATCGACGGGTATAGTAAGATTGTAAATGGCCAGAAACAAATGGATAACAAACTAAATGTTGCCTATGAACTTGGGGAACAAGAAGGGCAAAAAGGGGCTGAAATGGTCCGCAAGGTTCTAAAAGACAACTTTGATTTGGATATTAAGTACTATGCTCTAGTTGACTTCCAGGCCTTTGCAACAGCTATTGATACCCTCTTCCCTGACGGAGTAACGATTGATGCCCAATTCTCAACATTGAATGGTCAACCTTTGACAGAAGCTACAGTTGGAGATGACCTTCATGCAACAGAGACAGAGTCGCCAACCCAAACCATTAAAGTTGGAAAACAGCAGATGAATGGATCCACCTTGCTGAACTATGCTCGTTTCCGTGATGATGATGAAGGGGACTATGGTCGTACCAAGAGACAACAACAAGTCATGTCAGCTGTTCTTGAGCAGATTAAAAATCCAACCAAACTCTTCACAGGTTCTGAGGCACTTGGAAAAGTCTTTGGCATGACATCAACAAATCTACCGTATAGCTTCTTGTTGACCAATGGATTATCTGTCCTAGAAGGTGCTCAAAATGGAATTGAAAGACTCACCGTCCCAGAACTTGGTGACTGGGTAGATGCTTATGATGTTTATGGAGGGCAAGGACTTCTTGTCGATCAAAATAAATACCAAACTAAACTTGCTCAAATGGGGATGAGATAAGAAGCGATAAATGAAAATCAAAGTTTGATTCACCAGTGAAATGGTGGTCTGAGCTTTGGTTTTTCTTACTATCTGATAGATTTTTAAGACTTTTTTATGGTATAATAAAATGATATAACTCGTTATTGGACAGAAGAGGAGAGACATGAGTGATTTGAAAGCGATTCAGGCTCGTAGTCTGGAAATGGCTGAATATTTCGTCGCATTTTGTAAAGAACATGATTTGTTGTGCTATCTCTGTGGTGGAGGAGCCATTGGCGCCCTTCGTAATAAGGGCTTCATTCCTTGGGATGATGATCTAGACTTTTTCATGCCGCGTAAGGACTATGAAAAATTAGCAGAACTGTGGCCACGTTATGCAGATGAGCGTTATTTCTTGTCAAAGAGCAAGAAGGATTTTGTAGACCGTAACCTTTTTATCACCATTCGTGACAAGGAAACCACTTGTATCAAGCCTTATCAGAAGGATTTGGATTTGCCACACGGTTTGGCTTTGGATGTTTTACCTTTGGATTATTATCCTAAAAATCCGGCTGAGCGTAAGAAACAGGTTCGTTGGGCCTTGATTTATTCACTCTTTTGCGCCCAAACTATCCCAGAAAAGCATGGTGCTATCATGAAATGGGGAAGTCGCATCTTACTCGGCCTAACTCCTAACTCTCTCCGTTATCGCATTTGGAAAAAAGCTGAAAAAGAAATGACCAAGTATGGTCTGGCTGAGAGCGATGGAATCACGGAATTATGCTCAGGTCCCGGCTACATGAGAAACAAATACCCGATCGCATCTTTTGAAGATAATCTTTTATTGCCATTTGAAGGAACTGAGATGCCCATACCAGTTGGCTATGATGCCTATCTCAGCACTGCTTTTGGGGATTATATGACACCGCCACCAGCGGACAAGCAAGTACCGCATCATGATGCCATTATAGCAGACATGGACAAAAGCTACACAGAGTATAAGGGAGAATATGGTGGATAAGAAAAAAATTCTGTTTTTCATGTGGTCCTTTTCTCTTGGAGGCGGAGCAGAGAAGATTCTATCTACCATTGTTTCAAATCTGGATCCAGAGAAGTATGATATTGATATTCTTGAAATGGAGCACTTTGATAAGGGGTATGAAACGGTTCCCAACAATGTTCATATTTTAAAGGCTTTTCAGGATTATCGTCAACCAAGATGGTTACGAGCTCTTTTGTGGAGAATAAGAATCTATTTTCCAAGGCTGACTCGTCGTTTGCTTGTAAAAGATGATTATGATGTTGAAGTTTCTTTTACGATTATGAATCCACCGCTCTTGTTCTCAGAGCGGAAAGAAGTCAAGAAGATATCTTGGATTCATGGAAGTATTGAGGAATTCTTAAAGGATAGTTCAAAACGTGAATCGCATAGACGTCAGTTGGATGCTGCGGATGCTATAGTAGGAATTTCAAAAAAGACTAGTCATTCTATCAAGGAAGTGTATCCAGATTATGCTTCCAAATTACAGACGGTCTACAATGGTTATGATTTTAAGACTATTTTAGAAAAATCTCAAGAGAAGATCGATATCGAGATTGCGCCTCAAAGTGTCTGTACCATTGGACGTATTGAGGAAAATAAGGGTTCTGACCGTGTAGTGGAAGTGATACGACTATTGCACCAAGAAGGGAAACACTACCATCTTTACTTTATAGGTGCTGGTGACATGGAAGAGGAACTGAAAAAACAGGTCAAAGAGTATCAGCTTGAAGACTATGTACATTTTCTTGGTTATCAAAAAAATCCTTACCAGTATTTATCTCAGATGAAAGTTCTCTTGTCTATGTCTAAGCAAGAAGGTTTTCCTGGTGTTTATGTAGAAGCCTTGAGTCTTGGAATCCCTTTTGTCTCTACTGATGTCGGAGGTGCCGAGGAATTATCCCAAGAAGGCCGATTCGGACAAATCATTGAGAGCAATCAAGAGGCAACTCAGGCAATTACGAACTACATGACTTCTGCTTCAAACTTTGATGTTAATGAAGCTAGCCAATTCATTCAACAATTTACAATTGCCAAACAAATCGAACAAGTAGAAAAACTATTAGAGGAGTAGCATGGAAACTGCATTAATTAGTGTGATTGTTCCAGTCTATAATGTGGCGCAATACCTAGAAAAATCGATATCCTCCATTCAGAAGCAGACCTATCAAAATCTGGAAATCATTCTTGTTGATGATGGGTCAACGGATGAAAGTGGTCGCTTGTGTGATTCAATCGCTGAACAAGATGATAGGGTGTTAGTGCTTCATAAAAATAACGAGGGCCTGTCACAAGCGCGAAACGATGGAATGAAGCAGGCTCATGGGGATTATCTGATTTTTATTGACTCAGATGATTATATCCATCCAGATATGATTCAGAGTTTATATGAGCAATTAATTCAAGAAGATGCAGATGTTTCGAGCTGTGGCGTCATGAATGTCTATGCAAATGATGAAAGCCCACAGTCAGCCAATCAGGATGATTATTTTGTCTGTGATTCTCAAACATTTCTGAGGGAATACCTCATAGGTGAAAAAATACCTGGAACGATCTGCAATAAGCTAATCAAGAGAGAGATTGCCACTGCCCTATCCTTTCCAAAGGGATTGATTTACGAAGATGCTTATTATCATTTTGATTTAATCAAGTTGGCCAAGAAGTATGTGGTTAATACAAAACCCTATTATTACTATTTCCATAGAGGGGATAGCATTACGACCAAACCTTATGCAGAAAAGGATTTAGCCTATATTGATATCTATCAAAAGTTTTATAATGAAGTTGTGAAAAACTATCCTGACTTGAAGGAGGTCGCTTTCTTCAGATTGACCTATGCCCACTTCTTTATTCTGGATAAGATGCTTTTGATAGAGGATTACAGAGAAATTAAAGAATATCCAGCGATTTATCATTTTTTGAAGAAGCACGCTTTTTCTGTTTTTAAAAATCCTATTTTTAGAATGGGGAGACGAATTAGTGCTTTAGCTCTATTTTTAAACATACGATTGTATCGAATATTGTTATTAAAAAATATTGAACAGTCAAGAAAAATTAATTAGAAAAGGAGGAGAGAAATGATTGATGGCAAACGAATATTGCTTTGTGCGACCATTCTAAGCTATTTCTTAACAATTTTAAGTGGCATCACTTATTTGTTTACAAATGAAAATGTCGTACTTTTAACGACTCTACTATTGTTGCTGATTAGTAGCCTTCTATTTTGCTGGAATAATATAAAATATTATTTAATTCACTTTATTTTTTATATTACAATTTTTATATTTTTGGTATCCAGACCCACGATAGATTACTTTAGAGATGGAGCCTTAGACACTTACCAACCTATTGCTTATCGATTTTCTTTTTTGGTGGTAATCGTCTCAATATTGGGACTGACAATAGGAGGATTTATTGCTAGTTATTACATCAACAGAAAGAAAGTTCACGATATAGAAGTTAGACAAGAATCTACTGCAAACTTTATAAAAAACTTACGTTTTGTATCACTGAGTGTATTTTTGATTACCTATCCATTTTACTTTTTAAGACTACTTGAACGTTTGCTTTATCGTTTACAGACTTCTTATTACAACTATTATGCAAATTTTGAGAGTCAACTTCCATATTTTACCTATATCTTATCGACATTTACGGTTTATGCGATGTGTATGTACTTGGCAACTAAACCAAAAAAATTACACGCGACAGCAGTGCTAGTGTCCTTTATTATCGCAAATACTATTCATTTAGCAATAGGAACACGTAATCCTTTCATTTTAAGTATTCTATTTGCTTTTGTATATTATTTTATGCGTGAGCAGACTGAAAAGGGAAAATGGATTGGCTTCAAAGAGAAATTGGCCATTTTTGTTGGATCACCTATTCTTATGTTAGCAATGGGAATTCTTAATTATGTGCGAGATAATGTGCAAGTTTCTCATACAGGATTTTGGGATATTCTTCTTGATTTTATTTATAAACAGGGAACCAGTTTTGGAGTATTGGCGAGAGGATTTTTATACAACAGTAGTCTCCCTTATAGAGATTTTCGGAATTTCACCTTTGGTCCTATAATTGACTATTTTGCAAGGGGAAGTTTGGGAATTATTTTTGGAGCGAAACCATTTGAACATACAACAAATAGTATTGAATTGGCCATTGATAGTAACAGCTACGCTAATAACTTATCTTATCTTGTCCTAAACAAGGAATACTTAAAAGGTCATGGTATTGGTAGTAGTTACATCATGGAGTTGTATACTGATTATGGTATGATGGGAGTTTTCCTACTAAGTCTCCTACTTGGCTTATTATTTATAGCAATGTTGCAAGTTGCTTATCGCTCGAAAACCATCTTATTCGCTTTGTCCCTATTAATCTTGAATAATATCTTCTTTATGCCAAGAAGTAGCTTTTCGGAAAGTTTCTTTAACCTGTTTACAATGCAATTCTGGGGAATTGTTCTTGTTATGCTATTTGTCGCTAAAATGATTACTAAAAAAAATCAATATCTAATACAAAAAAGGAGTTAACTCATGTTTGAACACTATTCAGTAGAGGATCTATTTGCAAATCTCTATAAAAAACGGAAAATGAATCTGCTAGTTTTGATTGTTTTATTTGCACTTATCGCTGTGCCATTTACGCTTACAGCGGTCAAAAACAAAAATACGGTGAAAGATACATCTAGCTATTCAACTTATATTACTTATAAAATTACGCCTCCAGAGGATTCTTCAAAAGTAATTTTGAACCATCAAGTTGGAAGATACAGTGATTTTTATGCTAAATTGATTGATGGTAATCTAAATGGAGCCTTTCTTTTTAATGATGTTGATTCAGATAAAATGAAAAAAATTGCTAGTGATTTGGATACGACAGAATCAGCCTTAAAAAATTCAACCAGTGACTACTGGACTAAAAAATTAACGGTAAATTCATTAATTGATGACGCAGGTGTAAGTATCAAAATTTTAACACCTAGCAAAGAGGTAAATGATTTTCTTGAGACCAAGTTTGATTCATTAATTGATAAATTTAAGAGTACCTATGCAAATGTTAAAATTGAAAAGTTAGACACAGTCAATTCAAAAGAGTTAAATCCTAGTGGTGAAATTACAGTTGGCTTCAATCTTAAAAATCTGGTTTTGCGCTTAGCAGTTATAGGAGTTCTATGTGTTGTTCTCCTTATTATGGGAAATGTTCTTGTCTACATTTTTAATCCGACAATTAATCGTGCAGGCGACTTTTTGGCCTATCAACTAGATTTTGTTTCAAATATCACTACCAATGATAACCTATCACAACTTTTGAGTTATAGATGTGAAGGTCAACCATTAGCAATTGTCAGTTCAGATAGTCGTATCTTAAAGAAATTACAAGAAAATTATAAATTAAATATAGAGGGTATTCATTTTGTAGATTTGCAAAATGTAAAAGATCTTTTAGCAACGGACAATGTTCTATTCGTTGAGGAATATGGTGTTACTCGTTATAAAAAATTTGAAGAAAGCTTGCAGATGGTTAGAAATCTAAATCGTTCAGTTTTAGGAGTCATAGCTTTTAATCTATAAAGTATCTTCATAAAAAGTGAAGAGGTTCAATACTTAAAGAGGACGTGATAGTCCTCTTTTTTATGCCTACGATAAGATAGAAAGGAAGTCTAATGATATTAGTGCTTTTTAACAAAGAGGAAACTTATAACAAGTGAAA
Organism: Streptococcus halitosis; assembly: GCF_023147855.1. Taxonomy (GTDB): domain Bacteria; phylum Bacillota; class Bacilli; order Lactobacillales; family Streptococcaceae; genus Streptococcus; species Streptococcus halitosis_B. Next base: position 56,297 of record NZ_JAHXOP010000001.1, read on the forward strand.
TAGAAATGCGTTGTTGAAACTAGTTTTCTCAATCAAAAAGGCCTTTTTAACTAACTTTATGATATAATAAACAACGAGGTAAATTGAATGAAAAGTATAAAATTAAATGCTCTGGCTTTTATGGGGATTCGTGTTTTAAATATTATTTTCCCCATTTTAACAGGTACATATGTTGCTCGTGTTTTGGATCGAACAGATTATGGTTATTTTAACTCTGTTGATACCATCCTATCTTTCTTCTTGCCCTTTGCAACTTATGGGGTTTATAACTACGGTCTTCGTGCCATTAGCAATGTGAAAGATAATAAAAAAGAGCTAAACAAAGTTTTCTCTAGTCTTTTTTATTTGTGTGTTGCTTGTACTATTATTACAACACTTGTGTATGTTTTCTCCTATCCATTATTCTTTACAGCTAATCCTATTATTAAAAAGATCTATCTAGTAATGGGGGTGCAACTCGTTGCTCAGATTTTTTCAATTGAGTGGGTTAATGAGGCGCTTGAAAATTATAGCTTTTTATTTTATAAAACAGCTTTCATACGTGTTCTCATGTTGGTATCAATATTTTTATTTGTAAAAAACGAACACGATATTGTTGTCTATACTCTGGTAATGAGTCTATCAACCCTAATTAACTATCTCATTAGTTATTTCTGGATTAAACGAGATATAAAATTTGTAAAAGTTTCACTAAGTGAATTCAAACCGCTCTTCCTTCCACTGACAGCCATGCTTATTTTCGCAAATGCAAATATGTTATTTACTTTTCTTGACCGTCTATTTCTTGTGAAGACGGGGATTGATGTGAATGTCAGCTACTATACCATTGCACAACGAATTGTAACGGTTATTGCGGGGGTTGTTACAGGTGCAATTGGAGTTAGTGTCCCTCGTTTAAGTTATTATCTTGGAAAAGGAAAGAAAGAGGAGTATGTAAATTTAGTCAATCGAGGAAGTCGTATTTTCAATTTCTTTATCATTCCTCTTAGTATAGGCTTAATGATTTTGGGACCCCAAGCTATCTTAGTATATGGTAGTGAAAAATATATAGGTGGTGGTATTTTAACTTCCCTCTTTGCTGTTCGTACGATTATTCTTGCCCTAGATACTATTCTAGGATCACAAATTCTCTTTACAAATGGATATGAGAGAAGAATTACCCTCTATACTGTTTTTGCGGGTATTTTGAATCTTATTTTAGATAGTTTACTCTATTTTTATGATATCTATACACCAGAGTATTATCTGATTACAACGATGCTATCTGAAACATTCCTTTTGATTCTTTATATTCTCTTTATCAATAAGCGTAAACTCATCAACTTACGGCACATTCTAAAGTATACTTTACGGTATTCTCTCTTCTCATCGACATTTATTCTAATTTACTTCTTAGTCAATTTTATATATCCGGTACAAATGGTTATCAACTTACCACTCTTTATTAATATATTTATCATTATGGCATTATCTGCACTCAGTTATATTGGCTTACTAGTATGGACAAAAGATAGTATTTTCTATGAATTTTTAGGACACTTTATTTCGCTAAAAAAACGCGTTATAAAATAATAGGAGAAATATATGAGAAAATTAAGCATTGAAGAAGCTAAAAAGCTTGAACTTGATATTTTAGACTTTATAGATTCCTTTTGTAAGGAGCACGGCATCAACTATTGTATTAACTATGGAACCTTGATTGGTGCTATTCGACACAAGGGATTTATTCCTTGGGATGATGATATAGACCTTTCTATGACTCGTGAAAACTATGAAAAGTTTATTCAGTTATTTAGTGAGAAGCAATCAAGATATAAACTTCTCTCGTTAGAAACGGATGACCAATATTTTAATAACTTTATCAAAATTGTAGATCCTACAACAAAAATAATTGATACGAGAAATACAAAAACTTATGATTCGGGTGTATTCATTGATATTTTTCCGATGGATACATTTAATGATACTAAGGTAGTTGATGTCTGCTATAAGTTGGAGAGTTTTAAACTATTATCCTTCAGTAAGTATAAGAATATTGTTTATGGAGATAGCAAGTTAAAAGATTTGATTCGTACTTTATTCTGGCTTCTTCTTCGCCCTGTTTCTCCACGCTTCTTCGCTAATCAAATCGAAAAGCAAATTCAAAGATATAGGGTTGAGAATGGGAAATATATAGCTTTCATTCCGTCAAAAGCTAAGGAAAAGGAAATTTTTCCAAGAGATATGTTTGATGAACCGATTGAAACGCCTTTTGAACATCTTGTTCTTCCAGCGCCTAAACATTTTGATACTGTTTTAAAACAGTTTTATGATGATTATATGACAGTGCCACCTAAAGAAAAACAGATTTATATCCATGAATTTGAAGCTTATAAATTGGAGGATTAAATGCAGTATTTAGAAAAAAATGAGATTAAAACTATTCAACTGGGCATTTTGGACTATATTGACGAAATTTGTAAAAAAAATAATATTTCTTATTTCCTTAGCTATGGAACAATGCTGGGAGCTGTTCGTCATAAAGGCATGATTCCTTGGGATGATGACATTGATATTTCTCTGTATAGAGAGGACTATGAACGTTTATTGAAAGCTATTGAAGAGGACCAGCATCCTATTTATCAAGTCCTTTCCTATGATACTTCATCTTGGTATTTCCATAATTTTGCAGCTATTTTAGATACATCAACTGTCATTGAGGATAATGTAAAGTATAAGCGTCATGATACTAGTTTGTTTATTGATGTCTTTCCAATCGATCAATTTTCAGATTTGAGCATCGTTGATAAGAGCTATAAATATGTTGCCTTGCGTCAGCTTGCCTATATCAAAAAAGAACGTGCGGTTCACGGAGATAGCAAATTAAAGGATTTTCTTCGATTGTGTACGTGGTATCCTCTCAGACTTGTTAATCCGAGATATTTCTATAAGAAAATCGATCAATTAGTAAAAAATAGTGTGACAGAAAATCCTACTTATGAAGGAGCTGTTGGAGTTGGAAAAGAAAAAATGAAAGAAGTCTTTCCAGTAGGGACCTTTAAAGAACTGATTTTAACAGAATTTGAAGGGAGAATGATGCCAATTCCTAAAAATTATGATGCCTTTTTAACACAGATGTATGGTGATTATATGACTCCTCCATCAAAAGAAATGCAGGAGTGGTATAGCCATAGTATAAAAGCCTATCGTAAGATAGAGAAGTAGCCCAGTTTCATAGGAGAGCGAGTCTTTTGAGTGTTTATTGGGAAAATCAGGATAGTACTATTCATATACAAAGCAGGATATGAAAATAGGCTAAAATGATGGTTCATAGAAATGATAAAGGAAAGTGTGATATACAATGAAGAATACAAAAATAAGAAAGTTAATATTATTTAGTTTTCTCATATGTACTTTAATTATGACTGCCAAATTATCATCAGTCGATGCGGATACCATTTCCGCAGGGGATGGTAATCGAATCCACTTTATTAATTTAAAATCTAAGTCAGGGAGTGATGCCATTCTCTTAGAAAGCAAAGGGCACTTTGCTTTAATTGATATGGGTGAGGATTATGATTTCCCAGATGGAAGCAATCCACGTTATCCAGATAGGTGGGGAATTACCATGGACAATGATCAAGTTTTAGAGGATCGATTGTTCCGTCATCTGAAACAGGTTGGTGTTGAAAAATTAGATTTTATTTTGGGTACTCATGTCCACAGTGATCATATTGGTTCTGCAGATGAAGTACTAAAACATTATCCTGTTGATAAATTTTATCTGAAAAGATACTCAGATGAACGCATTACAACACAGTGGAGGTTGTGGGATAATCTCTATAACTATGATAATGCGGTTAAAACAGCTCTTGAACGTGGTGTAAATCTTATACAAGATATCTCTGACAACGACAGCCACTTTACCATGGGTGATATGGATATTCAGCTTTATAACTACAAAAATGAGTATGACAGTGAAGGAAAGCTTAAAAAGGTTTTCGATGATAATTCAAACTCAATAGTTGCTGTTGTTACTGTAGCTGGAAAGAGAATCTATCTAGGTGGAGATTTGGACAATGCCGAAGGAGCAGAAGATAAGTTAGGCCCGGTTATCGGTAAGGTTGATATGATGAAATGGAACCATCATTATGATGCGACAATTTCAAATACAGTTAACTTTATTAATAATTTATCACCAAGTATTGTTGTTCAGACAAGTGGATCAGATATTAATCGTGAATCCACTAGAGCTCTACTTCGAGAAAAGAATATAAAAATAGTAAAAGCTTATAGTCATACCAAAGATGCGACTGTTTTTGATATAGATAAAGAAGGATTTACTAACGTTTCGGAAGTTTTTCCTGATATACCGACAGTTAGAGAAAAATGGTATAAAGAAGATGGTTACTGGAAATATCGCTTGTCCGATGATGAAATGACGATTGGTTGGCGAAAAATAGACGGTGTTTATTATTTCTTTAATGGACAAGGACAAATGCAAGCTGGCAAATGGTTGCATTTGAAAGATTCTAGAGAAAAAATTGATGGAAACTGGTATTACCTAAATAACAACGGTGACATGCGAGAAACTGGTTGGTTTAACCAAGATGGTAATTGGTACTATATCACATCAACGGGAGCAAGAAGCTATAATGAACTCTTAGAAATTGCGGGGCAGAAATACCTATTTGATAAAGATGGTAAGATGCTAACAGGCTATCAAGTCTTTAATGGTAAGAAGATGTTCTTTAGCGAAAGTGGTGCACTCCAAACAGCAGGTAATCCTTCAACTTGGCAAAAGATTGACTCAGATTGGTATTTCTATGATGAGGATGGATTACGGACTGTCGGTAAAAAGAATATCAATGGAAGCACATACTACTTTAATCAAGAAGGTGTCATGCAAACAGGCTGGGCCTTTGTTGATGGTCACTGGAACTATTTTGCAAGTTCTGGAGCTATGAAAACCGGCTGGGTCAAGGATCAGGAAACATGGTATTATTTGGATAAAGATGGCATCATGTTAACTGGAAGCCAAGATATCAATGGTGTCCGTTACTATTTGAATGCCAGTGGTGCCATGCAAACAGGCTGGGCCTTTGTTGATGGTCACTGGAACTATTTTGCAAGTTCTGGAGCTATGAAAACTGGTTGGTTGAAAGATAATGAATCATGGTATTATTTGAACCCTGAAACAGGTATCATGGTCGTAGGTTCTAAAGAAATTGACGGTAAGAACTATTTCTTCAGCTCAGCAGGTACTATGCAAGTTGGATGGCAGTGGTCAAATGATTCTTGGCATTATTACGCTACGTCGGGCGCACTCCAAACTGGTTGGTTGAAGAATGGTGATGCGTGGTATTATCTTGAAGGTAAGGAAGGCGTTATGTTAGTCGGCCTTCATCAAGTAGATGGTAAGCAATATTACTTTAGCAAATCTGGAGTCATGCAAACTGGATGGAAATGGTTTGATAATCATTATCGTTACTTTGAATCAAATGGATCCATGAAAACTGGTTGGATAAAAGACAAAGGCGTCTGGTATTATCTAAATCCTGAAGATGGAATCATGTTGGTGGGCCTTCATAAAGTAAATGGTGAACATTATTACTTTGATGAGTCAGGAGCTATGCAAACGGGTTGGAAACAGCTTGATGGTAATTGGTACTATTTCCAAGCTGATGGTTCTTTGTTGAAGAACGCAACAACACCTGATGGTTACAAAGTAAACGAAGAAGGAATTTGGAAAATAAGTCAAACCACGGTAGCAGTGGAGCAAGATAAGAAAGAACAGATAACTGAAACTTCTAGTTCGACTGAGAATTCATCTCATGTTGAGGATAATTCTTCACACCATATGATTGAGGAATAAATGTGATGTGTAAACACCTTAGAAGCAGGTAGGACTAAACCTGATTTTAAGGTGTTTTTTAAGTTTTATATTGACGCTAATATTATAAAGTTAACTCTAAATATACAATATTCTCGCTTCATTCTTTTGATAAAATCGTAAAAATCTAGTATAATAGATAGACTGAAAGTATGAGGTTACTAGATATGAAGATGAAACAAATCAGTGATACAACACTGAAAATCACAATGACTTTAGATGATTTGATGGATCGGGGAATGGAGATTGCAGACTTTCTCGTTCCTCAGGAAAAAACCGAAGAGTTTTTCTATGCTATTTTAGATGAGTTAGAGATGCCAGACAATTTCTTGGATAGTGGCATGCTGAGTTTCCGCGTGACGCCAAAACCTGATAAGGTCGACGTCTTTGTGACCAAGTCCAAGATTGACCAAAATCTGGATTTTGAAGATTTGGCGGATCTACCAGACATGGAAGAATTAGCCCAAATGTCGCCAGATGAATTTCTCAAAACCTTGGAAAAGAGCATTGCAGATAAGACCAAGGACGATATTGAGGCCATCCAATCTCTAGAGCAGGTCGAAGCAAAGGAAGAAGAGCAAGAGCAGGCAGACAAGGAGACGGAGAATAAGAAAGAACCTTATATCTACTATATCTTGCGTTTTACAAGTCTTGCTGACTTAGTTGCTTTTGCAAAGACGGTTAACTACCAGATGGAAACATCTGAACTCTATAAGATGAATGGACACTACTATTTGACAATCTTAGTCGATGTGGAAAATCATCCAAGTCCATATCCAGCCTGGCTCTTGGCTCGTATGCGTGAGTTTGCAGATGACAGTGACATCAGTCGTTCCGTTTTGCAAGAGTATGGGCAAATATTGATTAACCATGACGCAGTTCTCGGTCTGCAAAAGATTTGTTCATAATTTTTAAAATCAATTTTCATTTATCAAGAAAGACGAATCATGGGATTCGTTTTTTCTTTACCAGACTGAAATAGTGATTTACTATAATAGGAATTTTCATAAAATTCTGTTATAATGGCTATATCAGAAAATTTCTAGGAGACAAACATGACAGTTAAAATTGCTTTACTTGGATTTGGTACCGTTGCAAGTGGCGTGCCTTTCCTCCTAAAGGAAAATGGAGAAAAAATCGTTCAGTCAGCTCATTCAGAGATTGAAGTAGCCAAGGTATTGGTCAAGGATGAAGATGAAAAGAACCGCTTGCTTGCTGCAGGAAATGACTTTAACTTTGTAACCAATGTAGACGATATTTTATCAGACAAGGACATTACTATTGTAGTGGAATTGATGGGGCGTATCGAACCAGCTAAAACCTTTATCACTCGTGCCTTAGAAGCTGGGAAACACGTTGTTACTGCTAACAAGGACCTTTTGGCTGTCCATGGTGCAGAATTGCTAGAAATCGCTAAAGAGCATAATGTAGCACTTTACTACGAAGCAGCTGTTGCTGGTGGGATTCCAATTCTTCGCACTCTAGCAAATTCATTGGCTTCTGATAAAATCACGCGCGTTCTTGGTGTCGTTAACGGAACTTCTAACTTCATGATGACCAAGATGGTGGAAGAAGGCTGGTCTTATGAAGATGCTTTGGCTGAAGCTCAAAGACTTGGATTTGCAGAAAGCGACCCTACAAATGACGTGGATGGGATTGATGCAGCCTACAAGATGGTGATTTTGAGCCAATTTGCCTTTGGGATGAAGGTTGCCTTTGACGATGTAGCCCACAAGGGAATCCGCAACATCACACCAGAAGACGTAGCTGTAGCCCAAGACCTGGGCTATGTAGTGAAATTGGTAGGTTCTATCGAGGAAACTCCTTCGGGTATTGCTGCGGAAGTAACTCCAACCTTCCTTCCCAAAGCACATCCACTTGCTAGTGTCAATGGGGTAATGAACGCAGTCTTTGTGGAGTCTATCGGCATCGGTGAGTCTATGTACTACGGACCAGGTGCGGGTCAAAAACCAACTGCAACAAGTGTTGTGGCGGATATTGTCCGTATCGTTCGTCGTTTGAATGATGGAACAATTGGAAAAGACTTCAACGAATACAGCCGTGACTTGGTTTTGGCAAATCCAGAAGATGTTAAAGCAAACTACTATTTCTCAATCTTGGCACCAGATTCAAAAGGTCAGGTCTTGAAACTTGCTGAAATCTTTAATGCTCAAGATATTTCCTTCAAGCAAATCCTCCAAGATGGCAAAGAGGGTGACAAGGCGCGTGTAGTGATTATTACACATAAGATCAATAAAGCACAACTTGAGAATGTTTCAGCTGGGTTGGCCAAAGCTTCAGAATTTGACCTCTTGAATACATTCAAGGTGTTAGGAGACTAGGATGAAGATTATTGTACCTGCAACAAGTGCCAATATCGGGCCAGGTTTTGATTCGGTCGGTGTAGCTGTAACCAAGTATCTTCAAATTGAGGTCTGTGAAGAACGAGATGAGTGGTTGATTGAACACCAGATTGGCAAATGGATTCCCCATGATGAGCGCAATCTTTTGCTTAAAATTGCCTTGCAAATTGCGCCAGACTTACAACCGAGACGCTTGAAAATGACCAGTGATGTTCCCCTAGCGCGTGGTTTGGGTTCTTCAAGCTCTGTTATTGTTGCTGGAATTGAACTAGCTAATCAACTGGGCAAGCTCAATTTATCCGACCAAGACAAATTGCAGCTGGCGACCAAGATTGAAGGGCATCCTGACAATGTTGCTCCAGCCATTTATGGTAAACTCGTTATTGCAAGTTCCGTTGAAGGGCAAGTCTCTGCTATCGTAGCAGACTTCCCAGAGTGTGATTTCCTAGCCTACATTCCAAACTATGAATTGCGTACTCGAGACAGTCGTGGTGTCTTGCCTAAAAAATTGCCCTACAAGGAAGCAGTTGCAGCTAGTTCTATCGCAAATGTTGCTGTTGCAGCCTTGTTGGCAGGAGACATGGTGACAGCTGGACAAGCAATCGAGGGAGACCTCTTCCACGAGCGTTATCGTCAAAGTCTAGTCCGTGAATTTGCAACGATTAAGCAAGTAGCCAAAGAGAATGGTGCCTATGCAACCTATCTTTCTGGTGCCGGGCCAACAGTTATGGTCTTGGCTTCTCATGACAAGATGCCCGCGATTAAGGCAGAATTGCAAAAGCAGTCTTTCAAAGGCAAACTTCATAATTTGAAAGTTGATACCCAAGGTGTCCGTGTTGAAGAAAAATAAAGAATAGAAGATAGGATGGGGAAAGTCTCGATCAGAGGACTTCCTATCCTTTTTTTGAAAAGAAGTTTATACTCAATGAAAATCAAAAAGCAAACTAGGAAGCTAGCCGCAGGCTGCTCAAAACAGTGTTTTGAGGTTGTAGATAAGACTGACGAAGTCAGTCACATATATACGGTAAGGCTACGCTGACGTGGTTTGGAGAGATTTTTGAAGAGTATTGGTTAAAAACTTGATAAAGGAGAAAGAAGATGGCAGAAATTTATCTAGCAGGTGGTTGTTTTTGGGGGTTAGAGGAGTATTTTTCACGTATTTCTGGAGTGCTAGCAACCAGTGTCGGCTACGCTAATGGCCAAGTCGAAACAACCAATTACCAGTTGCTCAAGGAAACAGACCATGCAGAGACTGTTCAAGTGATTTATGATGAGAAAGTAGTGTCACTCAGAGAAATTTTACTTTATTATTTCCGTGTCATTGATCCCTTGTCTATTAACCAACAAGGGAATGACCGTGGTCGCCAATATCGTACTGGTATTTATTACCAAGATGAAGCAGACTTGCCAGCTATCTACACAGTGGTGCAGGAGCAGGAGCGTATGCTGGGTCGAAAGATTGCAGTAGAGGTGGAGAAACTTCGCCACTACATTTTAGCAGAAGACTACCATCAAGACTATCTCAAGAAAAATCCTTCAGGTTATTGTCATATCGATGTGACGGATGCTGATAAGCCATTGATTGACGCCTCTAACTATGAAAAGCCTAGTCAAGAGGTGTTAAAGGAAAGCTTAACTGAAGAGTCTTATCGTGTTACGCAAGAAGCTGCTACAGAGGCTCCATTTAGTAATGCTTATGACCAAACTTTTGAAGAGGGGATTTATGTAGACATCACGACAGGGGAGCCACTCTTTTTTGCTAAGGATAAGTTTGCCTCAGGTTGTGGTTGGCCAAGTTTTAGTCGTCCGATTTCTAAGGAATTGATTCACTATTACAAGGATTTGAGCCATGGAATGGAGCGAATCGAGGTTCGTTCTCGATCAGGAAATGCTCACTTGGGTCATGTTTTCACAGATGGACCTCAGGAATTAGGTGGCCTGCGGTACTGTATTAATTCTGCATCCTTGCGCTTTGTAGCCAAGGATGAGATGGAAAAAGCAGGATATGGCTATCTATTGCCTTACTTAAATAAATAAAACTGAGAGGGTGGGTCTTCCCACTTTCTTCATTTCCAGAATAAGAATAGAAGGGACTTATGAAACACTTACTATCTTACTTCAAACCCTATATCAAAGAATCAATTTTGGCTCCCTTGTTCAAGCTACTTGAAGCTGTTTTTGAACTCTTGGTTCCCATGGTGATTGCTGGGATTGTTGACCAGTCCTTGCCCCAGAGAGATCAAGGCCATCTCTGGATGCAGATTGGCCTACTCCTTGTCTTTGCAGTGATTGGTGTTTTAGTGGCCTTGGTAGCCCAGTTTTACTCAGCCAAGGCAGCGGTTGGATTCGCCAAGGAACTGACAGACGACCTTTATCGTCATATTCTTTCCTTGCCAAAGGATAGCAGAGATCGTCTGACAACTTCTAGCTTGGTGACCCGCTTGACTTCGGACACCTACCAGATTCAGACTGGGATCAATCAATTCCTGCGCCTCTTTTTGCGAGCGCCTATTATCGTTTTTGGTGCCATTTTTATGGCCTATCGCATCTCGGCTGAGCTGACTTTCTGGTTTTTAGTTATGGTTGTCATTTTGACGATTGTCATTGTCGGGTTATCTCGGCTGGTCAATCCTCTCTACAGTAGTCTCAGAAAGAAAACGGATCAGCTGGTTCAGGAAACGCGCCAGCAATTACAAGGCATGCGAGTTATTCGTGCTTTTGGCCAGGAAAAACGAGAGTTACAGATTTTTCAAACCCTTAACCAACTTTATGCTAGATTGCAAGAAAAAACAGGCTTCTGGTCTAGTTTATTAACACCTCTGACCTATCTGATTGTTAATGGAACTCTTCTCGTCATCATCTGGCAGGGCTATATTTCAATTCAAGGAGGTTTACTCAGTCAAGGTGCCCTCATTGCCCTTATCAACTATATCTTACAGATTTTGGTGGAATTGGTTAAGCTCGCCATGCTGATAAATTCTCTCAACCAGTCCTATATCTCAGCCAAGAGAATTGAGGAAGTTTTTACCGAAGCTCCAGAAGATATTTTTTCAGAATTAGAAGAAAAGCAAGCTACCGGTGATTGGGTTTTGCAAGTCAAAGAATTAACCTTTACCTATCCTGATGCGGCCCAGCCTTCTCTGAGAAACATTTCCTTTGATATGAATCAAGGGCAGATCCTTGGTATCATCGGGGGAACTGGTTCAGGTAAATCAAGCTTGGTGCAAGTCTTACTTGGACTTTATCCGGTAGACAAGGGGAGCATTGACCTTTATCGAAATGGACGTAGTCCTCGTAATCTTGAGCAGTGGCGGTCTTGGATTGCCTATGTGCCTCAAAAAGTCGAACTCTTTAAGGGAACTATTCGTTCCAACTTGACTCTGGGTTTTAATCGAGAAGTGTCTGACCAAGAACTCTGGCAGGCCTTGGAGATTGCGCAAGCTAAGGATTTTGTCAGTGAAAAGGAAGGACTTTTGGATGCCCTAGTTGAGGCAGGAGGACGAAATTTCTCAGGCGGACAAAAACAAAGGCTGTCTATCGCTCGAGCGGTATTGCGCCAAGCTCCATTTCTCATCCTAGATGATGCGACCTCGGCACTGGACACCATCACTGAGTCCAAGCTCTTGAAAGCTATTAGAGAAAATCTGCCAAACACGAGCCTAATCTTGATTTCTCAACGAACCTCGACTTTACAGATGGCTGACCAGATTCTCCTCTTGGAAAAAGGGGAGCTTCTAGCTATCGGCAAGCACGAGGACTTGATGAAAACTAGCCAAGTCTATCGTGAAATCAATGCATCCCAACATGGAAAGGAGGACTAGCATGAGACGACAAACCGCAAACCAGACGCTCAAACGTTTAGCCGTAGATTTAGCAAACCATCCTTTCCTTCTTTTCCTAGCCTTTCTAGGAACTATTACCCAGGTTGGCTTATCAATCTACCTACCTATTCTGATCGGGCAGGTCATTGACCAGGTCCTAGTGGCTGGTTCTTCGCTAGTTTTTTGGCAGATTTTTCTCCAGATGATCTTGGTGGTCATAGGAAATACCCTAGTTCAATGGGCCAATCCTCTTCTTTATAATCGCCTAATCTTCTCTTATACTAAAGATTTACGAGAGCGAATCATTCATAAGCTCCATCGTTTACCGATTGCCTTTGTAGATAGGCAAGGAAGTGGAGAGATGGTTAGTCGTGTAACCACAGACATCGAACAGTTGGCAGCTGGCTTGACCATGATTTTTAACCAATTTTTCATTGGTGTTTTGATGATTTTGGTTAGTATTCTAGCCATGCTCCAAATTCACCTTCTCATGACTCTCTTGGTCTTGCTGTTGACGCCACTGTCTATGGTGATTTCACGCTTTATTGCCAAACGCTCCTATCATCTCTTTCAGAAGCAAACAGAGACCAGGGGGATTCAGACTCAGTTGATTGAAGAGTCTCTTAGCCAGCAAACTATTATCCAGTCCTTCAATGCTCAGACAGAGTTTATCCAAAGACTGCACGAGGCGAATGCCAACTATGCAGGCTATTCTCAGTCAGCCATCTTTTATTCATCAACGGTTAATCCTTCAACTCGCTTTGTCAATGCGCTCATTTATGCCCTTCTTGCTGGAGTGGGAGCCTATCGTATCATGATGGGTTCAACCTTGACCATTGGGCGTTTAGTGACTTTTTTGAACTATGTCCAACAGTACACCAAGCCCTTTAATGATATTTCTTCAGTTCTAGCCGAGTTGCAAAGTGCCCTCGCTTGCGCAGAGCGTGTCTATGCCGTCTTAGAAAGTCCTGAGGTGTCTGAAACAGGTAAGGAAATCTTGATCAGTGACCAAGTGAAGGGAGCCATTTCCTTTAAACACGTCTCTTTCGGCTATCATCCTGAGAAGGTCTTGATTAAGGCTTTATCCATTGACATTCCTGCTGGTAGCAAGGTGGCCATCGTTGGTCCGACAGGTGCTGGGAAGTCAACTCTTATCAATCTTCTCATGCGTTTTTATCCTATAAATTCAGGAGATATCTTGTTAGATGGTCATTCCATTTACGACTATACCCGAGCGTCATTGAGACAGCAGTTTGGGATGGTGCTCCAGGAGACCTGGCTCAAGCAAGGGACCATTCATGATAATATTGCTTTTGGAAATCCTGATTCCAGCTGGGAGCAGGTGATTGCTGCTGCAAAAGCAGCTAACGCAGACTTTTTCATCCAACAGTTGCCACAGGGATACGATACCAAGTTGGAAAATGCAGGAGAATCTCTCTCTGTTGGGCAAGCCCAGCTCTTGACCATCGCCCGAGTCTTTCTAGCTATTCCAAAGATTCTTATCTTAGACGAAGCGACTTCCTCCATCGATACACGGACAGAAGTTCTAGTTCAGGATGCCTTTGCCAAACTGATGAAGGGGCGCACAAGCTTTATCATTGCCCATCGTTTGTCAACAATTCAGGATGCGGATTTGATTCTTGTCTTGGTAGATGGTGACATTGTGGAGCATGGCAATCATCAGGAGCTCATGGCTAGAAAGGGCAAGTATTACCAAATGCAAAAAGCAGCAGCTTTTAGCTCTGAATAATCCTTTCTATTTTAAAATCTTATGGACAAAAAAAGTTGCCTTTGTATGACTTTTTTGTTACAATAGCTAGAAAAATTATTCACTGTAAATTGTCTTATAGAAAAGGAGCCTATAATGAAAGTCTATCAGCATGTAAATATCGTGACTTGTGACCAAGATTTCCATGTTTATTTGGATGGTGTCTTAGCCGTTAAGGACTCTCAAATTGTCTATGTCGGCCAAGAGAAGCCAGAGATTTTGGAGCAAGCTGAGCAGATTATAGACTATCAAGGAGCCTGGATTATGCCTGGTTTGGTTAATTGCCATACCCATTCTGCTATGACAGGCTTGCGAGGAATCCGAGATGACAGCAATCTCCATGAATGGCTCAATGACTATATCTGGCCAGCAGAAACTGAGTTTACTCCCGACATGACTACCAAGGCGGTTAAAGAAGCTCTGACGGAGATGCTCCAGTCAGGGACAACAACCTTCAACGATATGTATAATCCCAATGGTGTGGATATTGAGAGAATTTATCAGGCAGTCAAGGCTTCCAAGATGCGTTGTTATTTCTCACCGACCCTCTTTTCTTCAGAAGCAGAAACAACTGCTGAGACCATAAGGAGAACTCGAGCCATCATCGAGGAAATCTTAGGATATGAAAATCCAAATTTCAAGGTTATGGTAGCTCCACATTCTCCGTATAGCTGTAGTAGAGACTTGCTAGAAGCGAGCTTAGATATGGCAAAAGAGCTGGACATTCCCATCCATATCCATGTGGCGGAGACCAAGGAGGAATCAGGAATTATCCTGAAACGCTATGGCAAACGCCCCCTCGCCTTTCTAGAAGAACTGGGTTACTTAGATCATCCGTCTGTTTTTGCTCATGGGGTCGAACTAAACGAACAAGAAATTGAACGTTTGGCAACTTCTCATGTGGCTATCGCCCACAATCCTATCAGTAATCTAAAACTGGCCTCAGGAATCGCTCCAATCATCCAACTCCAAAAAGCAGGAGTAGCAGTGGGGATTGCGACTGACTCGGTTGCTTCCAATAACAATCTAGATATGTTTGAGGAAGGACGGACAGCAGCCCTCCTTCAGAAAATGAAGAGTGGAGATGCCAGCCAATTTCCTATCGAAACAGCTCTCAAAGCTCTAACGATAGAAGGTGCTAAGGTTCTTGGGATGGAAGATCAGATAGGAAGTCTGGAAGTTGGTAAGCAGGCAGATTTTCTGGTCATTAATCCTCAAGGAAAAATCCATCTCCAACCTCAGGAAAATATGCTCTCTCACCTCGTATACGCAGTCAAATCCAGTGATGTTGATGATGTCTATATTGCAGGAGAGCAGGTTGTCAAGGAAGGTCAAGTTTTGACAGTAGAAATTTAAAAAAATTTCAAAAAAAGTTTGCAAAAATCTTGCATTCTTTTTTTGTCTATGCTATACTTATATACGGTTTGAAAAAACTGCCTAAGACAGTAGGGGAGCTCGACTCATAAAGATCCTACCGAGGACAAAACGTATCATGTAAAAAGAAGCGTATTGTACTTTCGTGTCTAGGTTTGGGCGCGTTTTTCTTTTGGAAAAATTCCCCAAGCAAAATAATTACGGAGGTGAACACACTAATGAGTGAAGCAATTATTGCTAAAAAAGCGGAACTAGTTGACGTAGTAGCTGAAAAAATGAAAGCTGCTGCATCTATCGTCGTTGTAGACGCTCGTGGTTTGACAGTTGATCAAGATACAGTTCTTCGTCGTGAGCTTCGTGGAAGCGAAGTTGAGTATAAAGTTATTAAAAACTCAATCTTGCGTCGTGCAGCTGAAAAAGCTGGTCTTGAAGATCTTGCATCAGTATTTGTTGGACCATCTGCCGTAGCATTTTCTAATGAAGATGTTATCGCGCCAGCGAAAATCTTGAACGACTTTGCTAAAAACGCTGAAGCACTTGAAATCAAAGGTGGTGCAATTGAAGGCGCTGTCGCATCTAAAGAAGAAATCGTTGCTCTTGCAACTCTTCCAAACCGCGAAGGACTTCTTTCTATGCTCCTTTCTGTACTTCAAGCGCCAGTGCGCAACGTTGCTCTTGCAGTCAAAGCGGTTGCAGACAACAAAGAAGACGCAGCTTAATCTTAAGCTACGCAGCGTAGCATAGCTACGAAAAACTATTATAATTAAAAACTTATTTGGAGGAAATAACAATGGCATTGAACATTGAAAACATTATTGCTGAAATTAAAGAAGCTTCAATCCTTGAATTGAACGACCTTGTAAAAGCTATCGAAGAAGAATTTGGTGTAACTGCAGCTGCTCCTGTAGCTGTAGCTGCAGCTGGTGCTGCTGACGCTGGTGCTGCTAAAGATTCATTTGACGTTGAATTGACAGCTGCTGGTGACAAAAAAGTTGGCGTTATCAAAGCTGTACGTGAAATCACTGGTCTTGGACTTAAAGAAGCTAAAGAACTTGTTGATGGTGCACCAGGTGTCATCAAAGAAGGCGTTCCAACTGCAGAAGCTGAAGAAATCAAAGCTAAATTGGAAGAAGCTGGAGCTTCAGTTACTCTTAAATAATAGAGCAACTACATTTGTAGCTTAAAAACATGATTAAACCGCTATTCTTAGGATTAGCGGTTTTTCTTTATAATTGAAAAGAGAAAATTTATGAAGTGTCTCCAGTTGTTCCATAAGATTTTCATCATAAAGTTCTGGAGTTTGATTAGAGAACCATGTCAATCAAACTCCAACGCTCGATAAATCGATGATGTATCTGTGGAAGGAGATTATGTTTGCTAAGGTATTTTTTGCAGAAATAGTGGTACAATATCCTTAGAATAGTTCAAAATTTATCTTTGCTAGGGGAAAGGGAGATTGAACTCCCTGATGCATCCGTCTTAGTATGGGATTAATGTCCTATAAAAAGGAAATGTTATAAAGGTGATATTGATGGAAAGATATGAATTTACAGCGACAACAGCAAAATCAGATATAATAATTGGTATCCTTTTTCCCATGTTCCTCATGCTTCCTGTATTGGGAATACAGTTGGCTATATTCTATTTAAAACTGAATGATTTTTTTAAATCACAACCTCTTTTTCTTTATACGATAGTATTAGTATTTTTTGGTATTAGTTTTCTTTTAATTAAAAAAATACAAGGTAGTCTAGTGAAGAATTTTGTCGTAGAATTATCTGGAAGAAATATTAGGATTTGGTGTGATGGAAAGGAGATTGTATCAGGAGAAGTTATTTTCTGTAGGATAAAAAATAAGGAGCCTAAACTGGGGGCGAGAGCCTTAAATGTAGACATAGACACCAAGGGGGATAACATTAAATTTCGAGTTCGGTCTAAGGAATATGAAAATTTATCATCTTCTACTTGGAATCCTCTCGGGACAAGCAAACCCTCTGATGTAGAAACGTTATTATCTTTGGGCAAAAAAATAAAAAATGCTATGGAAGAAGAAGTTTTGATAGAAGATGAAGCTTCAAAAAAACCTCGATCGTTTTGATTTAAAATGGGTAAACCTACTTGAAATTATAGTCTGATACGAAAGATTTAGTATGTCATTTTTTCCAAAAGTTACTAGAATTTTGATAGAAATTCAATTTTCTTCTTGACCCTGACCTTGGGTAAGGGATTATACTAATAGTAGATAAGAAAGGAGATTACTATGAAAATCAATATGATTCGTTCAGATAAAGTTTATCAAGAGATGCTAGAGCTACCCTTAGAAAAGAGAGAAGGTTGCTTTCGAGCCAAAATATTAGCACCTTTTGCAACGAAATACCAAACTCAACACATTCCTTTAAAAGCGAAGTATCCTGGAGGATTTGATGCTCTGTTTCTACTTGGCTTTATGAATCAGTTGCCTGCAACTCTCTCGGAAAAGGATAGACCGGCTATCGACGCTCTAAGTTCTGATCAACTCTGGCAAAATTGTCAAGATACCATCAAGAGGAGTATTGGTCTTTTTGAGCAAGCTGGCTATGATTTAGAGGTTGAGGATTACCATTTTACTATTTTATTGGGCAACCCTGAAAAGGCCATGTTACAGCTCAATAAGGGTTATAGCGGAGATGGTGGAATTCCAGGTTACCTCATGCTTAGTCTGCTACCGAATGACTATACTTTGCCACGTGTGCAAGCGGCTCTGGCCCACGAGTGCAATCATAATGTCCGCTTCCAATTTATCAAATGGAACCAGCAGACGACACTAGCAGACTGGGTAGTCAGTGAAGGATTGGCAGAGTCTTTTGCAGCTGAGCTTTATGGCAAAGATCTCATCGGATCTTGGGTCACTTCAACCAGTCCAGAGCAGTTAGAAGAGATTAAGCCCATCATCTCAAGTCAGCTTCAGCTAACAGGGATGGCGGAAATGGCTCCTTATCTTTACGGTGATGAAATAGCTGAGATACAGGGTCAGATACCAGTCGGTATGCCCTATGCTGCAGGCTATGCTTATGGCTATCATCTGATACAAGCTTATCTGAAAAAGACTGGTAAGAGCATTATTGAGGCTACTGTGACATCAACGGAAGAGATTCTAGAGGCGACTAAAGACTTTTGGAAATGATACTTTTGCTTGCAAATCTGCCAGAGTTTGATATAATGAAAGTAATTTTTGGAGGTGACTATATGCACTATAAAAGAGTTGAATTGAAAGTCACAAATCAGGGTATCCATGAGCGCAAGATTTTTCAAGGAGTTAAAATTTTCAGTCGGAGCAAGCTGTCCAAAGATCAGAAAAGCATTCTGACGCAGAAGCTTTACCTGACATCGAAGCAAAATATTGTTTACTATCAACGGAAAGATATCAATTATGACCAGAACTGGCATCATCATAAGGACTATTATGAACTAACTTTTGGCCATATAGATAGAGAGACTGTTTTTAAGGTTTGTCAAGATTTTGACGAACTAAGTCCTTTTCTGGAAAATGAGCTGCTGGAGAAGTTAAAAGAAAAGCAGTCAACAGGCAAATTTTTTGAAAAATTAGATATATAAAAATCCGGCTGCTTTTATAAGCAGTCGGATTTCTTTGAGTTATAGTTTGATAATCTTTCATAAGGAAAAATAGATCTATTTTTATCATGAACAGCTTTTGTTAGAAGCTGTGGAAACGGTATAGTTGAAATCTATGAAGAATAAGTGTATAATCAAGAAAAAATGATTGAGTGCTCACTCAATTTTTTTTAGATGTGTAAGGAGTTCATACAATGGTTGTTCAAGCAATACAATATAGTCGTTTCGGTGATGAAGAAGTGTTAGATTTAGTGAACATTAAATCTGATTCTTTGAAAGTGAATCAAGTTAGGGTAGAAGTTTATGCAGTTGGTTTAAATCCTATTGATTATAAAACTTTTGAGGGTGCAAAGCCACTTCGTTTTCTATCTTTTATGACGAAACTAAGGAAGCCAAGTCATTGGTTTGAGTCAAAATCATCTCTTTTTCCAAGAGGTATTGGTCGGGATTTTGCTGGAGTTATCACAGAAGTTGGTGAAGGAGTAAGTCGGTTTGCAGTAGGGGATAAGGTTTTTGGAACAATGATCAGTGACCCTGGATTAGGCACCAAGAAGGGAGCTTTGGCAACAGAAATTTGTGTCAATGAATCGGAAATTGTATTGAAACCAGAGATGATTGATATGAACCATGCAGCTACTATGGGTGTAGCCTCTCTAACAGTGGGAGGTGCTTTTAGAAAGATTGAGCTAAACTCTAAAGATGTTGTAGTTATTTCAGCAGCAGCAGGTGGTATTGGAAGTATCGCAGTACAGTATGCAGTTGCTAAGGGTGCAACGGTTATCGGAATTGCAAGTAAGAAAAATTCAGAATACCTGAAGTCCTTAGGTGCCATACCAGTAGCTTACGAAGAGAACATCCAGAATGCTCTTCTATCAGCAAGTCCAAAGCCAATTACAAAATTCTTGGATTGCTATGGAAGTGATTATGTTAAATTGGCTTTCAGTTTGGGATTGAAGGGCACGGCTATTGGAACGCTAGTACCTTCACCATATGTTATGATAAGAGGAGCTCAGTTCACGGGTCCGAGACATTCCACATATGATGATTTTAGAGTTCTAGCGGAAATGGTCTCAGATGGGAAGGTTCGGCTGAATATTGATCAGGTTTATGATTTTTCTCTAAAGTCTGTTAGAGAGGCATATCGTAGTCTGAAGTCGGGACACACTCGAGGTAAGAAGGTTGTAAAAGTAAGAGGGTAGCAGAGAGGTGCCAGCAATGGAAAGTTTAGAACAAAAGTATGCCCAGACATTAGAAAATAGCAACTTGAGTTTAAAACAACGTCAAGTATTATTATCAAGTCTAAAGCTATTTTCAGAAATTGGCTTTGAAAATACAACAGCCAGCCTTATTGCTAAGGAGGCTGGAGTTTCAGAAGGGACCGTTTTTAGTTACTTTAAGACCAAGGAAGGCATCTTAGAAGCTATTCTGTCAACTTTTCTCGAACAGGTTATTCCAGATGTAATTGCTGATTTTTCTGAGAAGAAATTTACAGCAAACCAAGAGTCTTTTCCACTATTTTTAAGAAGTATTGTTCGAGATAGACTAGTTTTCATTCAGAAGAATCAAATGCAAGTTAAAATTCTCTTGAACCGTTCTTTTATTGATAAAACTATTTCTGACCAGTTAGGGAATGTTATTATTCACTCTATCATTAAGCCAATTAGTCCAGTTCTGAATCAGTTTAAAGAAAATGGTGTTATCCGAGATTGGTCAAATGAAAGAATTGTTCGTTATATTCTAGCTTTGAGTCTTTCTTATGCTCTTCCAATGATGTTGAATGATAATGAGGACCTAGACATAGATGAAGCAGTAAATGAAATAGTTGAATGCCTGTCTTTTGCCTTAGTAGAGGTAAAATAAATCTTGATTTTAAGCTTACTATTTTAAATGGTGAGCTTTTTTGAAGCCAACATAAAAATCCCCAATCATAACGATTGAGGATTGAGCAAATGAATTTTAAACAATACCTTGTGCAATCATCGCGTTTGCTACGTTTTCGAAGGCAGCGATATTTGCTCCTGCAAGGTAATCAGTACCAAGACCATATGTTTCAGCAGTTGTTTTAGCTGTGTTGAAGATGTTTGTCATGATGTCTTTGAGACGGCCGTCAACTTCTTCACGTGTCCATGAAAGGCGAAGGCTGTTTTGGCTCATTTCAAGTGCAGATACAGCTACACCACCAGCGTTGGCAGCTTTGGCAGGTCCATAAAGGATTCCGTTTTCTTTGTAGACTTTAATCGCATCAAGGTCGCTCGGCATGTTAGCACCTTCTGATACGCAGATAACACCTTGAGCAACCAAACGTTTAGCAGCTTCACCGTTGATTTCATTTTGAGTCGCACATGGAAGAGCAATATCGTAGTTTCCAGCGTAAGTCCATACAGAACCTTCATGGTAAGTAGCAGTTGCTTTCTCAGCTGCATACTCAGTCAAACGTGCACGACGGTTATTCTTCACATCTGCTAGAAGGTCGAAGTCGATACCATTTTCATCAATGACATAACCATTTGAGTCAGATACAGAGATAACAGTAGCGCCGAGTTCAGTTGCTTTTTGAAGAGCATATTGAGCTACGTTACCAGAACCCGAAATTACCACTTTCTTACCAGCAAAACTGTTACCATTAGCTTTGAGCATTTCTTCAGTGTAGTAAACCAAACCATAACCAGTTGCTTCTGGACGAATCAAGCTACCACCAAATCCAAGAGGTTTACCAGTCAAGACACCCGCATCAAATTGGTTAAGACGTTTGTATTGTCCGTAAAGGTAACCAATTTCACGTCCACCAACACCGATATCACCAGCAGGTACGTCAAGAGATGGTCCGATGTATTTTTGTAATTCTGTCATAAAGCTTTGGCAGAAGCGCATCACTTCAGCATCAGTCTTCCCTTTAGGATCGAAGTCTGATCCACCTTTACCTCCACCGATTGGAAGTCCAGTCAAAACGTTTTTAAAGATTTGTTCGAAGCCAAGGAATTTCAAGATCCCTTGATTTACAGTTGGGTGGAAACGAAGTCCGCCTTTATATGGTCCAACAGCTGAGTTGAATTGAACACGGTAACCACGGTTGACTTGGACTTTGCCTTCACGGTCAACCCAAGGAACACGGAAAGAAATTACGCGCTCAGGCTCAGTGATACGTGCCAAGATGTTTTCTTCGATATACTCAGGATGTTTTTCAAATACAGGTTCCAAAGTGCTGAAGAATTCTTCAACCGCCTGGAGAAATTCAGCCTCATGCCCGTTACGAGCTTTCACAGTTGCAAACACGCTTTGGATATAGTCTTTAGCAGATGTCATATCGTTCTCCTTTTGTTGTTATATTTTATTACATGAGTCATTATAGCAGAATTTTTTTTGAGTGTAAAGAAAAAACAGAAATTTTCTAAAAATTCTTTCAATTTACAAAACCGAACGTTTTATATAGAAATTAGTTTCTCAAAGAGAAAATCTTAAAGTATGGTATAATATTAGAAATAAAAGGAATCTGGAGGATCAGAATCATGGTATCAACGAAAACACAAATAGCGGGCTTTGAGTTTGACAATTGCTTGATGAATGCAGCGGGTGTGGCTTGTATGACGATAGAAGAGCTTGAAGGGGTCAAAAACTCAGCGGCGGGTACTTTTGTCACGAAGACAGCGACCTTGGACTTTCGTCAGGGCAATCCTGAGCCACGCTACCAGGATGTTCCACTTGGTTCTATCAACTCCATGGGCTTACCAAATAATGGCTTAGACTACTATCTGAACTATCTTTTGGACTTGCAGGAAAAAGAGCCAAACCGAACTTTCTTCCTATCTCTAGTTGGCATGTCTCCAGAAGAAACACATACCATCTTGAAAAAAGTGCAAGAGAGCGAGTTTAAAGGACTGACAGAGCTTAATCTCTCTTGCCCAAATGTTCCAGGAAAACCTCAGATTGCCTATGATTTTGAGACAACTGACCGTATTTTGGCAGAAGTCTTTACCTACTTTACCAAACCTCTTGGGATCAAATTGCCACCATATTTTGATATTGTTCACTTTGATCAAGCGGCAGCTATTTTTAACAAATATCCGCTCAAGTTTGTCAACTGTGTTAACTCTATCGGAAACGGTCTTTACATAGAAGACGAGTCTGTCGTGATTCGTCCTAAAAATGGTTTTGGTGGAATTGGTGGAGAGTATATCAAACCGACTGCTCTAGCGAATGTGCACGCCTTTTACCAACGTTTAAATCCCCAAATACAAATCATCGGAACGGGTGGTGTTCTAACGGGTCGTGATGCCTTTGAACATATCCTCTGCGGTGCGAGTATGGTGCAAGTAGGGACTACCCTTCACAAAGAAGGTGTCGGTGCTTTTGAACGAATTACCAATGAACTGAAAGCTATTATGGCGGAAAAAGGGTACGAGAGCCTAGAAGATTTCCGTGGGAAATTGCGCTATATTGATTAAGTTTAATAAAAAATCAGAAGAAAGGAGAGAAGATGCTAGCCATAGAAGAGAGTCAAAAGGTATCTCTATCAAATTTATCTAGCTTGAATCTATTTACTGGGACAGACCAGGGTCAGTTTGAAGTTATGAAGAGTCAAGTGTTGAAACAGATTGGTTATGATCCAGCTGATCTTAACTTTGCTTACTTTGATATGAAAGAAGTAGCTTATAAAGACTTAGAGTTGGAACTGGTCAGTCTCCCTTTCTTTGCGGATGAGAAAATCGTAATATTAGACCATTTTGTCGATATTACAACAGCCAAGAAACGTTTTTTAACAGATGATGAGCTCAAGTCATTTGAGGCATACCTTGATAACCCTTCGCCAACAACCAAGTTGTTGATTTTTGCTGAAGGAAAGTTAGATAGTAAAAGACGGATGGTCAAATTGCTCAAACGAGATGCCAAGGTTTTTGATGCAGTAGAAGTCAAAGAACAAGAATTGCGCCAGTATTTCCAAAAATGGAGCCAAAAACAAGGTTTGCACTTTGCAGAAAAATCTTTTGAAAATCTCCTTATCAAATCTGGTTTTCAATTTAGTGAAATCCAGAAAAATCTCCTTTTTTTGCAGTCTTATAAGTCAGACGGCGTGATTGAGGAGAAGGATATTGTCGAGGCTATTCCAAAGACTCTGCAGGACAATATTTTTGATTTGACTCAGCTTATCTTGGGCAAAAAGATCGATCAGGCCCGTGACTTGGTCAGAGATTTGACCTTGCAAGGGGAGGATGAGATCAAGCTCATAGCTGTCATGTTAGGACAGTTTCGTACCTTTACACAAGTGAAGATTTTATCAGAAGCTGGTCAGTCGGAATCGCAGATTGTAAGCAGTCTGGGGACTTATTTGGGACGCAATCCTAATCCTTATCAAATCAAGTTCGCATTGAGAGATTCGAGAGGGATTTCCTTGGCCTTTCTCAAGCGAGCGATTTCTTATTTGATTGAAACAGACTACCAGATTAAAACAGGTGTCTATGAAAAAAGTTACTTGTTTGAAAAGGCGCTCTTGCAGATTGCGACAGAGGCAAATTGAGCAAAAAACTTGAAAAAAGAGGATGATTGCGTTATCATTTTCATATAGAAAGAAAAAGAGGTATTACAGATGGCTATTATCTTACCAGACCTTCCATACGCATACGACGCTTTGGAACCATACATCGATGCAGAAACAATGCACTTGCACCATGACAAGCATCATCAAGCCTACGTTAACAATGCGAATGCTGCTCTTGAAAAACACCCTGAAATTGGTGAAGACCTTGAAGCTTTGCTTGCTGATGTAGATTCTATCCCAGCTGATATCCGCCAAGCGCTTATCAACAATGGTGGTGGACACTTGAACCACGCTCTTTTCTGGGAATTGATGACTCCAGAAAAAACAGCTCCTTCAGCAGAACTTGCAGCAGCAATCGATGCAACATTTGGTTCATTTGAAGAGTTCCAAGCAGCCTTTACAGCAGCAGCTACAACTCGCTTTGGTTCTGGCTGGGCTTGGTTGGTTGTTAACAAAGAAGGGAAGCTTGAAGTGACTTCAACAGCAAACCAAGATACACCAATCTCAGAAGGTAAAAAACCAATCTTGGGCTTGGACGTTTGGGAACATGCTTACTACGTGAAATACCGCAACGTGCGTCCTGACTACATCAAAGCTTTCTTCTCAGTGATTAACTGGAACAAGGTAGACGAACTTTACGCAGCAGCTAAATAATAAAATATGGAGGGAAGAATTGTTCTTCTCTTTTTAAGGTTATAAAGCAGAAGTCTGACAGAATCGTCAGACTTTTTTCATTTTCAGGATATTCGTGCCAACTTGTAGAAAATATGGTAAAATAGAGTGTTAAGTAATCGTGGAAAAGGAAGACTATGCGTAAAGAAATTGCACCTGAATTATACAATTATAACAAGTTTCCTGGCCCAGAATTTCAGGTAAATGGGGATAAGGTTGAGACTGAAGGGATTGCTTTTACCTTGGTTGAAAATATCAAGGATGCCTTCGATGTGACAGTCTTTAATCAACGCTTCTCAGAAGTGTTAACCAAGTTTGATTATGTCGTGGGGGACTGGAGCAATGAACAGCTCCGCCTACGTGGTTTTTACAAAGACGATCGAACAGAGGAAAAAATTGAAAAGATCAGTCGCTTACAGGACTATCTTTTGGAGTATTGTAGTTATGGTTGTGCTTATTTTGTCCTAGAGAATCAAGCACCGAAGCGGGCTTCATTTGATAAAAAAATGCGTAAAAAGGATGAGGAAAACCTTCCTAGAAGAGGCAAGAAACCTTCGCAAAACAAGAGAAAACCAAATGCGGACAAGCGAAATAGACGTCGCCATAAGGATCAAAAGTCTCAGAAAGAGGACAAGGGACAGCGCCATTTTGTCATTCGTCAGAAATAGCTAGAGAATAAGGAGAAGAGATGAAACCGTCTATTTATAGTTTAACACGTCAAACCATGCAAGAATGGGTATTAGAACAAGGGGAAAAGAAATTCCGAGCAGATCAAATCTGGGAATGGCTCTACCGTAAACGTGTCCAATCATTTGAAGAAATGACCAACCTTTCCAAGGATTTGATTGCCAAGCTCAATGATCAGTTTGTGGTAAATCCTTTGAAACAACGGATTGTACAAGAGTCAGCTGACGGTACCGTTAAGTATCTTTTCGAGTTGCCAGATGGCATGTTGATTGAGACAGTACTCATGCGTCAACACTACGGTTTGTCAGTCTGTGTGACCACTCAGGTTGGCTGTAATATTGGCTGTACCTTCTGTGCATCAGGCTTGATCAAGAAGCAACGCGACCTCAATAACGGGGAAATCGTAGCTCAGATCATGCTAGTTCAGAAATACTTTGATGAACGTGGTCAGGATGAACGTGTCAGTCATATCGTTGTCATGGGAATTGGTGAACCATTTGATAACTACAACAATGTTTTGAATTTTGTCCGTACCATCAATGATGACAAGGGGATGGCTATCGGTGCTCGTCACATCACTGTTTCAACCTCAGGTTTGGCCCATAAAATTCGTGACTTTGCTAATGAAGGCGTACAGGTCAATCTGGCTGTGTCTCTTCACGCACCCAATAATGAATTGCGCTCAAGCATCATGAAGATTAACCGTGCCTTTCCGATTGAAAAGCTCTTTGCAGCTATTGAGTATTATATCGAAACAACCAATCGCCGTGTGACCTTTGAATACATCATGCTCAATGAAGTTAATGATGGCGTTGAACAAGCCTTGGAATTGGCTGAATTGCTCAAAAACATCAAGAAATTGTCATATGTCAACTTGATTCCTTATAACCCAGTTAGTGAACATGACCAATATAGCCGTAGTCCTAAAGAGCGCGTGATGGCCTTCTACGATACCCTCAAGAAAAAAGGGGTCAACTGTGTTGTCCGTCAAGAGCATGGTACAGATATTGATGCGGCTTGTGGACAATTGCGCTCCAATACAATGAAACGTGATCGCCAGAAGGCAGTCGCAGCAGTAAATCCATAAAATGACTAAAAAAAGAGAATTAATCTTAAGATTGGGAGTGGCTGTTTACAGCCTATGCATTGTCTGTTTTTGTTTTACTCCCCAGCCTCAACTTCCTACAGGAGTGGAAACTCCAGGTATTCAAACTTTTGGACGCCTGGTTTTTCTTTTAACTCCCTTAAACTCCCTTTGGAATCTGGGTGAAGTGACCAGTTTGGGACAAGTCATTTGGATCTTTTTGCAGAATATTTTAAATGTCTTCTTGCTTTTCCCACTAGTCTTTCAACTGATTTATCTCTGTCCAAACTTGCGACAAACCAAAAAAATCATCCTTCTCAGCTTTCTTCTGAGTCTAGGAATTGAGTGTACGCAACTAGTTTTAGATTTTTTATTCGACTTTAATCGGGTCTTTGAGATTGATGATTTGTGGACCAATACCCTGGGAGGCTATCTGGCTTGGGTCCTCTATAAAGGACTGCATAAAAACAAGATAAGGAATTAGAATGAGTATTTTAGAAGTTAAAAATTTGAGTCACGGTTTTGGTGACCGTGCAATTTTTGAAGATGTGTCCTTCCGTCTCCTCAAGGGAGAACATATCGGTTTAGTCGGTGCCAATGGTGAAGGGAAATCAACCTTTATGAGCATTGTGACTGGTAAGATGCTGCCAGATGAAGGGAAGGTGGAGTGGTCAAAATATGTGACTGCTGGCTATCTGGATCAGCACGCTGTGCTAAAGGAAAGTCAAACTGTGCGCGATGTTCTCCGTACGGCCTTTGATGAGCTATTTAAAGCAGAAACTCGTATCAATGAGCTCTATATGGAAATGGCCGAAGACGGAGCGGATATTGATGCACTCATGGAAGAAGTTGGCGAACTCCAAGACCGTTTGGAGAGTCGAGATTTCTATACTTTGGATGCTAAGATTGATGAAGTAGCGCGTGCCCTCGGTGTCATGGACTATGGCATGGATACAGATGTAACAGCCTTATCAGGTGGACAAAGAACCAAGGTCCTTTTGGCTAAACTCCTCCTCGAAAAGCCAGATATTTTGCTGCTTGACGAGCCAACCAACTACTTGGATGCTGAACACATTGACTGGCTCAAGCGTTATCTCCAAAACTATGAGAATGCCTTTGTCCTTATTTCGCATGATATTCCTTTCCTCAACGACGTAATCAATATCGTTTACCATGTGGAAAATCAACAGTTGACGCGTTACTCTGGTGACTACTACCAGTTCCAAGAAGTCTATGCCATGAAGAAATCTCAGCTAGAGGCAGCTTACGAACGTCAACAGAAAGAGATTGCAGACCTCAAGGACTTTGTAGCTCGAAACAAGGCGCGTGTTGCAACGCGTAATATGGCCATGTCCCGTCAAAAGAAACTCGACAAGATGGATATTATCGAACTGCAAAGCGAGAAGCCAAAACCATCCTTTGATTTCAAACCAGCTCGTACGCCAGGGCGTTTTATCTTCCAAGCCAAGGACTTGCAGATTGGTTATGACCGTCCTCTGACCAAACCCTTAAATCTTACCTTTGAACGCAATCAAAAGGTTGCCATTATCGGGGCAAATGGTATTGGGAAAACAACCCTGCTGAAGTCTCTCTTGGGCATTATTCCGCCAATCGCTGGAGAAGTTGAACGCGGTGATTACCTAGAACTTGGTTATTTTGAGCAAGAAGTAGAAGGTGGCAATCGTCAAACACCTCTTGAAGCTGTTTGGAATGCCTTTCCTGCACTTAACCAAGCAGAAGTCCGTGCGGCCCTTGCTCGTTGTGGTTTGACAACCAAGCACATCGAGAGCCAAATTCAGGTCTTGTCAGGTGGGGAACAAGCCAAGGTGCGTTTCTGTCTCTTGATGAACCGTGAAAACAACGTCTTAGTGCTTGACGAGCCGACCAACCACTTGGATGTGGATGCCAAGGATGAACTCAAACGCGCTCTCAAAGAATACAAGGGCTCTATCCTTATGGTTTGCCACGAACCAGACTTCTATGAAGGCTGGATGGACCAAATCTGGGACTTTAACAAGCTAACTTAAAAATGAGAAAAAAAGAAATACAGTATCGAATGCGGATACTGTATTTTTTAGGTTATTTAGGATTTAAAATCGTAATCTTTTACCACTTCGATACTATCGATAGTGATAGCAGTAGTTGGTTTGTCTTTTTCATCTTTTTCAGCCTTAGCAATCTTATCCACAACATCCATACCGTCAATCACTTGACCAAATACTGGGTGTTTACCATCTAGACTAGGATTTCCACCCTCTTTATAGGCTTCGATGATCTTCTTTGGATACTTGCTTGTAGGGAGTTTAGCAGAGGTATCTGTAGAGTTTTGGTTGATGAAGAACTGGCTACCGTTGGTGTTTGGTTGACCAGTGTTAGCCATAGCAAGGGCTCCGCGGATATTGTATAGGTAAGGAGAAATTTCATTTTTGAAACCAGTTCCCTTGTCCTTCGTTTTATCCTTATCATGCCAGATAGATTGACCCCCTGTACCATCTCCCTTAGGATCTCCAGTTTGGACCATAAAGCCATCGATGACACGGTGGAAGGTGATGCCGTTATAGTAGCCTTCTTTAGCGTGAGTAAGGAAGTTTTCAACCGCAAGAGGTGCTATTTTTGGAAAGAGTTTGATACGGATATCGCCTTGATTTGTGTGTAAAATGACCTCAGCTTCGTCTTCAGCAACTTCTTTAGAAAGTTGAGGGAAGTTAGCATTTTCATTGGTCAGAGCATCGTTCAAATCTTTGGCGGCCTGAGCAGCTGCTTTTGAGCTTTCTTCAGCAGAGATACTGGAGTCGACATAGTCATCACCACGGAGACCACGTTGGATACTAGTACATCCAGCAAGGGCAACAGTTGATAGTAAAAGAAGGGTTGCTAGTTTTTTCATTGTTTTCCTCTCAAAAATTCATTTCTATCATTGTACCTTAAAAGGGAGGGGAATTCAAATGTAAAAGATTTTACTAAAAGTTTCTAGTAGCTGAAAAAAATTGAAACTCTGTCAAGTTTTTTTCTTGACACCTGTTAGAAATCTGCTATAATAGAACATGTGCTAAATAGCTCAGCTATTTCACCGAAATAAAAAATAAGAAAAGAGACATTAAAAAATGGCAGTTAAAATCCGTTTGACTCGTATGGGTTCTAAGAAAAAACCTTTCTACCGTATCAACGTAGCAGACTCACGTTCACCACGTGACGGACGTTTCATCGAAACAGTTGGGACTTACAACCCACTTGTTGCTGAAAACCAAGTAACTTTGAAAGAAGACCGCGTTCTTGCATGGTTGGCTGATGGAGCTCAACCTTCAGATACAGTTCGCAACATCCTTTCAAAAGAAGGCGTATTGAAAAAATTCCACGATTCTAAATTCTCAAAATAAGTTTAAAGTAGGTTGACAGATGGATACGATTGAAAATCTCATTATTGCGATTGTGAAACCTTTGATTTCACAACCTGATGCCTTAACTATCAAGATTGAAGACACACCAGAGTTTTTGGAGTATCACTTGGATCTTGACCAAAGCGATGTCGGTCGTGTTATCGGTCGTAAGGGTCGCACTATCTCAGCGATAAGAACGATTGTCTACTCTGTCCCAACTGAAGACAAAAAAGTAAGAATCGTTATCGATGAAAAATAAAAAAAGCGGGACGGATGTCTCGCTTTTTTGTGAGGAGGAGAAGATGAAGGATCTAACGTTTAGACAATTACAAGCTTACTTACTCGAACATTACCAGCAATCTCGAACTGAGGAAGGCCTCTTTATCAAGTTAGTGGAGGAAGTCGGAGAGGTAGCAGAGGTCTTGAATGGTCGCTCTGGTCGAAAAGAGGGTGTCCAGGACTCAAATGAGGAACTAGCCAAAGAACTGGCTGATATTATTCACTACACTGTCGCAATTGCGGCTATTAATGACATAGACCTAACCAAAACCATCTTTGACAAAGATAAGAAGGCTGCCATTAAGTACCAGCATGAAAGAGATTTGGAAAGTTTTTTGGAGGGAGATTTGAGAAATATTGGACACTGATTATTTTTTTAAAATAGACTGGGCGATGTATATTGATTGGTTATTACGAATTATACAGATTTCGACTTTTATAGGTGTAATTTTAAAAATTAGTTTCCAGAATAAGGCCTATATTAATAATATCGAAATTCAGGCAATTAAACCAATCGAATTTGATTCCTTACATACGAGATTTCATCATGTTTATGAGTTTAAACATAATAAAAATGATAAACATTATAACCATTTGATTTTTTATCCAAAAGAGGTTGATATTGAAATTGTAGAATTTTATTCTTTAATCTATGATTCAAAAAGTAATCGTTTAGTCGTTCAAGATAAGATACATTCAGTCAAAAATTTAAAAAATTATACATGCTTATTGATTCATACAAATTTTCCTGAGACTATACCTAGTTTAAGAATGAAATGGAAGACAAGTCAAGGTCAAATTGGGGAGTATACATTTTATAGTAATATGTATAACGGGAATATAAATATTTCTTCTTTCAAATATAAATTAACATTAAAGAGGAAACTACTATCAATTTTGGGATTATAGCTGATTTTCTTCAACTTGTGAAAATCCCTGGAACGTGATAAAATAAAGGATAGAAATAGATACAGGAGACAAGATGAACTACTTTAATGTTGGGAAAATCGTTAATACGCAGGGTCTGCAGGGTGAGATGCGCGTCTTGTCTGTGACGGATTTTGCCGAGGAACGATTTAAAAAGGGAGCAGAGCTGGCTTTATTTGATGAAAAAGATCAGTTTGTCCAAACAGTAATAATCGCTAGCCATCGTAAGCAGAAGAACTTTGACATTATCAAATTCAAAGATATGTACCATATCAATGCGATTGAAAAGTACAAGGGTTATAGTCTCAAGGTCGCTGAGGAAGACCTAAATGATTTAGATGATGGTGAATTCTATTATCACGAGATTATCGGTTTGGATGTTTACGAGGGAGACAACTTGATTGGAACCATCAAGGAGATTCTGCAACCAGGTGCCAACGATGTCTGGGTGGTCAAACGAAAAGGCAAGCGTGATTTGCTTTTACCTTACATTCCGCCAGTAGTTCTCAATGTTGATATTCCAAACAAACGGGTTGATGTGGACATCTTAGAAGGGTTAGATGATGAAGATTGATATTTTAACCCTCTTTCCGGAGATGTTTTCTCCGCTGGAACACTCGATTGTTGGAAAGGCCCGAGAAAAAGGGCTCTTGGATATCCAGTATCATAACTTCAGAGAATATGCTGAAAAGGCCCGTCATGTTGACGATGAGCCCTACGGAGGCGGTCAAGGAATGTTGCTCCGAGCCCAACCCATTTTCGATGCTTTTGATGCTATTGAAAAGAAAAATCCTCGTGTCATCCTTCTTGATCCTGCTGGGAAACAGTTCGATCAGGCTTGCGCTGAGGATTTGGCTCAGGAAGAGGAACTGATCTTTATCTGTGGTCACTATGAAGGCTATGACGAGCGCATCAAGACCTTGGTAACCGATGAAATTTCCCTAGGAGATTATGTCTTGACTGGAGGAGAATTGGCGGCCATGACCATGATCGATGCGACCGTTCGCCTGATACCAGAAGTGATTGGCAAGGAGTCTAGTCACCAGGATGATAGCTTCTCTTCAGGTCTTCTCGAATATCCTCAATACACACGTCCATATGACTATCGTGGCATGGTGGTACCAGATGTTCTCATGAGTGGACACCATGAAAAGATTCGTCAGTGGCGGCTGTATGAGAGTTTAAAGAAAACCTACGAGCGCAGACCTGACCTGCTAGATAACTATCAACTAACAGCCGAAGAAGAAAAGATGCTGGCTGAAATCAAAGAAAACAAAGAATAAAGGAGAACCTTATGCAAGTAATCAAACGTAATGGAGAAATTGCTGAATTTGATCCAGATAAAATTTACCAAGCTGTCCTAAAAGCAGCTCAAACCGTTTATGTTTTGACAGATGATTTGCGCCAAAACCTTGCACAAGTTACTAAAAAAGTCGTTTTGGACTTGGAAGAAGCAAAAGTAGAACGTGCCACTATCAGCATGATCCAATCAATGGTTGAACACCGCTTACTTGGAGCTGGCTACATCACAATCGCAGAACACTATATCTCTTATCGTTTGCAACGCGATTTGGATAGAAGTGGTTATGGCGACCATATCGCCGTTCATCTTCATTTTGAACAAATCCGTTAAGAAAAAGAGTGGGATGCAGAGAACATCTCACTCTTTCTTAAATAGACTTTTCTGAGCTTTTTGTACAGTTGAGGGAACAAAACGAAGTCGTTTAATATCACTGATACGAATGATTCGGGTCACGTTTTTTGAAAAATTCTTGACGATAATTTGTTGGCGATTGGCGTCGTGTTTGACAATATCACCCGTAAAACTTGTCTCAGCAAGTATGATATGAACAGCCGTCGTCTTTTTCTGGATGGCTTGTTCAATCATAGCGGTGAGGGAGTTGTCCTCGATTTGAGGATGATCATCATTCCCATTGAGAAAACTATGTAGTTTATCTAGAACTAGTTGGAATGCCTGTCTCATAGAATCCTCCCTTCTTATATATCCACATTATATAAAATTTTCTTAAAAACTACAAGATTTTTCGAATAATCTAATGAAAACTAAAAAGGAGAACAAAATGGCAGAATTTACATTTGAAATCGAAGAACACTTACTGACCTTGTCTGAAAATGAAAAAGGATGGACCAAGGAAATCAACCGCGTCAGCTTTAATGGAGCCCCTGCAAAGTTTGACATTCGCGCTTGGGGCCCTGATCATACTAAAATGGGCAAGGGAATTACTCTTACAAATGAAGAATTTCAGGTAATGGTCGATGCCTTTAAAGGGCAACAATAAAAAGAATCTTGAGTAGAACTCAAGATTCTTTTTTTATGACACAATATAGTCACAGAGAGAAGTCTTAGCCAATTGAATAAAAGTCTCTCTAAATTCTTCAGGTGGTGTTGGATTATCTTTACGAACCCACACTTCAATGAATGAAATCGCCATTGTCGTAATGATATAGGCTATGTCCTCTTCACTAAAATTATATTTCAGCTGGTAGTTAACATTTTTTAGTACCCACTGAGAATATTTCTCACGTAGAAACTCCCTCCAACAAGTGGTGGCTTGAGAATTGTACAAGGTACCGACGACTTCTCGCTTTTCATAGATGAGAGGGAGAATGTGGTCTGCTAAGAAAGCGATGGGATCGCCATCTCGTTCAGGACAGTAGTTGTTAAAATTATTAAAGATCTGTTGATCAGTCTCCTTGTGGATATAATCGATAATATCTTCGAAGTTATTAAAGTGCTTTTGATAAATCGCTTGGCGGGAAATACCAGCTTCTGCAGCAATCTCAGTCATGGTAAAAGAAGTCCGCTGAGGGTTTCTCCTTGCAAGAGTGATAAAAGCACCTAAGATTAACTCTCTAGTTTTATTTGCCATAGCTTTACCTTCCTATCTATAAATATTAAAAATACTAGATTTAGTATTACCCCAAGTTTTCCTTTTAGCATAAATAAACTGAATAGATGATTATTCGAAAGCCTTTATAAGACTATTATATCATAGATTCATTATAAATAACAGATTATTACGGGGAGCTAATACTATTTGCAAACTCCTATTATATCAGTATTTTCAGACAATTCTTAGGATAGTCACTTTTTATATGGTATCATGAAATAATATATCAAAAAAGTTGACATCGTGTAAATAAATAACAAGGTGAATTGCAAGATTTTAATAAAAATATTCAACGATATGTAGTATAATAGTCATGGATGATATTTTGCTATATTTCCATCTGACCAAGAGTAATGATACTCCTGCTAAAGATTGAATTGAATAAGTATTTTAAATACTATAATAGTGTAATTGTTTTTCAAAGCAAGTGTTACAAGTATGTTATCGTGTAACAAATCATGCGATTGAAAGGGGTGTTGCCTACTGGGAGAAGAAGATGCACTATTCAATCAATTTCAATCATTTAGAAAGGAAAGTCATGAAATTTAAGAAATTGTGGCTCTATATTTTAACGCCACTACTCGTTTTATTGGGTTCTGCTGCTTTGACAAATACAGTTCAAGCACAAGAACTTAAAAATGTCATTACCAAAGTAGGAATTTGGGAGACTGATAATGGTAAGTTTGTGACACCAGATGCTAAAGGAGTTTACAACCTATCACCACAAAATCAATCTTACGAAAACTATAAGTTTGCTGCTGATTTTGATTTGAGCGCTTATGATGGAAAACTGAAGGATGGTGATACCTTTACATTCACTATTCCAGCTCCATTATCTGTTCGTTCTGAAACCTTTGAACTCAAAGATAAAGAGACTGATACTGCTGTAGGTGATGCAACAGTTGTTTCTAATGGTGACAACCAAGGTGGTAAAGTTACCATTACTTTGAAAAACCTTGCTGAGTACCTTAAGAAAAAAGGTGGTACAGAAGTTCGTGGTGTTTCAGGTACCTTCTACGTAGCTTTCAGCTCTAAGAAAGAAACAGAAGAAGAATCAATTCAACTTGATAAGACAGAAACAAAAGATGATGTCAATTTTAAGATGAAGTTCAAAAAAGGTGGAGAACAGGACTATTCTAAGGGTATTGGTAAAACAAACATTAGTAAAGTTAATGGTACTATCAATAAAGAAAAATGGGAATCAGCTCTCCTTGGAAAATCAGGAGATTATGTTCACAAGTGGAATCTTCGTGTAAACCCTAAACAAGCTGAGTACAACAAGATTGTAGTTCGAGACTGGGTTGACAAGGACTACTCACCAATGCAAATCATCCCTGAATCAATCGTGGTTACTGCTGGTTACTACAACAAGGTATACGCTTTAGTTGACGATGTAACTCTTGAAGCAGGTAAAGACTACGAAATCAAGTGGAATGATTCTTACACTGAGTTCACTATTACCTTTAATAATGCTAAAGCTATCCGTGCTACAAACGGTAAAGCAGCAGCATTCCGTATCGTCTATAACACAACAGCGCCAGCTGACGGAACAAAAGTTCAAAACAATGCTGAAATCACAGCTGATGATAAAGTTCTTCCAGTGAGCGATGATCGTACTGAAACTATTACAAAAGTTATTGGTAACTCAACAGTTACATCAGGTGGTACTATCCAACTGAAAACTGGTTACCGTATTACGCTGTATAAAGTAGATGAAAAATCACTTGACCGTCTTGCAGGAGCTAAATTTAAAATCACTCCTCCAGAAGGTGCAACTACAGCTAAAGAAGAAATAGTAACAACAGACGCTAGTGGTGTTGCCCAGTCTAAAATCTACACTGATGAAGACGTTAAAAAGGGTGAATTCACCATCACTGAAGTTGAAGCTCCTAAAGGTTACCAATTGGATTCTACTCCAATCAAAGTAACTGTTGGTCAAGAAGGTGTTATCAAAACAGTCACAAACAAACGCAACAACACAAAAGCTCAGATCCAAGCAATTAAAAAATTGACTGGTCGTGCGATGAAAGCTGGCGAGTTTGAATTTGACTTGTTTGATGATAAGACAAATAAAGTTGTTGAAACAGTAACAAACGATCAAGACGGAAACATTAAGTTTGCTGAATTGACATTTGACAAGGCTGGTACATACAACTATCACATCGTTGAGAAAAAAGCCAATAAAACAGAAAAAGGTGTTACTTATGATGCTAACCCTGTTGGCGTTACAGTCACTGTAACAGCAGACTCTGAAGGGAAATTGGCTGCAGCTGTGTCTTACGAAAGTGATGATAAGACTTTCGAAAACACTTACGCTGCTGAAAAGACTTCAGCTTCTCTTGAAGTGACTAAGAAGTTGACTGGCCGTGAATTGAAAGCTGATGAATTTGAGTTTGTCTTGAAGAATGATGCAGATGGTTCAGAACTTCAAAAAGTGAAGAACACTGCTGACGGTAAAGTAACATTCGCTCCAATCGAATATACTAAAGCTGGTACATACAACTATACCATTGTTGAAACAAACGCTGGTAAGACTGTTGATGGTGTGACTTACGATAATCTTGAAGTTAAAGTCACAGTAGAAGTTACAGATGACGGCGAAGGAAAACTTCATGCGAATGTGACTTACCCAGCGGACAAAGAATTCAACAACAACTATGGAACTTCAAAAGCAAAAGCAGCTCTTGAAGTGACTAAGAAGTTGACTGGACGTGAGTTGAAAGCTGATGAATTTGAGTTCACTTTGACAGACCAAGACGGTAATGTGAAAGAAACCGTGAAGAATGACAAAGACGGAAACGTTAAGTTCTCAGAATTGGAATTCGACAAAGCAGGCACTTATACTTATAAGATTGCTGAAAAAGCGGGTACAGCTACAGGTATCCAGTACGATACGAAAACCATCACAGCTACAGTAACTGTAGCGGACAATGGTAAAGGTGTCCTTGAAGCAACCGTTGCTTATGACGGTGAAAAAGTATTCGAGAATACTTACACACCAGTAGGGGCTACAAGTGTAACTCTTGGAGCTAAGAAAGTTCTTGAAGGTAAAGACCTTGAAGCAGGTAAATACAGCTTTGTTCTGAAAGAAGGCGACAAAGAGCTTGAAACAGTGACAAACGCTGCTGATGGAACGGTGACCTTCTCACCAATCTCATATGATGAGAGCCAAGTGGGAACTCACAAGTACACTATCTCAGAAGTTGTTGGCTCTGAAGCAGGAATCACTTACGATAAGACAGTTCAAGAAGTTGAAGTAACGGTTGAAAAAGTAAGTGCAACTGAATTGAAAGCAACGGCTTCAAAAGAAGCAAAAGATCTTGTATTTACAAACAAATACACTCCGGCGAAAACTTCAGTTTCTGTGAAGAAAGCATGGAAGGACGAGAACAACCAAGATGGTAAACGCCCAGCGTCTGTCACAGTTAAATTGCTTGCAGATGGTCAAGATACTGGTAAGACACTTGAACTTAACGCCGCAAACAACTGGGCTGGAAGCTTCACAGACCTTGATGCTGATAAAGGCGGCACACCTATCCAGTACACAGTAGTAGAAGTAACTGTTCCTGGTTACACTTCAGAAGTTACTGGTGACGCTGCCTCAGGATTCACCATCACAAATAGCTATTCTCCAGAAACAGTTGACATTAAAGCAACTAAGAACTGGGATGACGCGAATAACCAAGACGGCAAACGTCCAACTAAGATTACAATCAATCTTTTAGCAGACGGTCAGAAAGTCGATTCGAAAGAGGTTCAAGAAGCCGCAGACGGAACTTGGACTGTCGAATTCACGAAATTGGCAAAATATAAAGCTGGTAAAGAAATCAAATACACTGTAACAGAAGAAAAAGTTTCAGAGTATGAATCTTCTATTACTGACTTTAATATTACCAACAAGTATACTCCAAAAGCAATCGACTACAAGGTAACAAAAGTATGGAACGACGCGAACAACCAAGACGGCAAACGTCCTGAGTCCGTAACGGTTCAACTTTATAAAAAAGTAGGAGATGCAGATCCAGTAGCCGTTGAAGGTAAGAAATTGACCTTGACAGCTAAGGATAAGACGGACGCTAACACTTGGGTAGCATCCTTCACAAATCTTCCACAATACGAAGCTGGTAAAGAAATCACTTACTCTATCAAGGAAGTAGACGTACCAGCTGGTTATGAAGCTTCTGTAACTGGTCAAGTAGTGACTAACACTCACAATCCGGAAACAGTCGTTCTTTCAGGAACTAAGGTTTGGAATGATAATAACAACCAAGACGGCAAACGTGCAGATAAAGTGAAAGTTCAAATTCTTAACGGCGACAAAGTTGTTCAAGAAATTGAAGTTTCAGAAAAAACTGGTTGGAAGTTCGAATCAAAAGCACTTCCTAAGTATGAAAATGGTAAAGAAATCAAGTACACTGTCAAAGAAGTGGCTGTGAAAGAATACACCTCAGCAGTTACTACGGACAAAGATGGTAAGTACACAGTTACCAATACACATGCTCCAGAGAAAACATCTGTAAAAGGTCATAAGATCTGGAAAGATGAAGAGAACAAAGACGGTATCCGTCCATCTTCTGTCACTGTGAAACTCCTTGCCGATGGTAAAGAAACCGGTAAAGAAGCTACAGCTTCAGAAGCAACTGGTTGGACTTATGAGTTCACAGACCTTGATCGTTATAAAGACGGTCAAGCAATCAAATACTCTGTAGTAGAAGTTCCAGTTGATGGTTATACATCTGAAGTAGAAGGCTTCAATATCACAAATACACACACACCAGAAAAACCAACACCAGGTAAACCAAATGAACCAGGAAAACCAGGACAAAAACCTCAACTTCCTAATACTGGTGAAAAAGCATCTAGCGCAGCAGTAGTTGCAGGACTTGCTTTGATGGCAGT
This sequence comes from Streptococcus halitosis, assembly GCF_023147855.1. Lineage (GTDB taxonomy): Bacteria > Bacillota > Bacilli > Lactobacillales > Streptococcaceae > Streptococcus > Streptococcus halitosis_B. The sequence continues at coordinate 95,477 of NZ_JAHXOP010000001.1, forward strand.
GACAGGTGGATTGTACTTTGTAAGCCGTAAAAATAAATAATCTCTAGATGAGAGTTGATTTTCAGTTAGTTCTTAGAAAGTAATTGGAAAGGAAATAGTCCAGAACACTTGTTCTGGACTATTTTTTTATCTTGAGAAATAAGGAAGGTTTTTCAATCGTTCGAGTAGGGGACGGCTAATGAAACTAATGGCAATAATCTTACCAAGATCAGGGAGGATAAAAGGAAAGACGCCAACAGCGAGTGCCTTGTCAAGGGACATACCAGCAAGGAAGTGGAGGCTGAGAATACCTCCGACAAAGACGAGGGAATCACCCAAGAGGTTGGCTAGGAAAATGCGAATATAGCCACTATGTTGATGAATGAGATAAGATGTAAGTCCTGCATAGACAAGGTCAAACCAAAGATAGCCTGAGCTTGGACCGACTAAAACGTGAAATCCTGCACCTCCCCCTGCAAAGACAGGTAAACCAATGGCACCCAGCAGGAGATAGAGAGCCACAGATAGAACGGCTTCCCTAGGTCTAAAAACAGTAGCAATCAGACCGATCGCAAAGTTTTGCAAAGTGAAGGGGACAGGACCGATAGGAAGACTAATTTGTGCCAATACGGCGATGAGAGCAGCACCGATAGCAGGAATGGCATAGATATGAGCTTTTTTCAAAACTGTTAACCTCTTTTCAAAATTATAGTAACTATTATACTAATTTAGTAACAGAAGTCAACCTATTTTTGAAATCAAGGTAACAATTTTGTAACGGCCGATTTTGTAAGTAAAAAGAGACCACATGGGGTCTCTTTTGGTAATTAGCGCATGGTTACAAATTCTTCTGAAGCGGTTGGGTGGATAGCTACCGTAGCATCAAAGTCCGCCTTGGTAGCCCCCATCTTGATAGCAACAGCGAATCCTTGAATCATCTCATCGACTCCGTAACCAAGTCCGTGAAGGCCAACAACTTTTTCGTCAGCACCGGCGGTGATGAGTTTGAAGCGAGACTCTTGACGATGGTTTGTAACGGCTGAGTACATAGATGCAAAGCTTGACTTGTAGACTTTGATGTTATCTTGGCCGTATTCTTTGATAGCTTGATACTCAGTTAAACCAACGGTTCCGATTGCTGGGTGGGAGAAGACAACTGTAGGGATAGTCGTGTAGTCCATCTTGGCATTTGTTTTCCCATTGAAGAGGCGTTCAGATAAGGTACGTCCTGCCTTGATGGCTACCGGGGTCAGTTCCTTCTCACCAGTCACATCTCCAAGAGCATAGATGCCATCTACAACTGTATTTTGATATTCATCCACTTGGATAAATCCACGTTGGTTGAGTGTGACGCCAGCCTTTTCTAACTCCAGACCGTCTACATTTGGACGGCGACCGGTAGCCCAGATAACTTGGCTTGCAGTGTGACTAGAACCATCTTCGAAATAAATGGTAATACCTTGCTCCGTTTCTTCGAGCTTGACGGGTATCTTATGTGTGTGCAAAGGTAGACCTGTTTTTTCCATTTCATTGACAAGTCCTTCAACGATGTAACTGTCAAAACTACGCAAGGGACGATCACGACGGACAAACAAATCCGTTTTTACTCCTAGCGCGTGGAGAACACCTGCTAATTCAACGGCGATATAGCCAGCTCCAAGAATCGCAACGGATTCAGGAAGTTGCTCCCAAGCAAAGACATCGTCTGAGCTACCACCGAGTTCAGCTCCAGGGATAGTTGGGATGCTTGGACGAGCGCCAGTTGCAATCACGATATGTTTGGCACGAATCAATTCGCCATTAACACTGACTGTGTGGGAATCAACGAAATGAGCACGACCTTCAATCAAATCAACACCGTTGCGCTTGAAACTTCCATCATAAGATGAGCGGGCACGATCGATGTAGGCTTCACGATTTTGACGAAGTTTTGCGAAATCAAATTGAACATCTGAACTTGTAAAACCATAGTCAGGGCCGTAGTGGTGGAAGCTTTCAGCAATTTGCGCTCCATACCACATGATTTTCTTAGGAACACAGCCGACATTGACACAGGTTCCACCTAATTTTTTCTCTTCGATAACAGCAGCTTTAGCACCGTGTTCGCCAGCTCGGTTCATAGTGGCAATGCCACCGCTCCCTCCACCGATGGCGATGATATCATATTCTCTCATAGAAAACTCCTTATAGCTTTGATAGTCATATTCTATCGTTTTTACTTTTTGAATGCAAAAATCTGCTACGGTAAAAAAATTATAAAAACGCTTGCCAAATTCAAAAAGATATTGTATTATATATCTAGCACAATAATCCAAAAACGAATACCGAACGAAATAATGGTCCTGAATTGTCATTGTTTCCATCTGAACTGTCATTGTTTGGGCTTGGTATTTCTGATATAATGGTTTTTGTAAGGCAAAAGAATAAAGGAGCTTAAAAATGAAAAGAAATAAGAAGGCAAAAAAATGGCAATTATACACAGCGATTGGTGTTGCCAGTGCTATTGTTATCGGTGCTGCGGGGATTTTGATTTTTAGACAACCTTCCCAGTCAGCAGTCAAGGAGGAAACCTCTCATATCGTTACTGCTAAGGAAGGTTCTGTTGCTTCATCGGTTCTCTTGTCAGGTACGGTTACAGCAAAAAATGAACAATACGTTTATTTTGATGCTAGTAAGGGAGATTTAGATGAAATCCTTGTTTCGGTTGGTGACAAGGTCGAAGAAGGGCAAGCGTTGGTCAAATACAGCAGTGTGGACGCTCAAGCTGCCTACGATGCAGCCGATCGTGCAGTTGCAAAGGCAGACCGTCACATCGAGGAGTTAAACAAAGCTCGTGAAAATGCATCAGTTGCACCAGCTTCTCCACAAGTTCCAACAGAAGCTGGACTCCCAGAACAAGCGCAAGCAGCGACTTCTTCAGTATCCTCTATTGATTCTCAAATCAGTGATGCCAAGGATAACCGTGCAGATGCCGTAGCTCAGCTCAACAAGGCTCAAGCTCAGCTAGATGCTGCAACAGTCCTTAGTACACTAGAAGGGACTGTAGTTGAAGTTAATCGTAATGTTTCCAAATCGCCAACAGGTAATAGCCAAGTGGTAGTACATGTCGTAAGTAATGAAAACTTGCAGGTCAAAGGGGAGTTGTCTGAATACAACCTTGCTAACCTTTCTGTTGGGCAAGAAGTTACCTTTACTTCGAAGGTTTACCAAGATAAGAGCTGGACAGGAAAAATCAGCTACATCTCAGATTATCCTAAAAACAATGGAGAAGCAGCAAATGCAGCCCTTGGAGGAAATACTGGATCTAAGTACCCTTATACTGTTGATGTGACCAGCGATATCGGTGAGTTGAAACAAGGCTTCTCTGTCAGTGTGGAAGTCAAAAACAAGAGTAAAGCCATCCTTGTTCCTTTAACAAGTGTCGTTACCGAAAATGACAAAAACTATGTCTGGCTTGTAGACGACCAGAAAAAAGCGAAGAAGGTAGAAGTTACATTGGGGAATGCCGACGCAGACAACCAAGAAATTACTTCAGGTGTGACAGACGGAGCCAAGGTCATCAGTAATCCAACATCTTCCTTGGAAGAAGGAAAAGAGGTGAAGGCTGATGAAGAAATTAATTAGTCTAAAAAATATCTGCAGGAGTTATCGAAATGGTGACCAAGAACTGCAGGTCCTAAAAAATATTAACTTAGAAGTTCAAGAAGGTGAGTTTGTCGCCATTATGGGACCTTCTGGTTCTGGTAAGTCCACTTTGATGAATACCATTGGAATGTTGGATACACCAACCAGTGGAGAATACTACCTTGAAGGGCAAGAAGTTGCAGGTCTTGGAGAGAAACAGCTGGCCAAGGTCCGCAACCAGCAAATCGGCTTTGTCTTTCAGCAGTTCTTTCTCTTGTCCAAGCTCAATGCGCTTCAAAACGTTGAATTGCCCTTGATTTACGCTGGAGTTTCGGCTTCTAAACGTCGGAAATTGGCTGAGGAATTTCTTGAAAAGGTTGAGCTGACGGAGCGTAGTCATCATTTACCTTCGGAATTATCCGGTGGTCAAAAGCAACGTGTAGCGATTGCCCGTGCCTTGGTAAATAATCCTTCTATCATCCTAGCTGACGAACCGACAGGAGCTTTGGATACCAAGACAGGAAATCAAATCATGCAACTGTTGGTGGAGTTAAACAAGGAAGGGAAAACCATTATCATGGTCACGCACGAGCCTGAGATTGCGGCCTATGCCAAACGCCAGATTGTTATTCGTGATGGGATCATCTCGTCCGACAGTGCTCAGGTAGAAAAGGAGGAAAACTAAGATGCAGAATCTGAAATTTGCCTTTTCATCCATCATGGCCCACAAGATGCGTTCCTTCCTCACCATGATTGGGATTATCATCGGAGTTTCGTCTGTCGTCGTCATCATGGCTCTGGGAGACTCCATGTCTCGTCAGGTCAATAAAAACATGACCAAATCACAGAAGGATATCCATGTCTTTTTCTCTCCTATCAAAAGCAAGGACGGCTCCTTTACGCAGAAACAATCCGCTTTGACAGTCAGTGGGAGAGAAGAGGATGTTCATGTTGAACCACCAAAACCACTGGAGTCTTGGGTCAAGGAAGCTGCCAAACTCAAAGGAGTAGACAGTTACTATGTCACCAACTCGACCAACGTTACCCTATCTTATAAGGATAAGAAGGTTGAACGAGCGACTCTGACAGGCGGAAATAGCACCTACATGAACGCAGTTGAAAATGAAATCGTTGCGGGTAGAAGTCTAAGACCGCAAGACTACAAGGAATTTGCCAGTGTGATTTTGCTGGATGAAGAACTAGCCAAGAGTTTGTTTGATAGTCCAGAAGCTGCGGTTAATCAAATCATCTCTGTTAATGAATTTAGTTACCGTGTGATTGGCGTTTATACCAGCAATGAAGCCAAAACTGCTAAAGCCTTTGGGATTGGTGGTCTTCCAATTACGACCAATATCTCTCTTGCAGCCAATTTTAATACTGATGAAATCTCGAATATCGTCTTTCGTGTCAATGATACTAGTCTAACGCAGACCTTGGGACCAGAGTTGGCTCGAAAACTGACTGAGATTGCAGGTCTTCAGCAAGGGGAGTACCAAGTTGCGGATGCAACTGCCGCCTTCCAAGAGGTACAACAACTATTTGGTTTTATGACCACCATTATCAGTGCCATCGCAGGAATCTCTCTCTTTGTCGGGGGAACTGGTGTTATGAATATCATGCTGGTTTCGGTGACCGAACGCACACGTGAGATTGGTCTGCGGAAAGCGCTCGGATCTACACGGGCTAATATCTTGGTTCAGTTTTTGATTGAGTCTATGATTTTGACCTTGCTAGGTGGTGTCATCGGTCTTGGGATTGCTGCTGGAATGACTATGTTAGCTGGAGTACTGCTTCAAAACATGATTGCAGGTATCGAAGTTGGGGTTTCCCTCCCAATCGCTCTCTTTAGCTTGGCTGTGTCAGCCAGCGTTGGGATGATTTTCGGAGTCTTGCCAGCCAATAAAGCGTCTAAGCTCGATCCAATCGAAGCTCTTCGTTATGAATAAGATATAGAGCAGAAAAAACAGGATGGACAGTTGTCTGTCTTGTTTTTGTATGGATTTTCCTATCGAAAATCACTAAAAATATGATATAATGAAGTGTTAGAAAAACAGGTTTCATTTGCCTGGAAAGGAAAAATTATGTCTGAAAAGAATTTTTATATTACAACACCGATTTACTATCCATCTGGTAAACTTCATATCGGTTCTGCCTACACAACCATTGCTTGTGATGTCCTAGCTCGCTACAAACGCCTCATGGGCTACGATGTCTTTTATCTGACAGGTCTTGATGAGCATGGTCAGAAAATCCAGCAAAAAGCGGAAGAAGCTGGCATCACACCACAAGCCTATGTTGATGGGATGGCAGTTGGTGTCAAAGAACTCTGGCAATTACTTGATATCTCATACGATAAATTTATCCGTACAACTGATGACTACCATGAAAAAGTAGTGGCTCAGGTCTTTGAACGCTTGCTTGCTCAAGATGATATCTACTTGGGTGAATACTCTGGTTGGTATTCAGTTTCAGATGAGGAATTCTTTACAGAAAGCCAGCTTGCAGAAGTTTTCCGTGATGAAGCTGGAAATGTAACTGGCGGCATTGCTCCATCAGGTCACGAGGTTGAATGGGTTTCAGAAGAGTCTTATTTCCTTCGCCTCAGCAAATACCAAGATCGTTTGGTAGAATTTTTCAAATCGCACCCTGACTTCATCACTCCAGATGGTCGTCTTAATGAAATGTTGCGTAACTTCATCGAGCCAGGTTTGGAAGACTTAGCGGTTTCTCGTACAACCTTTACCTGGGGTGTGCCAGTCCCTTCCAATCCAAAACACGTTGTCTACGTTTGGATTGATGCCCTTCTTAACTATGCGACTGCTCTTGGTTACGGTCAAGAGGATCATGCTAACTATGATAAATTCTGGAATGGAACAGTCTTCCACATGGTCGGAAAAGACATTCTTCGTTTCCACTCAATCTACTGGCCAATCCTTCTCATGATGTTGGATATGAAATTGCCTGACCGCTTGATTGCCCATGGTTGGTTCGTTATGAAAGACGGCAAGATGTCTAAGTCTAAGGGGAATGTCGTTTACCCTGAAATGTTAGTAGAACGTTATGGGCTTGACCCACTCCGTTACTACCTCATGCGTAGTCTTCCGGTTGGTTCAGACGGAACCTTCACTCCTGAAGACTACGTCGGCCGTATCAACTATGAATTAGCAAATGACCTTGGAAACCTCCTTAACCGTACGGTTTCCATGATTAACAAGTATTTTGATGGGCAAATCCCTGCCTATGTAGAAGGTGTGACAGAGTTTGATCATTCTCTTGCTCAAGTAGCTTCTGAATCAATTGCTGATTACCATACACACATGGATGCTGTTGACTACCCACGTGCTTTAGAAGCAGTATGGACTCTTATATCACGTACCAACAAATACATCGATGAGACAGCCCCATGGGTCTTGGCTAAGGATGAAGCCCTTCGTGACCAATTGGCAAGTGTCATGAGCCACTTGGCAGCTAGCCTTCGTGTCGTAGCTCACATGATTGAGCCATTTATGATGGAAACTAGTCGCGCTGTATTGGCACAACTTGGTCTAGCAGAAGTTTCTAGCCTAGAAAACTTGAGCTTGGCTGATTTCCCTTCAGGTGTAACAGTAGTTGCCAAAGGAACACCAATCTTCCCACGTCTCGACATGGAAGAAGAGATTGCCTATATCAAGGAACAAATGGAAGGCAACAAACCAGCAGTCGAAAAAGAATGGAATCCAGATGAAGTTGAACTGAAACTCAACAAGGATGAAATCAAGTTTGAAGACTTTGATAAGGTTGAGATCTGTGTTGCAGAGGTCAAAGAAGTGTCTAAAGTGGAAGGTTCTGATAAGTTGCTCCAATTCCGCCTGGATGCAGGTGATGGTCAAGACCGTCAAATCCTCTCAGGAATTGCCAAATACTATCCAAACGAACAAGAATTGGTCGGCAAGAAGGTACAAATCGTTGCCAACCTTAAACCACGTAAGATGATGAAAAAATATGTCAGTCAAGGAATGATCCTCTCAGCTGAACATGAAGGACAATTAACCCTTCTCACAGTTGATCCAGCTGTACCAAACGGAAGTGTGATTGGGTAAAAGCAAAAAACCAACGTTATACACGTTGGTTTTTCTTGTTATGCGCGAGATTTTCTAAGAAGTAATCCATCTCCTTTTGCGACTTGAGGACAATTACTTTCTCAGGGTAGGTTTCTTGAACCTGCTGATAGCGTACTTTAGCATTCTTTGTCCGCCCATCCCAGAGAATCCATTTGATAAAATCCCAGTCAAAGCGTTCAGGACAGCCTGCTGCCATACTTTCTCTGACCTTGCCTCGGTATGTGAGATACCGTTTAAAGGCTCGAAAGAGACAAGTCCATGGTGAAAAATTGAGAAAGATAATTTGGTCAGCTTCCAGCATTCTTTCTTCATAGCAACACCAAGAGTAGTTGCCGTCGATGACCCAAGCTTCATGCTTTGTGAAAAAGTTTTTCATCTCGGTCAACATCCATTCGCGGTCACTGTCTTGCCAACCAGGTTGAAATTGGAGTGTGTCCATATGCAGTTTGGGGATGGAGTAGTGGCTAGATAACCTTTCTGCCAGAGTTGACTTGCCTGATCCAGAATATCCGATGATTGCGATTTTCATTTTCTACCTTTTCTGATTAGAGGACAAAAAAACAGCCTCTATGGACTGTTTCTTATTTAGCAAGTTTAGCTGAAAGACGAGCTTTATCGCGGCTTGCTTTATTTTTATGAATCAAACCTTTAGTTTCTGCTTTGTCGATAGCTGAGCTAGCAGCACGGAAAAGTTCTTCAGAAGGGTTTGCTTCGAAAGCTTTGATAGCAGTACGCATAGCTGATTTTTGAGCTGAGTTTTTTTCGTTTTGTTTAACGTTCAATTCAGCGCGTTTGATAGCTGATTTAATGTTTGCCAATGTTCTTACCTCCATATTTACTAACTATACCATTATATATGAAAACTTAGGTTTTGACAAGGGGAAATTATTTTTTTAGGTAAATTTCATCGATTTCGTGGTTTTTAGTCTTGTGGAGAATGACCTCGGCGCGATTCCTTGTCGGTTCGATGTAGTTTTGTAGATTTGTGAGATTAATGCTGGTCCAAACCTGGTGTGCAAAGGCTTCAACTTCTCCAATTGGCATTTGCGTAAAGTGGTGGTAGTAGCTGTTGGGATCATTTTGGGCAAAGCTGAGGAGTTTTAAGAAACGATCCAGATACCAACTTTCAATGTCCTCGACAGCAGCATCTACATAGATGGAGAAATCAAAGAAATCAGTGATGTAAAGGCGCTCATTTTGAGGATTTTGAAAGACATTGATGCCCTCAACAATAACAAAGTCCGCAGCTTTGACACGTTGCTTCTCATCAGGAACAATATCATAAATCTCATGAGAATAGACAGGAATATCGACATCTTGTCCATTCTTTAGGCGATCAAGAAAATCCAGTAAAGCTTCCATATCATAACTTTCAGGAAAACCTTTGCGATTTAAGATATCTTGGTCCATCAAGGTTTGATTGGGATAGAGAAAACCGTCAGTTGTCACCAATTCTACAGTAGCATCAGTAACTGTACGAGAGAGAAGGATTTGCAGAAGTCGGCTAGTTGTTGATTTTCCTACAGCTACACTTCCTGAAACTCCAATAATGAAGGGTTGAGATTTACTCTCTCTTTGGAGAAAAATCCCCTTAGAAAAGGCTAAATCCTCTTTGGTGCGTTTGTAAATTTGGATGAGATGAGCTAAAGGTAAATAAATATCTGTCACATCTTGCAGACTAATCTGGTCATTGAAACTCTTGATGGATTCTAGTTCCTCTTCTGTCAAAGGAGGTGTTGTCTTTCGATGTAAAGATTGCCAAGTCTGGCGACTGATTTTTTCAAAATGTAAAAATTCGTTGGTCATTTGTTTTCCCCTAGATATTTTGTTTATCATACCATAAAAAGCTAAAAAAATAAAGCGGTTTCTTGATGGTAGTAAGTCAATATCGTATAATAGAGGTAGATGGAGGTTGAATAATTTAATGATGAGATAGGGAATTGTTTCTGAAGAGTTATCAGTTATTAAAAGTGGGTTTTTTAGTTCGCAACTTATAGGAGGTATACAATGAAAATCTTGAGATGTTACATATTGGAACTCTGTTTTATTTTAAGTTTTACACTACCTTTTATAAGGGGAGCGAATGCGGATAATGGTAGACGCTTTGTAGAAACCTATTACGGTTTTACCTTCTTAATGGATCATCTCCTTGTAACAGCTGTCTTTATCTGTTCGCTCTTGATTGCCTGGCTAGTAAAAAAGCAGTGGACGAAATGGCTTGCTGCTGGTAGTTATCTATTTTTGATTTTGTGGATTGCTACAGAAGGATATCTATTCCGTATGTCACTAGAAGATTTGATACGACTTTGGACAAGTTTGGAAATCTTGACACAAACTTATCAGTTGGGTTTTTATCTAAACATCATATTGGGAATCTTGTTGATAATAAAGTATCTTAAGGTTAAAAAATAGTGATAAAAATGCGCCTGATTGCAGACGATCTGTTTTTTACTGACTATGATAATTTGTAGTTCCCGATAGATTGTAATGTATTTCTAATCATTGAAAGAGATTGAAGAAAAGGTTTTACTTACTAGCTTTCTTCAGTCTTTTTCATTTGATCATCACTTTGTAAACGATTTACAATTCAAGCCAAATTATGGTAAAATAGTTTTATGAGTAAAATGTATTATGCAGAAAATCCTGATGCTGCTCACGACATTCATGAGTTGAGAGTGGAGTTGTTGAGAGAAAATATGACCTTTTTAACGGATGCGGGTGTTTTTAGCAAGAAAATGGTTGACTTTGGGAGTCAACTTTTATTGAAGTGTTTGGAGGTTAACAAAGGAGAAACGGTCCTTGATGTAGGCTGTGGATATGGGCCATTGGGTTTGTCATTGGTCAAGGCTTATGGAGTTCAGGCAACCATGGTCGATATCAATAATCGCGCTCTAGACTTAGCGCGACAAAATGCTGAACGAAATAAAGTAGAAGCGACGATTTTCCAATCCAATATCTATGAACAAGTTGAAGGGAAATTTGACCATGTTATTTCCAATCCGCCTATTCGAGCGGGCAAACAAGTTGTTCATGAGATTATCGAAAAGAGCAGAGATTTCTTGAAAGATGGAGGTGATTTAACCATTGTCATTCAGAAAAAGCAAGGTGCTCCGAGTGCTAAAAGTAAGATGGAAGACGTTTTTGGAAATTGTGAAATCGTAAAGAAAGATAAGGGATACTATATCCTTAGAAGTGTGAAAGAATGAGAGCAGTTGATTTAATTCAAAAGAAACGAGATGGTCAAGAACTGACTTTAAATGAAATCAAGTGGCTAGTAGAAGGCTATGTGGCAGGAACTGTTCCAGACTATCAGATGTCTGCCTTTGCTATGGCTGTTTATTTTAAAGGAATGACCACACGAGAGATTTCTGACCTGACGATGAATATGGTCAAGACAGGTCAAGAGTTTGACTTATCTGCCATTGAGGGGGTTAAAGTTGACAAGCATTCTACGGGTGGAGTTGGGGATAAGGTGACTTTGATTTTAGCGCCTTTAGTAGCCAGTTTTGGTGTTCCGGTCGCAAAAATGAGTGGCCGTGGACTTGGCCATACTGGCGGAACCCTAGATAAGTTGGAAGCAATCAAGGGCTACCAAGTAGAGCGTAGTCAAGAAGATTTCATTCGTCAGGTACAGGACATTGGTGTATCTGTCATTGGGCAGTCCGATCAGCTGGTTAAAGCAGACAAACTTCTCTATGCCCTCCGTGATGTGACGGCGACTGTCGACACGATTCCTTTGATTGCTAGTTCTGTCATGAGCAAGAAAATTGCTGCTGGGGCGGATGCTATTTTGCTAGACGTAACGGTCGGTGAGGGTGCCTTCATGAAGACGGTTGATGAGGCGCGTGAATTGGCTCAAACCATGGTCGATTTGGGTAAGGCCGTTGGTCGAAAGACAGTAGCGGTTATTACCGATATGAGCCAGCCCTTGGGACGAGCCATTGGCAATCGTCTCGAAATCCTAGAAGCAATTGAAATTCTTCAAGGAAAGGGTCGAGAAGATATCGGTCACTTTATTTGTGAACTAGCTCAGATTATGCTTGGTTTGGCAAATGTTGAGAAGACGGTTGAAGAAGTACGTCAACACCTTGAAAACGGCCAAGCGCTGGCTAAGTTTGAAGAAATGGTAGCAGCTCAAGGCGGTGATTTAGAAGATCTCTATCGTCCAGTCAAGGTGGCGCATGTAGTAGATATCCCGGCTCAAGAGTCAGGTGTCATTTCAGCCCTTCCAGCGATGGAATTTGGTCTCTATGCCATGAGATTGGGAGCTGGTCGCGCAGTCAAGTCTGATGATTTAGACTATGAAACTGGAATCGTTTTTGAGAAGAAGGTCGGTGACTCCGTTCAAAAGGGAGAAATTGTCGCAAAAGTTTATACAAATGGAAAAATTTCCCCTCAACTAGTTACAGAATTTCAAAAATATGTTAAAATAAATGATAGAGTGAAACGTTTGCAGGAAATAATTGAAATCATCTCATGAAAAAGAGAGGAATCCGAATATGAAATTAAACAAATATATTGATCATACGCTTTTAAAACAAGATGCAAGTCAAGAACAAATTGATCGTTTGCTATCTGAAGCGCGTGAGTATGATTTTGCCAGTGTTTGTGTCAATCCCACATGGGTAAAACATGCCAAAAAAGGACTTGAAGGCTCAGATGTAAAGGTTTGTACAGTAGTTGGTTTCCCCTTGGGAGCGACAACTTCAGCTGTAAAAGCTTTTGAAACCAAGGAAGCCATCCAAAATGGTGCAGATGAGATTGATATGGTTATCAATGTCGGTGCTCTCAAATCAGGTAATCTTGATTTGGTTGAATCGGACATCCGTGCTGTTGTAGAAGCAAGTGGTGACAAGTTGGTTAAAGTCATTATTGAAGCTTGCTTATTGACAGACGATGAAAAGGTTGTGGCTTGCCAATTATCCCAGAAAGCAGGCGCTGACTTTGTCAAAACATCAACTGGATTTTCAACTGGTGGTGCCACTATAGAAGATGTTAAGTTGATGCGTAAAACTGTCGGACCAGATATGGGAGTTAAGGCAGCTGGTGGAGCGCGTTCATATGCAGACGCTCTTGCCTTTTTGGAAGCAGGCGCTACTCGTATTGGAACATCAGCTGGCGTGGCAATTTTAAAAGGAGAATTAGCAGATGGCGACTACTGAGTTGATTGACTTAGCAATTGAAACCAGCAAGCAAGCCTATGTACCCTATTCTCACTTTCCTGTTAGTGCTGTTCTAGTGGCGAAAGATGGTAACGTTTATACAGGTGTTAATATTGAGAATGCTAGCTATTCTTTGACAAACTGTGGAGAGCGTACAGCGATTTTCAAAGCAGTTTCCGAAGGCCAAAGAGAGTTTTCAGAGTTGATTGTCTACGGACAGACTGAAAAACCTATCTCGCCATGTGGCGCTTGTCGCCAAGTGATGGCTGAATTTTTTGAAAAAGATCTAAAAGTGACACTTGTCGCAAAAGATAAATCGACGGTCGAGATGACGGTCGGGGAGTTACTTCCATACTCATTTACAGACTTAAACTAGTCTGAGTCACTCTCTGAGTGACGCGGTCCTTGTGGCCAACCAATCCATACTTGCAACATCGTTGCACATCTTATTTAGGAGGTTCAGTAATGAACAAGAAACAATGGCTAGGCCTTGGTCTAGTTGCAGTAGCAGCAGTTGGACTTGCTGCATGTGGTAACCGCTCTTCTCGTAACGCAGCTTCATCTTCATCTGAAATGAAGACCAAAGCAGCGATCGTAACAGATACTGGTGGTGTTGATGACAAATCATTCAACCAATCAGCTTGGGAAGGTTTGCAAGACTGGGGTAAAGAACACAATCTTTCTAAAGATAAAGGCTTTACTTATTTCCAATCAACAAGTGAAGCAGACTATGCTAACAACTTGCAACAAGCGGCTGGAAGTTACAACCTGATCTTCGGTGTTGGTTTTGCACTTCACAATGCAGTTGAAGAGGCAGCAAAAGACCACTCTGACTTAAACTATGTTTTGATTGATGATGTGATCAAAGATCAAAAGAATGTTGCGAGCGTAACATTTGCGGATAACGAAGCAGCTTACCTTGCTGGTGTTGCAGCAGCTAAAACAACTAAAACAAAACAAGTTGGTTTTGTAGGCGGTATCGAATCTGAAGTTATTTCACGTTTCGCTGCTGGATTTAAGGCTGGTGTTGAGTCAGTAGACCCATCTATCAAAGTACAAGTTGACTACGCTGGTTCATTTGGTGATGCTGCCAAAGGTAAAACAATTGCAGCAGCTCAATACGCTGCAGGTGCAGACGTTGTCTACCAAGCAGCTGGTGGTACAGGTGCTGGTGTCTTTGCTGAAGCAAAATCTTTGAACGAAAGCAAAAATGAAGATGAAAAAGTTTGGGTTATTGGTGTAGACCGTGACCAAGCAGCAGAAGGTAAATACACTTCTAAAGATGGTAAAGAATCAAACTTCGTTCTTGTATCGACATTGAAACAAGTTGGTACAACTGTAAAAGATATTGCTAATAAGGCAGAAAAAGGTGAATTCCCTGGCGGACAAGTTATTGTCTACTCATTGAAAGATAAAGGGGTTGACTTGGCAGTGACAAACCTTTCAGAAGAAGGTAAAAAAGCTGTTGAAGACGCAAAAGCTAAAATCCTTGACGGAAGCGTAAAAGTTCCTGAAAAATAATGGATAAAAGTCATTTCTTAGGAAGCGACCATCGGTCGCTTCTTTAAGAATTGAGGCAATTTTTGTCTCAATAGAACTTGTTAACACGATTAGCAGGTTTTATTGAAACAAAATAAACCTCGGAAAGGAAAAGCATATGGCACACGAAAATGTCATTGAGATGCGGGATATTACCAAGGTGTTTGGTGAATTTGTAGCAAACGACAAGATCAACTTGCAACTGCGAAAAGGTGAAATCCATGCACTTTTAGGAGAAAATGGAGCGGGTAAATCCACTCTGATGAATATGCTGGCAGGACTTCTCGAGCCAACTAGTGGTGAAATTGCGGTGAATGGTCAGGTTGTCAAACTAGATTCACCTTCTAAAGCTGCTAGTCTAGGAATTGGGATGGTTCACCAACATTTTATGTTGGTTGAAGCTTTTACAGTAGCTGAAAATATCATTTTGGGGAGTGAAATCACTAAAAATGGTGTGCTAGATATAGCTGAAGCTACTAAAGAAATCAAGGCTCTTTCTGAACGTTATGGTTTGGCAGTGGATCCTGCTGCCAAGGTGGCAGATATTTCCGTTGGTGCTCAACAACGTGTAGAAATCTTGAAGACACTTTATCGTGGTGCTGATATCCTCATCTTTGACGAACCGACAGCCGTATTGACTCCTTCAGAGATTGATGAGTTGATGGCTATCATGAAAAACCTTGTCAAAGAAGGAAAATCTATTATTTTGATTACCCATAAACTGGATGAAATTCGTGCGGTATCCAATAGAGTGACGGTTATTCGTCGTGGGAAATCAATCCAGACGGTTGAGATTGCAGGGGCAACCAATGCAGACTTGGCAGAGATGATGGTAGGACGTTCTGTCTCCTTCAAAACGGAGAAACAGGCACCACAACCAAAAGAAGTAGTCTTGTCTATCAAAGACTTGGTTGTTAATGAAAACCGCGGTGTACCGGCTGTGAAGAATCTTTCTTTGGATGTTCGTGCTGGTGAAATTGTCGGTATTGCAGGTATTGATGGAAATGGCCAGTCAGAACTGATTCAAGCCATTACGGGTCTTCGTAAGGTTGAGTCTGGTAGCGTTGAATTAAAAGGCAAATCAATCGTAGGAATGCATCCTCGACAAATTACAGAACTAAGCGTGGGGCACGTTCCTGAGGATCGTCACCGTGATGGCTTGATTTTAGAGATGATGATTTCAGAAAATATCGCTCTTCAAACCTACTATAAAGAACCACTCAGCAAGAATGGTATCTTGAACTATGCCAATATCACTTCGCATGCTAAGAAATTGATGGAAGAATTTGACGTCCGTGCGGCGAGCGAGTTTGTTCCAGCAGCAGCTCTTTCAGGAGGAAATCAACAAAAAGCGATTATCGCTCGTGAGATTGATCGTGATCCTGATCTCCTTATTGTCAGCCAACCAACTCGTGGTCTGGATGTCGGTGCCATTGAATATATCCACAAACGCTTGATTGAAGAACGTGATAACGGGAAAGCTGTGCTTGTTGTCAGCTTTGAATTGGATGAGATTTTAAATGTTTCAGACCGAATTGCTGTTATTCATGATGGTAAGATTCAAGGTATTGTGTCTCCAGAAACGACTAACAAACAAGAACTTGGTATCTTGATGGCAGGTGGAAACTTGGGAAAGGAGAAGGATGATGTCTAAAAAGTTACAACAAATTTCGGTTCCCTTGATTTCCGTATTCTTAGGAATCTTACTCGGAGCCATTGTCATGTGGATTTTCGGCTACGATGCTATCTGGGGTTATGAGGAGTTGTTCTATACAGCTTTTGGTAGTCTTCGTGGAATTGGTGAGATTTTCCGTGCCATGGGTCCTCTTGTCTTGATTGGTCTGGGGTTTGCAGTTGCCAGCCGTGCAGGTTTCTTTAACGTTGGACTTCCCGGTCAGGCACTAGCGGGTTGGATTCTTAGTGGTTGGTTTGCTTTGTCGCATCCGGACATGCCACGCCCAATGTTGATTTTAGCGACCGTAGTAATTGCTTTGATTGCAGGTGGGATTGTAGGTGCTATTCCAGGTATTCTCAGAGCCTATTTAGGTACATCAGAGGTTATTGTAACCATCATGATGAACTACATTGTTTTGTACGTAGGGAACGCCTTTATTCATTCTTTTCCGAAAGACTTTATGCAAAGCACGGACTCAACGATTCGTGTGAGTGCCAATGCCACTTATCAGACACCATGGTTATCTGAGTTGACTGGTAATTCTCGTATGAATATCGGGATCTTCTTTGCCATCATTGCTGTTGGCGTGATTTGGTTCTTGCTCAAGAAAACGACTCTCGGTTTTGAAATCCGTGCAGTTGGACTCAATCCCCATGCCTCAGAGTACGCTGGTATTTCAGCAAAACGTACAATCATTCTATCGATGATCATCTCTGGTGCCTTAGCTGGTCTCGGTGGAGCGGTCGAAGGGCTTGGAACCTTCCAAAACGTTTACGTTCAGGGATCATCATTGGCTATCGGATTTAACGGGATGGCAGTTAGTTTGCTTGCTGGAAACTCACCAATTGGAATTCTCTTTGCAGCCTTCTTATTTGGAGTTTTGCAAGTTGGTGCGCCGGGTATGAACGCTGCGCAAGTTCCGTCTGAGCTTGTCAGCATTGTAACAGCGTCCATTATCTTCTTTGTCAGTGTTCACTATATTATCGAGCATTTTGTCAAACCAAAAAAACAAGTTAAAGGAGGTAAGTAAGGATGTCTATTACAACATTACTCACCCTCTTGGTCTCTTCTATGCTGATTTACTCAGCACCACTTATTTTTACGAGTATCGGAGGAGTCTTCTCTGAACGTGGTGGTGTCGTTAACGTCGGTCTTGAAGGAATTATGGTTATGGGAGCCTTTTCTGGGGTTGTCTTTAACCTTGAGTTTGCAGAACAACTTGGAGCAGCGACCCCTTGGATTTCCTTGTTAGTTGCCGGTGTCGTGGGAGCCATTTTCTCCCTCATCCATGCCGTCGCAACGGTTCATTTCCGTGCCGATCATGTTGTTAGTGGTACAGTATTGAACTTGATGGCTCCTGCCCTAGCAGTTTTCTTGGTTAAAGTTCTTTATAACAAAGGGCAAACGGATAACTTAAGCCAGACTTTTGGACGTTTTGATTTCCCAGTTTTGGCTAATATCCCAGTGATTGGAGATATCTTCTTCAAGTCTACCAGTCTACTAGGTTATATCGCAATTACCTTCTCATTCTTTGCTTGGTTTATTCTCTTTAAGACACGCTTTGGTCTTCGCCTTCGCTCTGTCGGTGAACACCCTCAAGCAGCGGATACCTTGGGAATCAATGTCTACAAAATGAGATATCTTGGGGTTATCATTTCAGGTTTCTTAGGGGGGATTGGTGGAGCGATTTATGCTCAATCCATTTCTGTCAACTTCTCAGTGACAACTATTGTCGGTCCTGGATTTATCGCTCTTGCTGCGATGATCTTTGGTAAATGGAACCCAATCGGTGCTATGCTTTCCAGTCTTTTCTTTGGACTTTCACAAAGTTTGGCAGTTATCGGTTCTCAATTGCCTTTCCTACAAGGAGTGCCAGCGGTTTACCTTCAAATCGCCCCTTATGTCTTGACCATCCTTGTCTTGGCAGCCTTCTTTGGAAAAGCAGTTGCGCCTAAGGCAGACGGTATCAACTACATCAAATCAAAATAAGCATGCAAAAAAACGTCAGTTTCAAACTGGCGTTTTATTTGTTAGGATTTTGATGGGTTAGGTTCAATCCCCAAGGGACAAGATTTTCAGTTTTATTTTTGATACGTGTGATATTATCCTTGTGACGAATGATAATCAAGCTAGCAAGTGCTAGGATAATCAAAATGAAGAGAGGGTCATAGCTGTTTAGGATAAATCCAAATAGTGGAAATAGGAGAACTCCGATAACGGCTGCGATAGAAGCGGCAACGCTAGACAAGGAAATCATACTACCAAGATAGAGGGTTCCAAAGAATACGACTGCTAGGTAGAGACAGAAGATAGGCGCGAATCCGAAAACAACCCCAGCACTAGTTGCGACAGCCTTACCACCTTTAAAGCCTGCAAAGATAGGGAAGGTATGTCCAACGACAGCCAAAAGTCCAAAGATAAGAGGTGATACACCTTGTAGGTGGAAAAGAATTGGAAGCAGAGTGGCCAAGGTTCCTTTAAAGAAGTCAATTACAAAGGTTGCCATACCTGCTTTCTTACCCAAAATACGGAAAGTATTGGTTGTTCCAGTATTTCCAGAACCATGCTCTCGCAGATTTGTTTGAAAGAAGATTTGTCCGATCCAAAGACCAGAAGGGATTGAGCCTAGTAGATAAGCTGAAATTAATAATACAAATGTCATCATAGACCTATTATACCATGAAATAGTGTAGAAATGATGAGAATATCCTTTAAAATTGTGACAGCTGAACGGGAAAAATTTTGCAAAATCCCTAGAAAACCTGTAAAATAGAAAAGATGAACAAATAGGAGGTTCCTTGTGTCAAAAAAGGAAATCAATATTAATAACTACAATGATGACGCCATTCAGGTGCTAGAAGGGTTGGATGCGGTTCGTAAACGTCCGGGGATGTATATCGGTTCGACCGACGGTGCTGGTCTCCATCACCTAGTCTGGGAAATAGTGGACAATGCAGTCGATGAGGCCTTATCTGGATTTGGTGACCGCATTGATGTAACTATCAATAAAGACGGAAGTCTAACAGTAGAGGACCATGGTCGTGGGATGCCGACTGGTATGCATGCCATGGGAATTCCAACCGTTGAGGTTATCTTTACCATTCTCCACGCCGGAGGAAAATTCGGTCAAGGGGGTTATAAGACATCTGGAGGTCTCCACGGGGTGGGGTCTTCTGTTGTTAATGCCCTTTCTAGTTGGCTAGAAGTAGAAATCACTCGTGATGGTGCTGTTTATAAGCAACGCTTTGAAAATGGTGGAAAACCTGCCACGACTTTGAAGAAAATTGGTACAGCACCCAAGACTAAGACAGGTACCAAAGTCACCTTCATGCCTGACGCGACGATCTTTTCTACGACTGACTTCAAGTACAATACCATTTCAGAACGACTCAATGAGTCAGCCTTTCTCTTAAAAAATGTGACCTTGTCTCTGACAGACAAACGAACAGATGAAGCGATTGAATACCATTATGAAAATGGAGTTCAGGACTTTGTTTCCTATTTGAACGAAGACAAGGAAACCTTGACACCAGTCCTATACTTTGAAGGCGAAGACAATGGTTTCCAAGTGGAAGTTGCCCTCCAGTACAATGATGGATTCTCAGATAACATTCTATCCTTTGTCAATAACGTTCGTACTAAGGATGGTGGAACGCATGAGACAGGACTCAAGTCTGCCATTACCAAGGTTATGAATGACTATGCGCGTAAGACGGGACTTCTCAAGGAAAAAGATAAAAACCTAGAAGGTTCAGATTATCGTGAGGGACTAGCGGTCGTTCTTTCTATCCTAGTTCCGGAAGAACACCTCCAATTTGAGGGACAGACCAAGGACAAACTTGGAAGCCCTCTGGCTCGTCCTGTTGTGGATGGTATAGTATCTGATAAGTTGACCTTCTTCCTAATAGAGAATGGAGAACTAGCTTCAAATCTCATTAGGAAGGCTATCAAGGCGCGTGATGCCCGTGAGGCGGCCCGTAAGGCACGTGATGAGAGCCGAAATGGTAAGAAAAACAAGAAAGACAAAGGTTTGCTGTCTGGGAAATTGACTCCAGCTCAGTCTAAGAACCCTGCCAAGAATGAACTCTACCTAGTCGAGGGTGATTCTGCCGGTGGTTCTGCTAAACAAGGTCGTGACCGCAAGTTTCAGGCTATCTTGCCTCTTCGAGGTAAGGTTATTAATACAGCCAAGGCCAAAATGGCGGATATCCTCAAAAACGAAGAAATCAACACAATGATTTACACCATCGGTGCAGGTGTTGGGGCAGACTTCTCCCTTGAAGATGCCAACTACGACAAAATCATTATCATGACCGATGCCGATACCGATGGTGCCCACATTCAAACTCTTCTTTTAACCTTTTTCTACCGCTACATGCGTCCGCTAGTCGAGGCAGGACATGTCTATATCGCCCTTCCGCCTCTTTACAAGATGTCCAAAGGCAAAGGAAAAAAAGAAGAAGTGGCCTATGCTTGGACAGACGGAGAGCTAGAAGAACTTCGTAAGCAGTTCGGTAAAGGCGCTACCCTTCAACGCTACAAAGGTCTTGGTGAGATGAATGCGGACCAACTCTGGGAAACAACTATGAATCCAGAAACGCGTACCCTCATCCGTGTTACGATTGAAGACTTAGCACGCGCAGAACGTCGCGTCAATGTCCTCATGGGAGATAAGGTCGAACCACGTCGTAAATGGATTGAAGATAATGTTAAGTTTACGCTGGAAGAAGCGACTGTGTTTTAATGATTTAGTAAGATTAAGAGTGATAGCCGTAAATGAGGAGAAATTTATGATTAAATTTTTGAGGAATATTGACTATAGCACAAAAGGTGATGTGTTATCGGGATTTACTGATGAGGTAGTAAAAAATATCCTTATTGATTACTATCAAAACAATTTAAAACTTAACGAAATTATTAAAAAATATTCTATTCATACTATAGCATCTAATTTAAGAAAAGAATTTCCAAAAGTTTCTACTTCGTTTATTTGTGAGATATGTGGTGAAGAAAAATACATCCAACTACCGACAAAAAAGGATTATGACAAGCTAGTTAATAATGACCAGTTAGATAACTATTTTGTTCAAGACAATAGATGCTTCAGTTGTGGGCATAAAAATAATGATGATGACTGCTCTTGTGATTATTGTTCAAAAGAAAAGCGTCGAAAAATACTGGACACTTATTTTCTTGAAGAAATTCGATATATATCCGGCTTTGGGCTACGAGAGCAGCTATATTTATCAACTATTTTACAGGGATTTAATATTAGTGAAGATGAATTTGATATTCCTTCTTTCTCGGAAATCAAAAATCAAAAATTACCACAAATGTTTTTTGATGGTAATTATCCCATTGATGAAATATACTTTCTGAAAGAAAAGAATATTTTAGAAATATCCCCAAGAAGCTCTACAACTGCATTTTGTAGTAATAAAGAAATTAAACAAAACCCCAAATTTGCAAATGAAAAATTTCCAAATGTGTTTTATAAGGCAAGAGTACGTTTCTCTTTTCAAAATTTAAAAAATGTTTATTCAGAGAAAGATGAACACTGGTTTTCAAATTTTAAGTTTTTAACAAATCTTAAATTTACTGAGACTGAAATAAATCAACTGTGGTTAGAGTTGGCTGAAAAAGAATTGTTTAAACTATTTGACTATCAATTTAGGGAGGAATTTCATTTTGAATATTCTTCAGGGTATGGCGAGAAAGATGAAAATAAGGCTAAGCAACTTATAAAAACAGAAATTAAAAATCTTTTATTTGAATATTCGCCGTCAAAAGTCTACTGTATATTATATCAGGGAGTAAAAAAAGCTGTAACACATAAACAGAAGTATGGTATGACACATTACAGAGACAACCAAGTTCAATTTGTTATTTCTTATGGGATTAAATCATGGCTAAAATATAATGAGGAGCGTATTAGTGATTATGATTATCCTTGGACTTCGGAGATGTCGTTAGTTTCTACTCTATTTTTTAAAAAAATTTTACAGAATGATGAGTGGTTTTATAACTTAATCCCTATTGATAAAGTTGAAATTATTGAGCAAGATTTCATGGAATATTTCTGTGGTCTATCACGAGAAAAACAACTTTTATTATTAGAAAAACTATCACTAATTAGCGATTATTCTTTACTTAGGGAAGAAACTGACTAACAAATACCCTTGCGTACCTCACTCCCCCCAAAATATCTTCCTAAAAAAGTGACTGACAGAAAAAAAGTCAGTTTGTCTGTCTCATGGGAGAGACTGGCACAAAAATATTCAAAAAGAAAAATGAAAAAAGTATATGAAGTAAAAAGTTTGTCCCTGAGTGACTTAGAAAATCAGGAGTTTATTGGCTTGGTAGGTCTGCACCATTCGGATTTACGGATTTTTGCTGGAAAAGAAGCTGTAGAAATCGGCTGGCGTTTGCGAAAAGAGTTTTGGAATCGTGGTTATGAGACGGAGGCTGCCCAAGCCTGTCTAGACTTCGCTTTCCAGCAAGCTGGCTTGTCAGAAGTTTACTCTTTTACATCCTTGCACAATCTCCCTTCGCAAAAAGTCATGCAAAAGCTAGGCATGGAATTTGTCAAAGAATTTGATAATGAAAAAGTTCCAGCAGTCAGTCCTCTTTATAGACATATCCTTTACAGAATCAAGAGTTTTCACTAAAAAGGCAGGTATTCCCATGAGAACTGAAACAGAAATGATGAATCTGATTTTACAAATAGCTGAAAGTTTAAAAGTCGATGCTGTTGCTTTATCGGGTTCTAGAACAAATGATCATGCTCCGAAAGATGAATTTCAAGACTATGATGTTGTTTATCTTGTTGATAATCTTGAAAACCTAATTTCAGACTTGTCTTGGCTGGATCAGTTTGGCAATCGTCTGATTGAGCAGCATAATGTCCTAGGCAACCGTCATCTCTATCTCATGCTCTTTGAAGATGGCAATCGGATTGATTTGACCCTCTGCCCCAAAGAGCACATTCAAGAGTGGGTGAATAGTGAAGCTGATTATACAGTTTTGAAAGATGAGAAAGGCTTGTTTGTGCACTATTCTCCAAATCCTCAACGTTACTGGACAAGTCCTGCTAGTCAGACAGATTTTGAAAAAGTCTGCAATGAATTTTGGTGGGTATCAGCCTATGTGGTTAAGGGTATTCGTCGTAAGCAACTCATCTATGCGACGGACCATCTCTACGGGATTTGTCAACAAAAACTCTTGAAGGTCTTAGATTGGCAGGTAGCCAGTGATAGGGGAAGAGTCGATATCGGCAAGAACTACAAGTATCTCTTTAACTATTTACCTGCTGAGAAAGAGAAGCAATTCTCAAATCTGCTTGATTTCTCCAGTTTAGAAAAAATCACTCAGTCTTTATTTGCAACAATGAAACTTTTCCACCAAGAGGCTCAATCTCTTGCTAACAAGATGGGCCTTGATTATGATAAGGAAGTGGGTGAGAAGATGATTCAGTATGCTGAGGAGAGACTGTCAAATCACTAAGTCAATAAAGAACATAATTTAAAATTTTAAACTACAGAAAGGGTCGTTTGGTTACTTATTGTAACTGAACACGGGACTATTTTCTTAGGAAAAAAGATAAATCGCTTTGTGTTCATCGAACTCTGCATCGATTTCCTATTTTTCTACAGAAATTTTCGGCAGGCCGAAACGTCCCTTTGTATCTTAACTGAACATATTTTCTATAAAAACCTACTCTACATTCTTTGAAAGGAGTTGAACACGCCCTAAATGTTGGGTGAAAAAGATAAATTCTCTTGTGAGCATCGCTCACTGCAATAATTTCCTATTTTCACTTTGCATTTTACGGGCTTTGTATCCTATATGAGTAATATCCAAAACATGTCCCTTGAGGACATCATGGGAGAGCGCTTTGGTCGCTACTCCAAGTACATTATTCAAGACCGGGCTTTGCCAGACATTCGTGATGGATTGAAGCCGGTTCAGCGACGTATTCTTTATTCTATGAATAAAGATGGCAATACCTTTGACAAGAGCTACCGTAAGTCTGCCAAGTCTGTCGGGAACATCATGGGGAATTTTCACCCCCACGGTGACAGTTCCATCTATGATGCCATGGTCCGTATGTCTCAGGACTGGAAAAATCGTGAGATTTTGGTTGAAATGCACGGTAACAACGGTTCTATGGACGGAGATCCGCCTGCGGCGATGCGTTATACCGAGGCTCGTTTGTCTGAGATTGCTGGTTATCTTCTTCAGGATATCGAGAAAAAGACAGTTCCTTTTGCCTGGAACTTTGACGATACGGAGAAAGAGCCGACGGTTTTGCCAGCAGCATTTCCAAACCTCTTGGTCAATGGTTCGACTGGTATTTCGGCTGGTTATGCCACAGATATTCCTCCGCATAATTTGGCTGAAGTCATTGATGCGACTGTTTACATGATTGACCACCCAACAGCCAAGGTGGACAAACTCATGGAATTCTTGCCTGGACCAGACTTCCCTACAGGAGCTATCATCCAGGGGCGTGACGAGATCCAAAAGGCTTATGAAACTGGGAAAGGGCGCGTGGTCGTTCGTTCTAAAACTGAGATTGAAAAGTTAAAAGGTGGCAAGGAGCAAATCGTTATTACTGAGATTCCTTATGAAATCAATAAGGCTAACCTAGTTAAAAAAATCGATGATGTCCGTGTCAATAACAAGGTGGCAGGTATTGCTGAGATTCGTGATGAGTCTGACCGTGACGGTCTTCGTATCGCTATTGAACTCAAGAAAGACGCTAACACTGAGCTTGTTCTCAACTATCTCTTCAAATACACCGACCTACAAATCAATTACAACTTCAACATGGTGGCGATTGACAATTTCACGCCTCGTCAGGTGGGGATTGTGCCAATCCTGTCTAGCTATATTGCCCACCGTCGTGAAGTGATTTTGGGACGTTCCCGCTTTGACAAGGAAAAGGCTGAGAAACGTCTCCATATCGTCGAAGGTTTGATTCGCGTGATTTCGATTTTGGACGAAGTTATTGCCCTTATTCGTGCTTCTGAGAATAAGGCTGACGCTAAGGAAAACCTCAAGGTTAGCTATGATTTTACAGAAGAGCAGGCTGAGGCTATCGTTACTTTACAACTGTATCGATTGACCAATACAGACGTGGTTGTCTTGCAAGAAGAAGAAGCAGAACTTCGTGAAAAGATTGCCATGCTTGCGGCTATCATTGGCGATGAACGCACCATGTATAATCTCATGAAGAAAGAGCTTCGTGAGGTCAAGAAGAAATTTGCGACACCACGTTTGAGTACTTTAGAAGATACTGCGAAAGTAATCGAGATTGACACAGCTAGTCTTATCGCTGAAGAAGACACTTACGTCAGTGTAACAAAGGCAGGTTACATCAAACGTACCAGTCCTCGTTCCTTTGCAGCTTCCACTCTGGAAGAAATTGGCAAACGTGATGATGATCGTCTGATCTTTGTACAATCTGCCAAGACAACGCAACACCTCTTGATGTTCACAACTCTTGGAAATGTCATTTATCGACCAATCCATGAGTTGGCAGATATTCGCTGGAAGGATATCGGAGAGCATCTGAGCCAGACCGTTACAAACTTCGAAACTAACGAAGAAATTCTCTATGCAGAAGTAGTGGATCAGTTTGATGATGCGACAACCTACTTTGCAGCAACTCGTCTTGGTCAAATCAAGCGCGTAGAACGTAAAGAATTTTCTCCATGGAGAACTTATAAGTCTAAATCTGTCAAGTACGCTAAACTAAAAGATGAGACAGACCAGATTGTGGCAGTGGCTCCTATTAAACTAGATGATGTTCTCTTGATTAGCCAAAACGGTTACGCCCTTCGTTTCAATATCGAAGAGGTTCCGGTTGTTGGTGCTAAGGCTGCGGGTGTCAAGGCTATGAACTTGAAAGCAGATGATGTCCTCCAATCCGCCTTTATCTGTAACACTTCATCCTTCTACCTCTTGACCCAACGCGGTAGTTTAAAACGTGTTTCTTGTGAGGAAATTCCAGCGACTAGCCGTGCCAAACGAGGTCTACAAGTCTTGCGTGAGTTGAAAAACAAACCGCACCGTGTCTTCTTAGCAGGAGCAGTTGCAGAACAAGGCTTCATTGGTGATCTCTTTAGTACAGAAGTGGAAGAGAACGACCAAACACTGCTTGTTCAATCTAACAAGGGAACAATCTATGAAAGCCGATTGCAAGATTTGAACTTGTCAGAACGCACTAGCAACGGAAGCTTTATCTCAGATACCATTTCAGATGAAGAAGTTTTCGATGCTTACCTCAAAGAAGTCTTTAAAGAGGACAAAACAAATTCATAAAAAGAATCAGTCCAGAGGGCTGATTTCTTTTATGTTGAAAAAATTTTCAGAAAATTACAAATAATACTTGAAATTTTACTAGAAAAGTGTAGAATAGAACACATAGTTTGAATAGTATAAAGGAGAAACACATGACAGTTGCAATTGATTGGGAAAACCTTGGATTTTCTTATATGAAATTACCTTACCGTTATATCGCTCACTACAAAAATGGTCAATGGAATCAAGGAGAATTGACAGAGGATGCGACCTTGCATATTTCAGAGTCTTCTCCAAGTCTTCACTATGGACAGCAAGCATTTGAAGGTTTGAAGGCCTATCGTACGAAGGATGGTAGTATTCAACTTTTCCGTCCTGATGAAAATGCCAAGCGTCTGCAACGTACCTGTGACCGTCTCTTGATGCCACAAGTTCCGACAGAAATGTTTGTAGAAGCTTGTAAAGCAGTTGTGCGTGCAAATGAAGAATACGTCCCACCATATGGAACAGGTGGAACACTTTATCTTCGTCCACTTTTGATTGGTGTTGGAGATATCATCGGGGTTAAACCAGCAGAAGAGTACATTTTCACCATTTTTGCTATGCCAGTTGGAAATTACTTTAAGGGTGGATTGGTTCCAACCAATTTCTTGATTCAGGATGAATACGACCGTGCAGCTCCGAATGGTACAGGTGCGGCCAAGGTAGGTGGAAACTATGCTGCTAGTCTCCTCCCAGGTAAAATGGCCAAGTCACGCCATTTCTCAGATGTTATCTACTTAGACCCATCTACACATACAAAGATTGAAGAAGTCGGATCAGCCAACTTCTTTGGAATCACGGCAGACAATGAATTTGTTACGCCATTGAGTCCATCCATCTTACCATCTATTACCAAGTACTCTTTGCTTTACTTGGCAGAACACCGCTTGGGCTTAACACCGATTGAAGGTGATGTCCCAATCGATAATTTGGATCGTTTTGTAGAGGCAGGTGCTTGTGGTACAGCAGCGGTCATTTCTCCAATTGGGGGGATCCAACATGGCGATGATTTCCATGTTTTCTATAGTGAAACAGAAGTAGGTCCTGTTACACGTAAACTCTACGATGAATTGACGGGTATCCAATTTGGTGATGTAGAAGCACCAGAGGGATGGATTGTCAAAGTGGATTAAAAGACACGAAGCAAAGAGAAACTCCATAGCAGTTGTAAGGACTGAAATGGAGTTTTTTCTTGCTAGTTTGAGTATTTTCTTGTACAATAGAAAAAGTGAAAAGAGGTAAAGTATGAGTAAAAAAGATAAGAAAATTGAAATTCAATTAACAGATGCTAAAGTGACTGTTGGAAAAGACAGTTATGAAGGATACGTTTTGACAATCGGGAAAAAGGTCATTGGCGAAATTGCCGAATTAGATAACCAATTTGCCATCATAAAGAATGGAAATGTCGATAGTTTTTATAAAAAACTTGAAAAAGCTGTGGAAATTTTGATTGAAAACTATAATTTGACAAAATAATACTTGTTTTATTGAAAATTTCATGATATAATAGTCTTCGTTGAACATTGGAGAGATAGCGAAGAGGCTAAACGCGGCGGACTGTAAATCCGCTCCTTCGGGTTCGGGGGTTCGAATCCCTCTCTCTCCATTCATCATTGGGGTATAGCCAAGCGGTAAGGCAAGGGACTTTGACTCCCTCATGCGTTGGTTCGAATCCAGCTACCCCAGTTCTTAGGTAATAAGTTCAAGATAAAAAGAAAAATATCTTAGGGTATTTTATTTTTATAATTGAAAGGCGTGAACGATGTGAACATGTCTTTGCGGGTGCTTAGGAAAAAAATTATAAGTATGTCAAGTTTGGAAAGACTTGATTGTTGGAGGATTTTTTAGATGAACGAATTTGAAGATTTGCTAAATAGCGTTAGCCAAGTTGAGCCTGGTGATGTTGTTAGTGCTGAAGTATTGACAGTTGATGCGACTCAAGCTAACGTTGCAATCTCTGGGACTGGTGTTGAAGGTGTCTTGACTCTTCGCGAATTGACAAACGATCGCGATGCAGATATCAATGACTTTGTGAAAGTAGGAGAAGTATTGGATGTTCTTGTACTTCGTCAAGTAGTTGGTAAAGATACTGATACAGTTACATACCTTGTATCTAAAAAACGCCTTGAAGCTCGCAAAGCATGGGACAAACTTGTAGGACGCGAAGAAGAAGTTGTTACTGTTAAAGGAACTCGTGCCGTTAAAGGTGGACTTTCAGTAGAATTTGAAGGTGTTCGTGGATTCATCCCAGCTTCAATGTTAGATACTCGTTTCGTACGTAACACTGAGCGTTTCGTAGGTCAAGAATTTGATGCTAAAATCAAAGAAGTTGACCCTAAAGAAAATCGCTTCATCCTTTCACGTCGTGAAGTTGTTGAAGCAGCTACTGCAGCAGCTCGTGCTGAAGTATTCAGTAAATTAGCTGTTGGTGATGTAGTAACTGGTAAAGTTGCTCGTATCACTAGCTTCGGTGCTTTCATCGATCTCGGTGGTGTTGACGGATTGGTTCACTTGACTGAATTGTCACACGAACGTAACGTATCACCTAAATCAGTTGTAACTGTTGGTGAAGAAATCGAGGTTAAAGTCCTTGATCTTAATGAAGAAGAAGGACGCGTATCCCTTTCACTTAAAGCAACAACACCTGGACCATGGGATGGCGTTGAGCAAAAATTGGCTAAAGGTGATGTAGTAGAAGGAACAGTTAAACGTTTGACTGACTTCGGTGCATTTGTTGAAGTATTGCCAGGTATCGATGGACTTGTTCACGTATCACAAATTTCACACAAACGTATCGAAAATCCAAAAGAAGCTCTTACTGTTGGTCAAGAAGTTACTGTTAAAGTACTTGATGTTAACGCTGACGCAGAACGCGTATCTCTTTCTATCAAAGCTCTTGAAGAACGTCCAGCTCAAGAAGAAGGACAAAAAGAAGAAAAACGTGCTGCTCGTCCACGTCGTCCAAAACGTCAAGAAAAACGTGATTTTGAACTTCCAGAAACACAAACAGGATTCTCAATGGCTGACTTGTTCGGTGATATCGAACTTTAATCAAATTGATAATCGCAAAATCCTTTGTTTAAAACAAGGGATTTTTCTTTTGTCTCTTTCTCATTTTTGATATAATAGTTTTATGTTAGATTCAGAAAAACAATCACGTTATCAACTGTTGAATGAGGAACTCTCTTATTTACTAGAGGGTGAGAGCAATGTTCTTGCCAATCTTTCGAATGCTAGCGCCCTCCTAAAATCTCGCTTTCCAAATACTGTATTTGCAGGTTTTTATCTGTTTGATGGTAGTGAGTTGATTTTAGGTCCTTTTCAGGGTGGTGTTTCTTGTATTCGCATTTCGCTTGGGAAAGGCGTATGTGGAGAAGCTGCCGAGTTTCAAGAGACTGTTTTAGTAGGGGATGTGATCACCTATCCAAACTACATTTCTTGCGATAGTAAGGCTAAGAGTGAAATCGTAGTTCCCATGCTCAAGAATGGTCAATTGCTGGGTGTCTTAGACCTAGATTCTTCACTTATTGATGATTACAATGCCATTGACCGCGATTACTTGGAACAATTTGTTGCTATTTTGCTTGAGAAGACAGAATGGGACTTTACGATGTTTGAGGAGAAAGCCTAATGTATCAAGCACTTTATCGAAAATATAGAAGCCAGACTTTTTCGCAATTGGTCGGACAAGAGGTAGTGGCTAAAACCCTAAAACAAGCAGTCGAGCAGGAAAAGATTAGTCATGCCTATCTTTTCTCAGGCCCTCGTGGAACTGGGAAAACTAGCGTAGCCAAGATTTTTGCCAAGGCTATGAACTGCCCAAATCAAGTGGATGGAGAACCATGTAATCACTGCTATATCTGTCAGGCAGTGACAGAAGGTAGCCTAGAAGATGTTATTGAAATGGATGCGGCTTCAAATAATGGAGTTGATGAAATCCGTGAAATTCGTGATAAATCCACCTATGCTCCTAGTTTGGCACGTTATAAGGTCTATATCATAGACGAGGTTCATATGCTGTCTACAGGAGCCTTTAATGCGCTTTTGAAGACTCTAGAAGAACCAACTCAAAATGTTGTCTTTATCTTAGCGACCACCGAATTGCACAAGATTCCAGCAACTATTTTATCGCGTGTTCAACGTTTTGAGTTTAAATCGATTCGAACGCAAGATATCAAGGAGCATATTTATCATATTCTAGAAAAAGAAAATATCAGTTCTGAACCGGAGGCTGTGGAAATCATTGCCAGACGAGCTGAAGGTGGAATGCGGGATGCCTTGTCTATTCTGGACCAAGCCTTGAGCTTGACACAGGGAAATGAGCTCACGACTGCTATCTCTGAGGAGATTACAGGCACCATTAGTCTATCAGCACTAGATGACTATGTAGCCGCCTTGTCTCAGCAGGATGTTTCAAAAGCGCTTGATTCTTTGAATCTTTTATTTGAAAATGGTAAGAGTATGACTCGTTTTGTGACGGATCTTTTACAGTATTTGCGTGATCTACTAGTTGTTCAGACAGGTGGCGAAAATACTCATCATAGTCCAGTTTTTATGGACAATCTAGCTCTTTCTCAGGAAAGTCTCTTTGAAATGATTCGAATAGCGACTGTGAGCTTGGCAGATATGAAAGCAAGCCTGCAACCTAAGATTTATGCTGAGATGATGACCATTCGTTTAGCTGAGATTAAGCCTGAGCCAGTGCTTTCAGAAGCTGTCGAAGGAGAAATTTCTGCACTGAGACAGGAAGTTGCTCGTCTCAAACAAGAACTTGCTAATGTTGGAACAGCTCCTAAACAAGTGGCGCCAGTCTCTAGCCGTCCAGCCACTTCCAAGACAGTCTATCGAGTAGACCGTAATAAAGTTCAG
Organism: Streptococcus halitosis; assembly: GCF_023147855.1. Taxonomy (GTDB): domain Bacteria; phylum Bacillota; class Bacilli; order Lactobacillales; family Streptococcaceae; genus Streptococcus; species Streptococcus halitosis_B. The sequence continues at coordinate 126,772 of NZ_JAHXOP010000001.1, forward strand.
GCTATCCTACAAGAAGCTGTTGAAAATCCTGAATTGGCACGGCAAAACTTGATTCGCCTCCAGAATGCATGGGGAGAAGTAATCGAAAGCTTAGCTGGTCCTGATAAGGCTCTGCTTGTTGGTTCTCAGCCAGTTGCGGCCAACGAACACCATGCTATTTTAGCTTTTGAGTCTAATTTCAATGCTGGGCAAACCATGAAACGGGATAATCTTAACACCATGTTTGGCAACATCCTCAGTCAGGCAGCAGGTTTTTCACCTGAGATTTTAGCCATTTCCATGGAGGAATGGAAAGAGGTTCGAGCAGCATTTTCAGCTAAAAACAAGTCTTCTCAAACCAATCAAGAGGTGGAAGAAGAGAGTTTGATTCCAGAAGGATTTGAATTTTTGGCTGATAAAGTGAAGGTAGAGGAAGACTAAAGAAAGATTTCATGATACAATAAGTTTATGAATAGACAACAATTTATTATGATAGCGTTATTTACGGCTGCTGAGACTTATTTTTTCAATGAAGCCTGGATGACCGGGCGTTATTTCATGGCAGCCTTTTGGGCGATTCTACTCTTTCGAAATTTTAGGTTAAGTTACGTGATGGGGAAAATTGTAGACGCCATTGATCAGCACCTAAACCGCAAGGACTAGCTCCAAGCTTCTAGACAAAATCAAAGCCTTTTAGGCTTTTTTTGTTATACTAGTAGAGTATATTTATGGACCTTTTCTTGTATTTTTTAGAGAAATGTAAGTGATTTCTCAAAGGATAAAGGAAATAAGCCTGAAAAAGAAAGGAACTATCATGTCAGTATTAGAGATCAAAGATCTTCACGTTGAGATTGAAGGAAAAGAAATTTTGAAAGGGGTCAATCTGACTCTGAAAACAGGAGAAATCGCAGCTATCATGGGACCAAATGGTACTGGTAAATCGACTCTTTCTGCAGCTATCATGGGAAACCCTAACTATGAGGTTACAAAAGGGGAGGTCTTGTTTGATGGTGTAAACATCCTTGAATTGGAAGTGGACGAACGCGCGCGTATGGGACTTTTCCTTGCTATGCAATACCCATCAGAAATTCCTGGAATTACTAACGCTGAGTTTCTTCGTGCAGCTATGAATGCTGGTAAAGAAGATGATGAAAAGATTTCAATTCGTGAGTTCATCACTAAACTAGACGAGAAAATGGAATTGCTCAACATGAAAGAAGAAATGGCAGAGCGTTACCTCAACGAAGGTTTCTCTGGTGGTGAGAAAAAACGTAATGAAATTCTTCAACTCTTGATGTTGGAACCAACTTTTGCCCTTTTGGATGAGATTGACTCAGGTCTAGATATTGACGCCCTTAAAGTTGTATCTAAAGGTGTGAATGCCATGCGTGGTGAAGGCTTTGGTGCTATGATCATCACTCACTACCAACGTCTCTTGAACTACATCACACCAGACGTGGTCCACGTGATGATGGAAGGTCGTGTTGTCCTTTCTGGTGGTCCAGAATTGGCAGCCCGTTTGGAACGTGAAGGATACGCAAAACTAGCTGAAGAACTTGGCTACGACTACAAGGAAGAATTGTAATTCCCTCGTATCTTTTAGGAGAAGTAAATGACTAAAGAAACTATTAAACTTTTTTCAGAAATGCATGCTGAACCAAGCTGGTTGTCAGACCTCCGTCAAAAAGCTTTTGATAAGATTGAGAGTTTGGAATTACCAGTTATTGAGCGTGTCAAATTTCACCGTTGGAATCTGGGAGATGGAACCATCACGGAAAGTGAACCTTCAGCAAATGTTCCTGACTTCACTGCTTTAGATAATCACTTGAAGTTGGTGCAAGTAGGAACGCAAACTGTTTTTGAACAAACTCCAGTTGAGTTAGCTGAACAAGGTGTTGTCTTTACAGACTTTCACTCAGCTTTAGAAGAAATTCCAGAGCTTATTGAGGAATTCTTCATGTCATCAGTTAAGTATGACGATGACAAGTTGGCAGCCTACCATACAGCTTACTTTAATAGTGGTGCTGTTCTCTACATCCCTGATAATGTTGAGATTAAAGAGCCAATCGAAGGTATTTTCTACCAAGACAGCGATAGCGATGTGCCGTTTAACAAGCATATCCTTATCATTGCTGGTAAAAACTCTAAAATAAGCTATCTTGAACGTCTAGAGTCAAGAGGTGGAGGTAGTGCCAAAGCAACTGCCAATATCACAGTTGAAGTGATTGCTCGTTCTGGTGCGCAAGTGAAATTTGCTGCTATTGACCGTCTAGGTGAAAATGTCACTGCTTACATTAGCCGTCGTGGTAAACTAGGCAACGATGCCAGCATTGACTGGGCCATTGGTGTCATGAACGAAGGAAATGTTGTTGCGGACTTTGATAGCGACTTGATTGGGAATGGTAGCCATGCTGACCTTAAAGCCGTAGCTCTTTCAAGTGGCCGTCAAGTACAAGGGATTGATACGCGAGTGACTAACTATGGTTGCAACTCAATCGGAAATATCCTTCAACATGGGGTTATCCTTGAAAAAGCTACCTTGACCTTCAATGGTATTGGCCACATTATCAAGGGTGCCAAGGGAGCAGATGCGCAGCAAGAGAGTCGTGTTCTTATGCTTTCAGACCAAGCACGTTCAGATGCCAACCCAATTCTTTTGATTGATGAAAATGACGTAACTGCAGGTCACGCGGCTTCTATCGGTCAGGTGGATCCAGAAGATATGTACTACCTCATGAGCCGTGGCTTGGATAAGGCGACTGCAGAACGCTTGGTTGTTCGTGGTTTCCTTGGATCTGTTATCGTTGAGATTCCAGTCAAGGAAGTTCGTGATGAAATGATTGCAACCATCGAAGAAAAATTGTCAAAACGCTAAGGGGAAGCCTATGTTAGATGTAGAAGCGATTCGCAAGGATTTTCCAATTTTAGACCAGATTGTCAACGATGAACCTCTGGTCTATCTGGACAATGCTGCGACGACACAAAAACCACTAGCAGTTCTGGAAACAATCAACCGCTACTATAAGCAGGACAATGCCAATGTTCACCGTGGGGTTCATACCTTGGCTGAAAGGGCGACAGCTTCCTATGAGGCGGCTCGTGAAACCATTCGTAAGTTTATCAATGCAGGCTCTACAAAGGAAGTTCTCTTTACCAGAGGAACGACAACCAGCCTTAACTGGTTGGCACGCTTTGCTGAGGAAATCCTGACTGAGGGAGACCAGGTCTTGATTTCTGTCATGGAACACCATTCTAATATCATTCCATGGCAGGAAGCTTGTCGCAAGACTGGGGCAGAGCTTGTCTATGTCTATCTCAAGGATGGAGCTCTGGACATGGATGACTTGCGCGCTAAATTGACTGATAAGGTTAAATTTGTCTCCCTAGCTCACGCCTCCAATGTTCTTGGTGTGGTCAATCCGATCAAGGAAATCACTCAATTAGCCCACCAAGTTGGAGCCATCATGGTGGTGGATGGTGCTCAATCTACACCTCATATGAAGATTGATGTCCAGGACTTGGATGTGGACTTCTTTGCCTTTTCAGGTCACAAGATGGCTGGTCCGACTGGTATCGGTGTCCTTTACGGCAAAGAGAAGTATCTTGAACAAATGTCACCTCTTGAATTTGGTGGTGAGATGATTGATTTCGTCTATGAGCAATCTGCTAGTTGGAAGGAATTGCCTTGGAAATTTGAGGCTGGGACTCCCAATATGGCAGGTGCTATCGGACTTGCAGCTGCAGTGGATTACCTAGAAAAGATTGGTATGGATGCGATTGAAGCTCATGAACAGGAATTAATCTCATACGTATTTCCAAAACTGCAGGCCATTGAAGGTTTGACCATTTATGGCTCGCAGGATTTGGCTCAACGTTCAGGTGTCATTGCCTTTAACCTAGGGGATCTTCATCCCCATGACCTAGCTACAGCACTTGATTATGAAGGAGTAGCAGTTCGAGCCGGTCACCATTGCGCCCAACCTTTGCTTCAGTATTTGGAAGTCCCAGCAACAGCTCGTGTAAGTTTTTATATCTACAATACCAAGGCAGATTGTGACAAACTAGTCGATGCTTTACAAAAGACAAAGGAGTTTTTCAATGGCACTTTCTAAACTAGATAGCCTTTATATGGCAGTGGTGGCAGACCATTCGAAAAATCCCCATCATCAAGGGAAGTTGGATGATGCTGAACAAATCAGCCTCAATAATCCAACCTGTGGGGATGTCATCAACCTCTCTGTCAAGTTTGACGCAGAGGACCGTTTGGAAGATATTGCTTTTCTAAATTCAGGATGTACGATTTCAACTGCCTCTGCTAGTATGATGACAGATGCTGTTTTAGGAAAAACCAAGCAAGAAATTTTAGAACTTGCAACCATCTTTTCTGAAATGGTTCAAGGTCAAAAGGATGACCGTCAAGACCAACTAGGTGATGCAGCTTTCTTATCAGGTGTTGCCAAATTCCCTCAACGAATCAAGTGTGCAACTCTAGCTTGGAATGCACTTAAGAAAACAATTGAAGATCAAGAAAAACAGTAAGACAAGCTTCTTTTGTCTTACGAATCAGTAGAAATGAAGAATGAAAGAAAGGATATTATGGCTGAAGAAAGAGTAGAACCAAAACCAATTGATCTTGGTGAATATAAATTTGGTTTCCATGATGATGTAGAGCCTGTCCTATCGACAGGAAAAGGATTGAACGAAGATGTTATTCGTGAATTATCTGCTGCCAAGGGAGAACCTGAGTGGATGCTAGAATTCCGTTTGAAGTCTTATGAAACCTTTAAAAAAATGCCTATGCAAACCTGGGGAGCAGACTTGTCAGAGATTGACTTTGATGACTTGATCTACTACCAAAAACCATCTGACAAACCAGCCCGTTCTTGGGATGAAGTTCCTGAAAAAATTAAAGAAACCTTTGAACGTATCGGGATTCCGGAAGCTGAGCGTGCTTATTTAGCAGGTGCCTCTGCCCAGTACGAGTCAGAAGTGGTTTACCACAACATGAAGGAAGAGTTCCAGAAATTGGGGATTATCTTTACAGATACAGATTCTGCCCTCAAGGAATACCCAGACTTGTTTAAACAATACTTTGCGAAGTTGGTACCACCGACTGATAACAAGTTGGCAGCCCTCAACTCTGCAGTATGGTCGGGTGGAACCTTTATCTACGTGCCAAAAGGTGTCAAGGTAGATATTCCACTTCAAACCTACTTCCGTATCAACAACGAAAATACAGGTCAGTTCGAACGTACCTTGATTATTGTTGATGAAGGAGCAAGCGTCCACTACGTAGAAGGATGTACAGCACCAACTTATTCTAGCAACAGCTTGCACGCTGCCATTGTAGAAATTTTCGCCTTGGACGGAGCTTATATGCGTTATACAACCATCCAAAACTGGTCTGATAATGTCTATAACTTGGTAACAAAACGTGCCAAAGCTTTGAAAGATGCGACTGTTGAGTGGATCGATGGAAACTTGGGTGCCAAAACAACCATGAAATACCCATCTGTTTATCTGGATGGAGAAGGGGCACGTGGTACCATGCTCTCTATCGCCTTTGCTAATGCAGGACAACACCAAGATACTGGTGCCAAGATGATCCACAACGCTCCACATACAAGCTCGTCTATCGTTTCTAAATCCATCGCTAAAGGCGGAGGAAAGGTGGACTACCGTGGACAAGTAACCTTTAACAAGAACTCTAAGAAATCTGTTTCTCACATTGAGTGTGATACCATTATCATGGATGACTTATCAGCGTCAGATACTATTCCATTTAATGAAATTCATAACTCGCAAGTTGCTTTGGAGCACGAAGCCAAGGTATCCAAGATTTCAGAAGAACAACTCTACTACCTCATGAGTCGTGGTTTGTCAGAATCTGAGGCAACCGAGATGATTGTCATGGGATTTGTCGAACCCTTCACTAAAGAACTTCCAATGGAATACGCGGTTGAGCTGAACCGCTTGATTAGCTATGAAATGGAAGGTTCAGTCGGATAAGAATATGCAAAATCTGAACAGGAATCCTTTCTGTTCAGAATTTTTTTCAAAAAAGAACCTAATAAATATTCACAAAAATGCTTTTATATGGTAAAATAAAACAATTACATTTAGTGGAGATGAAGTATGAATATTTTTAGAACCAAGGATGTTAGTCTGAGACAGACAGAGATGCGTCGCCATTTGAAATTGTGGGATTTGATTCTATTGGGAATCGGTGCTATGGTAGGGACGGGGATTTTCACCATTACAGGAACAGCAGCGGCTACTCTAGCTGGTCCCTCACTAGTGATTTCCATTGTGATTTCTGCCTTATGTGTTTCTTTATCAGCTCTCTTTTTTGCAGAATTTGCCTCTCGTGTACCCGCAACTGGGGGTGCTTATAGTTATCTCTATGCGATTTTAGGAGAATTGCCAGCCTGGATTGCTGGCTGGTTGACCATCATGGAATTCATGACTGCTGTATCTGGTGTGGCGTCTGGCTGGGCAGCTTACTTTAAGGGCTTACTCAGTGATTATGGTATCTCCATGCCCCAAGCCTTAAATGGCACCTTCAACCCTGAACAAGGGACCTATATCGACCTCCTACCTATTTTGGTTCTGACCTTGGTAACAGGATTGGTTTTATTAAATTCCAAGGCAGCCTTACGCTTTAATTCGCTTCTAGTAATCTTGAAATTCTCTGCTCTAGCCTTATTTATCCTAGTTGGTATTTGGTACATCAAACCTGAAAATTGGTCGAATTTTGCTCCTTTTGGCTTTGGCCAGATTTATGGAGGAAGCACTGGGATTATGGCAGGTGCATCTTTGATGTTCTTTGGATTTCTCGGATTTGAGTCTATTTCAATGGCAGTTGATGAGATCCAAAGCCCGCAAAAAAATATTCCTCGTGGAATTGTACTTTCTCTGACAATCGTCACCATTCTCTATGCCTTGGTAACCTTAGTATTGACAGGGATTGTTCACTACAGTAAGCTTAATGTGGACGATGCAGTAGCATTTTCATTACGGAGTATTGGTATCGGTTGGGCAGCTAACTATGTTTCGCTTGTAGCCATTCTCACCCTGATAACGGTATGTATTTCCATGACTTATGCTTTGTCTCGAATGATATATAGCTTAGCACGTGATGGACTTTTACCTCAAAGTTTCAAACAACTAAGCAAGACCAGTCGCGTTCCCAAAAATGCGACCCTCTTAACAGGAGTTGTTTCAGCCCTTGCTGCCGGAGTGTTTCCTCTAGCCAGTATTGCAGCCTTCCTAAATATCTGTACGCTAGCTTATCTCATTTTACTAGCCTACGGAATAATAAAGCTCAGAAAAGATAAGGGTATGCCCCAAAAAGGAGAGTTTAAAACTCCTTTGGTGCCACTTTTGCCAATCCTTTCCATCCTTATCTGTGTTTCCTTTATGCTTCAATATAGTCTAGATACCTGGATTGCCTTTGGCATTGCTCTTGTAGTTGGTCTAGTCATCTACTTTACTTATGGTTATCATCATTCAACCCTCACAGAAGAAAAATAAAAGCTGGGAATTCCCAGCTTTTTTAATCTTTCACATAAGTAAATCCTTCACCCAGAATTTCATGAGCCTCAGTGATGGTTATAAAGGCTTGAGGGTCGATTTTGTGAATCATATCTTTCATTTTTACGATTTCGTTCCGACCGACGATACAGTAAATAATTTTTAAATCTTTCTTACTGTAATAACCTTGACCAGATATAAAGGTCACACCACGTCCAAGCTCCTCATTAATCTTATCAGCCAGTTGGTCAGGATATTGAGTAATAATCATAAATCCTTTACCAGCGTATCCCCCTTCGCCAATCAGGTCAATAACGCGAGCGATGATGAAGTCAAACAAGAGAGTATAGGTCACAAGACGGAGATCTTGGAAAATAAGCAGAATTAACATTAAAATGAAAAAGTCAATTCCAAAAAGCAATTTCCCAATCGAAAGATTGGTGTACTTGTTGAGGATGCGGGCAACGATATCAGAACCACCAGTGGTTCCACCAGCATTAAAGATAATTCCTAAACCAACTCCCAGTAAAACCCCTGAGACTAAAGCAACGATGATGAGGTCACCTTGTAAATCAAACTGCAAGGGGATACGCTCAAAGATTGCGAGCCAAATAGAGAGAGAAATAGAACCCAGAAGGCTGGAGTAGAGGGTCTTGGAACCAAATATCTTCCAAGCCAAAATAAATAAAGGAATATTGATTAAGAGATTCATCAATGAGACAGGGATTTTAAAAAGATAGTAGGTAATCAAGGTGATACCTGTCGCCCCTCCCTCAAATAGATGATAAGGAACAACAAAGTAGGTGAGACCAAAGGCATAGATAGCTGCTCCAAATATAATCGTAATAATCGGTTGAACTTTTCGAATCATAGCTGTTCCTCGCTTTTCTATAGATAGATTATACCAAAAATTCAGTTTTTTTAATTGGATTACTTATGATTTTTTATCATTTTTTTGATATAATAAGAGTGAAAAATCCCAATCCTATTGAGAAGAATAGAAAGATTGAACTTATGACACAAGTAAAAATTGTAACGGACTCTTCTGTTACTATCGAACCAGAAGTAGTTAAAGAATTAAATATCACTATTGTCCCCTTATCAGTTATGATTGATGGCGTACTCTACTCAGATGCTGATCTAAAAGAGGGGGAATTCCTTCATCTCATGCAACAAAGCAAGAATCTCCCTAAAACGAGTCAACCTCCAGTAGGAGTGTTTGCTGAAGTCTTTGAAGAGCTGGGAAAAGATGGCAGTCAGGTTGTTGCTATTCATATGTCTCATGCCTTGTCTGGGACTGTTGAAGCTGCACGCCAAGGTGCAAGTCTCTCAAGTTCTGATGTGACAGTTATTGATAGTTCCTTTACAGATCAGGCTATGAAGTTTCAAGTTGTTGAAGCTGCAAAACTTGCTAAAGAGGGTAAAGATTTAGAAACTATTCTAGCACGTATAGAAGAAGTGAAGAATCACACAGAGCTTTATATCGGTGTTTCGACTCTAGAAAACCTAGTGAAAGGTGGGCGTATTGGACGTGTGACGGGACTATTAAGCTCACTATTAAATATTCGTGTAGTGATGCAGATGAAAAAACACGAACTCCAACCAATCGTCAAAGGACGTGGTGCGAAAACTTTCAAAAAATGGCTTGAAGAGTTAACGGTGGCCCTTACTCATAAATCAGTTGCAGAAATTGGAATTTCCTATGCTGGAACGAATGAATGGGCAAATGAGATGAAGAGTTTATTGCAAGCCTATGTTGAGAAACCAATCTCTGTACTGGAAACTGGCTCTATTATTCAAACTCATACTGGAGAGAATGCTTGGGCAATTCTAATCCGCTATAATTCCTAAAAAATAGAGAAAAATGTTTGAAATGGCGTTTTTGACTTGACCTATGGGCAATTTTAGGATATGATTATATTTGTTAATCAGAAATTATTTGGAGGATTTGTTAACATGGCAAACAAACAAGATTTGATCGCTAAAGTGGCAGAAGCTACAGACTTGACTAAGAAAGATTCAGCAGCAGCAGTTGATGCTGTATTTGCAGCAGTAACTGAATACCTTGCAGCTGGTGAAAAAGTTCAATTGATTGGTTTTGGTAACTTTGAAGTTCGTGAACGTGCTGCACGTAAAGGTCGCAACCCACAAACTGGTAAAGAAATCGAAATCGCAGCTTCTAAAGTTCCAGCATTCAAAGCTGGTAAAGCTCTTAAAGACGCTGTTAAATAATGAATTTTCAAAAAGCCTATTGTATCAAGCTTCCTAGCTTGGCCAATGGGCTTTTTTTGTTGTTTTGGGGCATTTGGGGGGCAAAGACGAATACTTTTTCATGACATCTGCAACGGTTGATTTCATTTCTTTAGTTATATATGTATAAATTTAGGTGTTTTTCCAACCGAGTATTTGATATGATATGTAACTTCTGAGATAAGTAGTCTTTTGAAAAATAGGGTTTAAGCCTTTACAGTAAAAGAAAAAAGGTTCCCATGTTTGGGAACCTTCTTTTCATTAGTTTTTAGAAGCTGCTTGGAATTCAGGGTTTTTCCATGCTTCATCAATGATAGCTTGCAATTCTTTGGCAGATGCTTGCATTTTTTGAGTTTCAGCGTCGTTCAATGGGATGTTTACTGGACGAACGATACCGTGTGCACCAACAACAGCTGGTTGACCGATAAAGACGTTTTTAACACCGTATTGACCTTCTTGGAAGACTGAAAGTGGAAGTACTGCATTTTCGTCATCAAGGATTGCTTTTGTGATACGAGCAAGTGCTACTGCGATACCGTAGTATGTAGCTCCTTTTTTATTGATGATTGTGTAGGCGGCGTCACGAACACCTTCGAACAATTCAATCAATTCAGCTTCTTGAACGTTTTGAGTATCTTTAAGGAATTCTTCAAGGTTTACACCAGCGATGTTAGCGTGTGACCAAACCGCAAATTCAGAATCTCCGTGTTCGCCCATGATGTAGGCGTGAACGGAACGAGCATCAACGTCCAATTTTTCAGCAAGTGCTTGACGGAAACGTGCTGAGTCAAGTGAAGTACCTGAACCGATAACACGTTCTTTAGGGAATCCAGAGAATTTCCAAGTTGAGTAAGTCAAAACGTCAACTGGGTTAGCCGCAACAAGGAAGATACCATCAAAACCTGATTCAACAACTTGTGTTACGATTGATTTGTTGATAGCCAAGTTTTTACCTACAAGGTCAAGACGAGTTTCGCCTGGTTTTTGAGGAGCACCTGCAGTGATAACAACAAGGTCAGCGTCTGCACAGTCAGAGTATTGAGCAGCGTAGATTTTTTTAGGTGAAGTGAAGGCAAGGGCGTGGCTAAGGTCAAGCGCATCACCAACAGCTTTTTCGTGCAATTGTGGAATTTCGATAATTCCAAGCTCTTGTGCAATTCCTTGGTTAACAAGTGCGAAAGCGTAAGATGAACCTACGGCACCGTCACCAACAAGGATCACTTTTTTGTGTTGTTTAGTTGAAGTCATTATCTAAACATCTCCTTCATTTTTTTTTAGGGGAATCCCCAGACACTTTCATTCTATCACTTTTAAAAAGCTTTGTCACGAATATTCTATTCGGTCATCGATGTAAACGTTTTAGTGATTTCCAAAGACTGAAATGAAGGACGAATTATGGTATAATATATCTAATTACTAATAGTGAAATGAGGCATTTATTAATGCAAGATAGAAATTTAGTGAATGTCAATCTGACAAAGGAGATGAAGACCAGCTTTATCGATTACGCCATGAGTGTTATCGTTGCGCGGGCTCTTCCTGATGTTCGAGACGGTTTAAAACCTGTTCACCGCCGTATTCTTTACGGAATGAATGAACTAGGTGTTACACCAGACAAACCTCATAAAAAATCAGCCCGTATTACAGGGGATGTTATGGGTAAATACCACCCACACGGGGATTCATCTATTTATGAAGCCATGGTTCGTATGGCTCAGTGGTGGAGCTACCGTTACATGCTTGTTGATGGACATGGAAACTTTGGTTCCATGGACGGGGATGGTGCCGCCGCACAGCGTTACACAGAAGCACGTATGAGCAAGATTGCTCTTGAAATGCTTCGTGACATCAATAAAAACACAGTTGATTTCGTAGACAACTACGATGCCAATGAGCGTGAGCCCTTGGTCTTGCCAGCTCGTTTTCCAAACCTTTTGGTCAATGGGGCAACTGGTATCGCTGTTGGGATGGCAACCAATATCCCACCTCACAACCTGGGCGAAACCATTGATGCGGTGAAGTTAGTCATGGACAATCCTGAAGTAACCACTAGGGATTTGATGGAAGTTTTACCTGGTCCAGATTTTCCGACTGGTGCTCTTGTCATGGGGAAATCAGGGATCCATAAGGCTTATGAGACTGGTAAGGGTTCCATTGTCCTTCGTTCTCGTACAGAGATTGAGACGACTAAGACAGGGCGTGAGCGCATCGTGGTAACAGAATTTCCTTATATGGTCAATAAAACCAAGGTCCATGAGCATATCGTTCGTTTGGCGCAAGAAAAACGAATTGAGGGCATTACAGCTGTACGTGATGAATCCAACCGTGAAGGGGTTCGTTTCATTATCGAAGTGAAGCGTGATGCTTCTGCGAATGTTATCCTCAATAACCTCTTCAAGATGACGCAGATGCAAACTAACTTTGGTTTCAATATGCTTGCTATTCAAAATGGTGTACCAAAGATTTTATCTCTTCGCCAAATTTTAGATGCTTATATTGAACACCAAAAAGAGGTAGTTGTTCGTCGTACCCGTTTTGACAAGGAAAAGGCAGAAGCACGTGCGCACATCTTAGAAGGCCTTTTAATCGCGCTAGACCATATCGACGAAGTGATCCGTATCATCCGTGCTAGTGAAACGGATGCCGAAGCGCAAGCTGAGTTGATGAGCAAGTTCAAGCTTTCTGAACGCCAAAGTCAGGCTATCCTTGATATGCGTCTTCGCCGCTTGACAGGATTGGAACGCGATAAGATTCAGTCTGAATATGATGAATTGATTGCCTTGATTGCAGATTTGACCGATATTCTTGCTAAACCAGAACGCGTGGCGCAAATCATAAAAGATGAATTGGATGAAGTAAAACGTAAATTTGGTGACAAACGTCGTACCGAGTTAATGGTTGGAGAAGTCTTAACTCTTGAAGACGAAGACTTGATTGAGGAGTCAGATGTCTTAATCACTCTTTCTAACAAGGGCTATATCAAACGTTTGGACCAAGGCGAATTCACTGCTCAAAAACGTGGTGGTCGTGGAGTCCAAGGTACGGGAGTTAAGGATGATGACTTTGTGCGTGAGTTGGTTTCAACCAGCACCCATGATCATTTGCTCTTCTTTACCAATAAAGGTCGTGTATACCGACTAAAAGGTTATGAAATTCCTGAATACGGTCGCACAGCTAAGGGATTGCCGGTTGTCAATCTTTTGAAGCTGGATGAAGGGGAGAGCATACAGACCATCATTAATGTTAAATCTGAACGTAGTGATGACGCTTATCTCTTCTTCACAACCCGTCACGGTATCGTGAAGCGAACCAGTGTTAAAGAATTTGCTAATATTCGTCAAAATGGACTTAAGGCTTTGAATCTCAAGGATGAAGATGAACTGATTAACGTCTTGCTGACAGAAGAAGACACAGATATCATCATTGGTACCAAATTTGGTTATGCCGTTCGCTTTAATCAATCAGCCGTTCGTGGCATGAGCCGTATCGCGACAGGGGTTCGAGGAGTTAACCTTCGTGAAGGAGATACTGTAGTTGGTGCTAGTGTCATCACTGACCAGGACGAGGTCCTTATCATCACTGAAAAAGGGTATGGTAAACGTACTCTTGCAACTGAATATCCAACAAAAGGTCGTGGTGGTAAAGGGATGAAGACAGCCAATGTTGCTGAGAAGAATGGACCTCTTGCAGGTCTCCTCACTGTTAAAGGAGATGAAGACCTGATGATTATCACGGATACAGGTGTTATGATCCGTACAAACGTTGCCAATATTTCACAAACAGGACGCTCAACTATGGGAGTTAAGGTGATGCGTCTAGACCAGGATGCCAAGATTGTGACCTTTACAACGGTTGATGCGGCAGAAAAAGAAGAAGTTGGGACTGAAAACGAAACAGAAGGTAAAGCATAATGTCTCATAAAAAAACGAAAAGTAAGAAGAATAAGCGTAGGAATCTATTTCTCAATATTTTAGCGGTTTTCTTAATTCTTTTATCCTTAGCTTTGATTTTTAATTCAAAGATTCGAGATCTCTTTATGGTGTGGAATACCAATAAATACCAAGTCAATCAGGTTACTAAAGAAAATATAGATGAAAATCTCAAAACAGAAGGAAATTTTGATTTTGATTCGGTTAAATCTATTTCATCTGAAGCAGTTCTAGCCGCTCAGTGGGACGCTCAGAAGCTTCCCGTTATTGGAGGAATTGCTATTCCCGAAGTGGAGATTAACTTGCCGATTTTCAAAGGGTTGGATAATGTAAACTTGTTCTACGGAGCAGGAACCATGAAACCAGACCAAAAAATGGGAGAGGGCAACTACTCTTTAGCGAGTCACCATATCTTTACTGCTGAAAATGCCAGTCAAATGCTCTTTTCACCTTTAGTTAACGCTAAAGCGGGTATGAAAATTTACCTGACTGATAAGGATAAGGTTTATACTTATGAGATTACGGAAGTTAAACACGTTACTCCGGACCGAGTAGATGAAATCGAAGATCGTGATGGTATCAAAGAAATCACATTGGTGACCTGTGTGGACTATAATGCGACAGAGCGGATTATTGTTAAAGGTGATTTTAAAGAAGTTAAAGCTTATTCTGAAACATCTGATGATATCCTAAGCGCCTTTAATAAGCCATATAAACAACGTTATTAACCTCAAAAACCAGTGAATTGTATTTTTCACTGGTTTTTGTCAAATAGAAGCGTCAGTCAAAGGAGAATGATGCATGTTCGAATATTTTTTGTTTGGAATGAAAACGATGTGGGAAAGTCCTGTCTTTAGTTTTGCCTTTTACTTATTAGCCTCTATTCTTTTACTAATCTTTTGGCGACGTTTTATAATTGTCCGTCGTAGTGGTGGTGATTTTTTTGCCCCGTTTCACATTGCCAATGGGAGATTTTATATTCACAATGCTTTTGTATTTGTGAAGAGAATCATTCCGCTGAATAACATCAGAAGGATTGAAGTCAAATATATTCGAAGTGTCAAATTGAATGGGGCAAGTTATCATTTGTTTATCGAAAGAAAAGATGGAAAAGCTGTCAGTTTTTTCTTCGGACAATCAAAACAGAATGATCTCCTTGTGAAGAATCTAAAGAATGAAACTAAAAACTATCATATTAGAATTGTAATAGATGGATAAGTGTTTAGTTTAAGAAAGGAATGATCATGGATAAGCTACAAGAAGTCAGAGAAAATGAACAGTTAAGGACCTTACTGATGACTGAATGTGATATTTATTTTTATGACAAGATAAGTGAAGTCCAGTTTTCAGGGAACAATGAGGAGTACTCTCTTGCCTGTAAGGCTTTTGCTCAAGATGGTAGTGGGGGAGAATATGTTTTTCTCGAAGATAACAGCATAGGCTTTATCGGAAGTGAGGGCCAAGTGGGGAGAGTAGCAGGAAGTCTGGATGACTTACTGACATTCCTACTTCACGCAGGTTGTATTTCAGATTTTAGCTGTCAGTATCTTTATCAGAATACAGACTTATTGAAAACATTTTGTAGGGGCTATGTGTCTAAAATACGAGAAAGCTATCAGGCTAAGCAGGAAAATTGGGATCAGATACGAGGAAATATGGCTCAAAAACTATCACTTGATTTCAATCCCAAAAAACTAGAAAAAGTAGCCATGGCATTTTATCAAGCGGCGACAAGAAAGCCTGTCTTTTCCTGTAAGTATGTAGACGGTGAAGAAGAGTATACCTGCGATTCAGTCTTGTCTGATGTTGTAGGCTTGTGGACGACAGAACTTGTAGGTATGAGTAGAGAAGAAATCGAAAACTGTAAAATTTGATAATGTTTGATGCTTGCAAGATGATCATTCAACTTTAATGGTATCTTTTCAATGTGAAAGGAAACTGGTCAGTAGGTTGAAAGGTTTATCGTAAGTAACCGAAGGATGTCTAGTATAAGAGAGGATAGATAATGAGTCAGTTAAGAGAAAAGTCTTTAGTTAGGCTCAAAGAAGACATAACAAGTAGTTTTCCATTTGACAAGGTTCTTCCTATGATATTCTTGGGAGGAATTGCCAATATGGCTGGACACTGAATCTTCATAGGAAAATCGGGGGAAGTGTTATTTTGGATATCATATTTCACATTTTAGAGAATTAAGTGAAGATGAGATATAGGACTTTCGCAGTAGGAAAAATAGATGAGGAGTTGAGAATGAATAATCAGATTGACTTGGCATTTCCGAACCTATACGCAGAATTCTTGAGTAGAATTGACAAGGCAGGAGAGTTTGTAATAGAGAATACAGGTATCACCTTATATTCGAGGTTAGATTTGCTAGAAAGAAACTTCACCTACCAAATAGAAGAGTGGGAACCTGATTTTTTCCTGATTGGGCAAGATGGGGATGTCGCTTTTTTTATAAAGAAAGATTCTGACGACACTATTTATATGAATGATTTGGGGGCATTAGGTTCACTGGGAATGAAACCCATATCTTTGAATATTTTCGAGTTTGTGCAACAAGCGAGTGAACATTATGATGATATCTTCTAATCATTGCAAGTGTTGTTATTTTATCGTACGCGTGTGTGGAAGACATTTTTATGAAATCATTTGAACATTTTGATTAATGTTAATAAATTTTTAGTAAATGATAATGATTTGGAGAGTGAACAATGAATTTTGATGAGAGTTTACAGCAATACACTTATGAGCATGAGGGAGTGATCTTTGTTTGGGACGAAGAGCCTGATTGTGACTTTATAGATAAAGTTGAACTGTTATCAAAAAATTATCAGGAAAATCTCAATAGAATTATCAACTTTATGCTAGCTGATCTTAAGGAAATGTATGGAGAAGTCAGCGAGGAAGATGTGAAGAACAAGCTGGGGAAACCTATCATTGACTACAATCAAGGAACAGTTAGTTATTGTGAGCAAACCTTCGATGACTGGCACCTATTTGAGTTTGAATTTTTGGATGATCAATTTGAAATATTGAAATGTTTTTCTGTTAATGGGTAAAGGAGAGATTTATGGAATTCCCCAATGCCTTGATTTTCTTTGTAGAAAACGTATACAAGAAAGGCTTTTCAAAATGCGTGCTTTATGTTATAATATTCACAAATAAAAGTTTAGGAGTTTTTTATGGTCTCTTCAGAATTTATTTCAAAGATTGAATTTGCTTGCAAGAAGAAAGAAAGTCTTTATAGCCAAAGCAAGTTTAAGTATGCGATTCGTTCCATGTTTGCAGGTGCTTTTCTGACATTTAGTACGGCTGCGGGTGCAGTTGGGGCTGACTTGATTAATAAAATCGCACCTGGTAGTGGTCGCTTCCTTTTCCCATTCGTTTTTGCTTGGGGATTGGCCTACATTGTTTTCTTGAATGCTGAGCTGGTAACTTCAAATATGATGTTTTTGACAGCTGGTAGTTTCTTGAAAAAAATTTCATGGAGAAAAACAGCTGAGATTTTACTTTACTGTACCTTGTTCAACCTTATCGGAGCTTTGATAGCAGGTTGGGGCTTTGCCCACTCAGCAGCCTATGCAAATCTAACACATGATAGCTTCATTTCAGGGGTTGTAGAGATGAAGTTAGGCCGTTCCAATGAGCTAGTCTTACTTGAAGGTATTTTAGCCAATATCTTTGTAAACATTGCTATTCTTTCCTTTGTTTTGGTGAAAGACGGTGGGGCCAAACTTTGGCTTGTCTTATCAGCAATTTACATGTTTGTATTCTTAACAAACGAACACATTGCTGCGAACTTTGCTTCTTTTGCGATTGTTAAGTTTAGTGTTGCAGCAGATTCAATTGCTAACTTTGACATACCTAATATTCTTCGTCACTGGGGTGTAACCTTTATCGGAAACTTTATCGGAGGGGGTCTCTTGATGGGCTTGCCATACGCCTTCCTCAATAAAAACGAAGATACTTATGTCGATTAAAGAAACGAGCACGAGTGAATCGTGCTTTTTTGTTTGAGATATAAGACTAGTCATAGTTGTTCCTTATATCAAAATATAGAAAAACGGTATTGGAAAAGACTAGCCTAAGATGATACAATATCCCTAATGAAGCTATTTGGAGGTCGTCTTATGACTCGTGATTTTAAATTTGAAACCCTACAATTACATGCTGGGCAAGTAGTTGATCCAGCGACCAAGTCTCGTGCAGTACCGATTTATCAAACAACATCCTTCGTTTTTGATGACACGCAGGAAGGTGCGGATCTGTTTGCTTTGAGAAAACCAGGGAACATTTATACTCGTATTACCAACCCTACAACAGCGGCATTTGAAGAAAGAATAGCTGCTCTTGAAGGTGGTGTTGGAGCGCTAGCGACAGCATCAGGTATGGCTGCTGTAACCTACACTATTTTGGCGCTTGCTCACGCAGGTGACCATGTGGTGGCTGCGTCAACTATTTACGGTGGGACCTTCAACCTCTTGAAGGAAACCCTTCCTCGTTATGGGATCACAACAACCTTTGTCGATGTGGATAATTTGGAAGAAGTGGAAGCAGCTATCAATGACAATACCAAGCTTGTCTTGATTGAAACCTTGGGGAATCCCTTGATTAACATTCCTGACTTGGAAAAATTGGCTGAGATTGCGCATAAACACCAGATTCCTCTCGTTACAGACAATACTTTTGCTACACCATATTTGATTAACGTCTTCTCTCACGGTGTAGATATTTCCATTCACTCAGCAACTAAGTTTATCGGTGGGCATGGTACGACTATTGGTGGAGTGATTGTCGATAGCGGTCGTTTTGACTGGGAAGCTTCAGGGAAATTCCCTCAATTTGTTGAGGAAGATCCAAGTTACCACAACTTGAGCTATACTCGTGATGTGGGTGCAGCAGCCTTTATTATCGCTGTTCGTGTTCAATTGCTCCGTGATACAGGTGCTGCCTTGTCGCCATTTAATGCCTTTCTCTTGCTCCAAGGGCTTGAAACTCTCTCTCTTCGTGTTGAACGTCACGTGCAAAATGCAGAGAAAATTGTTGATTTCCTTGTCAACCATCCTAAGGTAGAGAAGGTAAATTATCCAAAACTAGCTGACAGTCCATATCATGCCTTGGCTGAGAAATATTTGCCAAAAGGTGTTGGTTCAATCTTTACCTTCCATGTTAAAGGCGGAGAGGCAGAAGCTCGCAAGGTAATTGATAATTTGGAAATCTTCTCTGACCTTGCAAACGTGGCAGATGCCAAATCTCTTGTTGTCCATCCTGCGACAACCACTCACGGTCAGTTGTCAGAAAAAGATCTAGAAGCAGCAGGTGTCACACCAAATCAAATCCGCTTGTCTATCGGCCTTGAAAATGTAGAGGATTTGATTGAAGATTTGCGTTTGGCCCTGGAAAAAATTTAAAGTAGAAGATATAAACAGTGGGTTTCGACTCGCTGTTTTTGATTTTCTCTCAGGCATGATATAATGGTTACAGAAGTCTAGAAAGAGGAAAGTTATGAACGAAATTAAATGCCCCAACTGTGGGGAAGTCTTTACAGTAAATGAGAGTCAGTATGCCGAACTTTTATCCCAAGTGAGAACTGCCGAGTTTGATAAGGAATTACACGATCGCATGAAGCAAGAGCTTGCCCTAGCTGAGCAGAAGGCTATGAATGAGCAACAGTCTAAACTAGCTCAAAAAGACCAAGAAATTGCGCAATTACAGAGTCAAATCCAAAACTTTGATACAGAGAAAGAACTGGCTAAGAAAGAAGTTGAACAGACAAGCCATGAGGCTTTATTGGCCAAGGACAAGGAAGTGCAGGCCTTGGAAAGCCAATTGGTCACCTTGCGTTTGGAGCATGAAAATCAACTGCAAAAGACCCTTTCTGACCTTGAAAGAGAGCGTGATCAGGTCAAAAACCAGCTCCTCTTGCAAGAAAAGGAAAATGAGCTGTCTTTGGCTTCTGTTAAGCAGAATTACGAAGCCCAGCTTAAGGCAGCCAGTGAACAGGTCGAGTTCTATAAGAATTTCAAAGCCCAACAATCAACCAAGGCAATTGGGGAAAGTTTGGAACAGTATGCAGAGAGTGAGTTTAACAAGGTTCGTAGTTTTGCCTTTCCAAATGCCTACTTTGAGAAGGATAACAAGGTCTCTGCGCGTGGGTCTAAAGGGGACTTTATCTTTCGAGAATGTGATGAAAATGGAGTGGAAATTATTTCCATCATGTTTGAGATGAAAAATGAAGCGGATGGAACAGAGAAGAAGCATAAGAATGCGGACTTCTACAAGGAATTGGACAAGGACCGTCGGGAGAAGAACTGTGAGTATGCCGTTTTGGTGACTATGTTAGAAGCAGATAACGACTACTTTAACACAGGGATTGTTGACGTCAGTCACGAGTATGAAAAGATGTATGTGGTTCGTCCCCAGTTCTTTATCCAGTTGATTGGTCTCTTGCGAAATGCGGCGCTTAATTCTTTGAAATATAAGCAAGAGTTGGCACTTGTCCGTGAACAAAACATTGATATCACTCACTTTGAGGAAGATTTGGATGCCTTTAAACTAGCCTTTGCCAAGAACTATAACTCCGCTTCGACCAACTTTGGTAAAGCTATTGATGAAATCGACAAGGCCATCAAACGCATGGAAGAGGTCAAGAAGTTCCTAACCACATCTGAAAACCAACTCCGCCTCGCTAATAACAAATTGGAAGATGTTTCTGTTAAAAAATTGACTCGAAAAAATCCAACTATGAAAGCGAAGTTTGAAGCGCTGAAGGGGGAGTAGGAGGATCCTATGCAGATACGAAAAGCAACCATGAAAGATGCTAAAGCACTACTGTCTCTATACGAAGACTTGGGCTATCCAACGACCGCTTCTAAGCTGTCTCGACGTTTAGAAATGATTCTTTCTCAACCACATTATGGCTGTCTTCTAGCTGAAAGAAACGGAGAAATTTTAGGTTTCTTAGGTTATGCGAAGCTCTTCTTTTTTGAATCAGATGGATCTTACTATCGTATTTTAGCTTTGTCAGTTGCAAAAGAAACAAGACGACAAGGAATTGCCAGTAGGCTAATCGATGAATTGAAAAAACAAGCGGTAAAAGAAGGAGTTGAGGCACTGGCTCTAAATAGTGGATTAACTGCTGAACGAAATGCTGCACATCAGTTTTATCAGACAGTTGGATTTGAAAAAGTGACTGCCGGCTTTGCCTTGTATTTAAAAACTCAACATAGATAAATCATGAAAAAATAGTAGAGGGAACGAAGTAATATCTTCAACAAAAGGGAAAAACTTATATTTTAACGACAAGGGCATGGATTATGTGACCTTTGGTAAAGGAAAGAAGTCTTTCGTAATCATAAAGAGAGTTTTAGTATTTTTAGAAAGTTAATGAATGAACGGTATTATCAATTTAAAAAAAGAAGCGGGGATGACCTCGCATGACGCGGTTTTTAAGCTGCGTAAGATTTTGGGAACCAAGAAAATTGGTCATGGTGGAACCTTGGATCCGGATGTGGTGGGTGTTTTGCCTATTGCGGTGGGCAAGGCGACCCGCATGGTCGAGTTCATGCAGGATGAGGGTAAGGTCTATGAGGGGGAGATCACTCTTGGTTATTCAACGACGACTGAGGATGCCAGTGGAGAAGTGGTCGCAGAGACACCTGTTTTGTCGCCCTTGGATGAAACCATTGTCGATGAATCGATTGCGAGTCTGACTGGGCCTATTACTCAGATTCCGCCTATGTACTCGGCTGTCAAGGTCAATGGTCGTAAGCTCTATGAGTATGCGCGTGCAGGTCAGGAAGTGGAGCGTCCAGAACGTCAGATCACTATTTTTCA
This sequence comes from Streptococcus halitosis, assembly GCF_023147855.1. Classification (GTDB taxonomy): domain Bacteria; phylum Bacillota; class Bacilli; order Lactobacillales; family Streptococcaceae; genus Streptococcus; species Streptococcus halitosis_B. The sequence goes on from NZ_JAHXOP010000001.1 coordinate 148,299, forward strand.
ATTTGAGAGGACGAGTCCGATTTCTTATGAGGATCACCTCGCACGTTTTACATTTCGTGTAAAATGCAGTAAAGGGACTTATATCCGTACCTTGTCTGTTGACTTGGGAGAGAAGCTGGGTTATGCGGCCCATATGTCCCATTTGACTCGGACGAGTGCAGCAGGTTTGCAGCTAGAAGATGCTCTTACCTTGGACGAAATTGCTGCAAAAGTGGAGGCTGGTCAGCTGGACTTTCTCCATCCTCTTGAGATTGGTACAGGAGATCTTGTCAAAGTTTTCCTAACTCCAGAAGAGGCTACAGAAGTGCGCTTTGGTCGTTTTATCGAGCTAGACCAAACGGACAAAGAATTGGCTGCCTTTGAAGGAAATACATTGCTAGCCATTCTAGAAAAAAGGGGCAATCTCTACAAGCCAAGGAAGGTTTTTGTCTAGTTTAACTAGATTGTGGGGATGGATTTATTTCCCATAGACTATCCAAATCAGACTATAAATTTTGCAAAAAATGTGATAGAATAGACGACGGATAAAAAAACGGAGGATAGCATGCAAAATAGACCAATCATTATCGGAGTGACAGGTGGTTCTGGTGGAGGAAAAACCAGTGTTTCAAGAGCCATTTTATCGCATTTCCCTGATGAAAAGATTTCCATGATTGAGCATGATTCATACTACAAGGATCAGTCTCATTTGACCTTTGAAGAGCGCGTCAAAACCAACTACGACCATCCATTTGCCTTTGATACAGACTTGATGATCGAGCAGATTAAGGAATTGTTGGCAGGGCGCCCAGTGGACATTCCAACTTATGACTATACAGAGCATACGCGGAGTAGCAAGACCTATCGTCAGGAGCCTCAGGATGTCTTTATCGTTGAGGGAATTTTGGTCTTGGAGGACAAGCGTCTGCGCGATTTGATGGATATCAAGATTTTTGTGGATACAGATGATGATGTGCGCATTATTCGTCGTATCAAGCGTGATATGGAGGAGCGTGGCCGTAGTTTAGATAGCGTTATTGACCAGTACTTGGGTGTAGTTAAACCTATGTACCACCAGTTTATCGAGCCGACTAAGCGTTATGCCGATATCGTCATTCCTGAGGGAGTCAGCAATACCGTTGCTATCGATCTTTTGACGACCAAGATTGCAAAGATTTTGGAAGAAGCGAGAAACAGCAAATAATCAGATGAGGAGGCCTAGCCTCCTTTTTCTATTTTTCCTTTAGTTTCAGTAGGAAAAAGGTGATTTTTAAGCATGTTTTTGGTATAATAATACCCATGGAAAAGCAAGAAAATGAATAGTAGGTGGAGATGGAAAAGTATTTATCGGTAACAACTTTGACCAAGTATCTGAAAATGAAATTCGATAAAGACCCTTACTTGGAACGGGTCTATTTAACTGGTCAAGTTTCCAACTTTCGTAAACGACCTACTCACCAATATTTCTCTTTAAAAGATGACCATGCAGTTATTCAAGCAACCATCTGGTCGGGGATCTATCAGAAATTAGGTTTCGACCTGGAAGAAGGTATGAAGATCAATTTAATTGGGCGTGTGCAGGTTTATGAACCCAGTGGGAGCTACTCTATCATCATTGAAAAGGCTGAGCCTGATGGGGTTGGGGCGCTCGCGATTCAGTTTGAACAACTCAAGAAAAAATTGACAGAAGAAGGCCTGTTTCAAGAACGCTTCAAGCAACCTCTTCCCCAGTTTTCTAAGCGAATTGGTGTAGTAACCAGTCGCAGTGGAGCCGTTATTCGAGATATTATCACGACCGTCAGCAGGCGTTTTCCTGGTGTTGATATCCTTCTCTATCCGACAAAGGTGCAAGGTGATGGAGCTGCTGAGGAAATTGCTCGAAATATTGCGCGTGCCAATCAACGTGAGGACCTAGATGTTCTCATCATTGGTCGTGGTGGTGGTTCCATCGAGGATCTCTGGGCCTTTAACGAAGAAATTGTGGTACGGGCTATTTTTGAATCCCGTTTGCCCATCGTCTCTAGTGTTGGTCATGAGACGGATGTGACCTTGGCGGATTTTGTGGCAGATAGACGGGCTGCGACGCCAACAGCTGCGGCTGAATTGGCAACGCCTGTGACCAAGTTGGATCTCTTGAGCCATTTGCAAAATCAAGAAAAACGAATGACAACAGCAGTCCGAAATGTCATATCTAAGAAACAAGAAGCTCTGAAAAAATGCAGTCAGTCAGTCATCTTTAGACAGCCAGAGCGCTTGTATGATGGTTATTTGCAACGGTTAGATCAACTGCAACTGCGATTAAAACAAAGTTTGCGAACACGGATTTCTGATAACAAACAGCTAGTCCAAGGAAGGACGCATCGACTAGTCCAGTTATCACCTGTTACCAAAATCCAGCGTTATCAAGACCGTCTAGGTCAGTTGGACAAGCTCCTACGCAGCCAAATGGCGTTGGTTTATGATGCCAAGGTTGCTGAAGTCAAGCGACTTTCAGAAGCTTTGACGATGTTGGATACCAGTCGAATCGTGGCGCGTGGTTATGCTATTGTCAAAAAAGAAGAGTCAGTTATCGATTCGGTTGAGAGTTTGAAGAAAAAAGACCAAGTGACGCTTTTGATGCGAGATGGTCAAGTAGAATTAGAGGTTAAAGATGTCAAAACAAAAGAAATTTGAGGAAAATCTAGCAGAACTGGAGACAATTGTCCAAAGTTTGGAAAATGGCGAAATCGCTCTAGAAGATGCGATTGCGGCCTTTCAAAAGGGAATGGTCTTGTCAAAAGAGCTCCAAACGACGCTGGACAAGGCTGAAAAGACCTTGGTCAAGGTCATGCAAGAAGACGGAACAGAAAGTGATTTTGAATGAAGAAGCAAGAAAAATTAGCTCTTGTTGAATCGGCTTTGGAAGATTTTTATGGAGACCAGCAGTTTGCCTCTAGTTTGCGAGAGTCCGTTCTCTATTCCATTCATGCTGGTGGCAAGCGTATTCGGCCTTTTCTCTTGTTAGAAGTTCTGGAAGCCTTGCAAGTCGCTATTAAACCAGCACACGCGCAGGTGGCTGCGGCCTTGGAAATGATTCATACAGGGAGCTTGATTCACGATGATCTTCCTGCCATGGATGATGACGATTACCGTCGAGGGCGTTTAACCAATCATAAGAAATTTGGCGAAGCGATGGCAATATTGGCAGGAGATGCCTTGTTCCTAGATCCCTATGCCTTGATCGCGCAGGCAGATTTACCAAGTCAGATCAAGGTGGATTTGATTGCCAACTTATCCCTTGCTTCAGGAAGTCTAGGCATGGTTGCAGGGCAGGTTTTAGATATGGAAGGCGAACACCAGCATTTGTCCTTGGAAGAACTCCAGACCATTCATGCCAATAAAACTGGAAAATTACTAGCCTATCCTTTCCAATCCGCCGCTATCATAGCAGAATTAGCGCCTGAAATCCAAGCAAAACTGAAAACGGTTGGTGAATTAATTGGACTTGCCTTTCAAGTTCGAGATGATGTGCTGGATGTGACAGCTAGTTTTGAGGAAATCGGCAAAACACCGCAAAAGGATTTACAGGCTGAAAAATCAACCTATCCAGCCTTGCTGGGCTTGGAGGAGGCGACTGCCTTTTGTAACCAAACTCTGGATCAAGCCAAGGCTAAATTAGAAGAAATTGCCCAGCAGGTTCCCTTTGAAACAGAATCGATTGTGAAAGTAGTAGAAAGTTTGAGAATCAATGGCTAAGGAAAGAGTGGATGTACTAGCTTATAAACAGGGCTTGTTTGAAACGCGAGAACAGGCCAAGCGTGGTGTCATGGCAGGTCTAGTCGTAGCAGTCCTTAATGGAGAACGCTTTGACAAACCAGGAGAGAAAATCCCAGATGACACTGAGCTAAAACTCAAGGGTGAAAAACTCAAGTATGTCAGTCGTGGTGGTCTAAAACTGGAGAAGGCCTTGCAGGTCTTTGATTTGTCAGTCGAGGGAGCGACAACGATTGATATTGGGGCTTCCACTGGAGGATTTACTGACGTCATGTTGCAAAATGGTGCTGAGTTGATCTTTGCAGTCGATGTTGGCACCAATCAGTTGGCTTGGAAATTACGTCAAGACCCGCGGGTTGTCAGCATGGAGCAGTTTAATTTTCGTTATGCTGAAAAGACTGATTTTGAGCAGGAACCAAGCTTTGCCAGTATTGATGTGAGTTTCATTTCCCTGAGTCTGATTTTGCCTGCTTTGCATAGTGTCTTGGCTGATCAAGGTCAGGTCGTGGCTCTGGTTAAGCCCCAGTTTGAAGCAGGTCGTGAGCAGATTGGGAAAAATGGGATTATTCGTGATGCTAAGGTTCATCAGAATGTCCTTGAATCTGTCACTGCTATGGCAGTTGAACAAGGTTTTTCAGTGCTTGGATTAGACTATTCACCAATCCAAGGTGGACATGGAAACATCGAATTTCTGGTATATTTGAAAAAGGAAGAGGGAGCAAGTAACCAAGTTGCTCCTGAAATAGAAAAAGTTGTAGAGAGAGCACATAGAGAATTTAAAGATGAATAAAAAAGAGAGACTTGAAAAAATTAGAAGATTTGTTACGGATTATCAAATCGGGACTCAGGAAGAAATCGTTGAGCATTTGAAGGAAGCAGGTATTTCTGCTACGCAAGCCACTGTCTCAAGGGACATCAAAGAGCTTGGTATTGTTAAAATTCCTTTGAAGAACAACACCTATATCTATGAGTTGCCAAAATCAATCGTCAAAAGTTTGCAGTTGGCCGAGGACAACATTGTGAGTTCTGAGTTAATGGGAAATATGATCAACCTTTCTGTCATTCCTGGAAATACTATTTTTGTGAAAAGTCAGTTGGTTGAAGCATTTTCTGAACAGATTTTTAGCTGTCTAGCTGATGATGATTCAATCTTAATTGTAGCTAGAACAGCAGAGGCAGCTGAAGAAATTGTTGAACAAGTCAAAAAATGGTAGGTCAGTATGTTACTTGAAATTTCGATAAAAAACTTTGCCATTATTGAGGCGATTTCCCTCAATTTTGAAAAGGGTATGACTGTTTTGACCGGAGAAACGGGTGCTGGAAAGTCTATCATTATCGATGCTATGAATCTCATGTTGGGGGCTCGTGCAACGACAGACGTTATTCGTCACGGTGCGCCAAAGGCAGAGATTGAGGGGCTTTTTTCGGTTGAAAATAGTCGCCTTTTACAGGAAATTTTTGAAGAGCAAGGTTTGGAAATGGGTGATGAAATTATCATCCGCCGGGAAATTCTGCAAAATGGTCGTAGTGTTAGTCGCGTGAATGGTCAGATGGTCAATCTTTCCGTCTTGCGTGCTATTGGGCAACACCTTGTGGATATCCATGGTCAGCATGACCAAGAGGAGTTAATGCGTCCTCAACTGCACATTCAGATGTTGGATGAGTTTGGTGATGCAGCTTTCTTGGACTTGAAGGAGACCTATCAGACGAGCTTTGATGCCTATCGCAAAATGCGCAAGCAGGTTCTGGAAGTCAAGAAAAACCAACAGGAACACAAGGCTCGTATTGAAATGTTGGAATTTCAAATGGCAGAGATTGAGGCGGCAAACTTGCAAGCTGGTGAAGACTTGGCTCTCAACCAAGAACGAGATAAACTCCTCAATCATAAAAATATTGCGGATACGCTAACCAATGCCTATAGCATGTTGGACAATGAGGAATTCTCCAGTCTTGCTAATGTCCGTTCAGCCATGAATGACATGGAAAGTGTCGAAGAATATGACCCTGAATACCGTGAGATTTCAAGTTCTCTATCAGAGACCTACTATGTTTTAGAAGATATTACCAAGCGTTTAGAAGATATTATTGAGGACTTGGATTTTGATGGCAATCGTCTCATGCAGGTTGAAAATCGCTTAGACCTTCTGAATACTATTACTCGCAAGTACGGTGGGACTGTAGACGATGTCTTGCTTTACTTCGCCAAGATTACGGATGAGTACAATCTCTTGACTGGAAATAACCTTTCTTCCGAAGATATGGAAGCAGAGCTCAAGAAATTGGAAGTTAATCTTGTTGATTTGGCAGGTCAGCTTGCATCCGCTCGTCATGATTTGGCCAAGCAGCTTGAGGCAGAGATTAAACAAGAACTGCAAGATCTCTATATGGAGAAGGCACAGTTCCAGGTTCGTTTTAACAAGGGGAAATTTAGTCGTGAGGGGAATGAAACAGTTGAGTTTTACATTTCCACCAACCCGGGTGAGGACTTTAAACCCTTGGTCAAAGTTGCATCTGGTGGGGAATTATCCCGTCTCATGTTGGCTATCAAGTCAGCCTTTTCTCGTAAGGAAGGAAAGACAAGTATTGTCTTTGATGAGGTGGATACGGGAGTTTCAGGTCGTGTGGCCCAAGCCATTGCTCAAAAGATTCATAAGATTGGCCAGCATGGTCAGGTTCTTGCTATCTCTCACCTTCCACAAGTGATTGCCATCGCGGATTATCAATTCTTTATTGAGAAGATTAGTGATGAGCACTCTACGGTGTCGACGGTTCGTCTCTTGACTTTAGAAGAGCGAGTAGAGGAAGTAGCTAAGATGTTAGCTGGGGAGAATGTAACAGAAGCAGCCCTTACCCAAGCCAGAGAATTATTGCAAACGAGGGAGAAATAAATGACAGACTATTATGTAATTGGAGATGTTCACGGAAAGGCAGGTATGCTAGAAGATCTGCTCAAAACCTGGGATGGTCAAACTCAGCTGCTCTTTCTAGGGGATTTGATTGACCGTGGTGAGGATAGTCGCCGTGTTCTAGAAATGGTCAAGGACTTGGTGGACAATCAAGGGGCTATCTGTCTATCAGGAAACCACGAGTATATGTTTTTGACTTGGCTTGATGACCCAGAAGAAAGCTATGACCATTATCGCCGCAATGGTGGAGATACAACCATCAACTCTATCCTAGGTCGTCCCTTGGATGCACCAGTTGATGGCGTAGAAGATGCCAAACGGGTTGCGACTGAAGCAGCAGACTTGGTCGAATTTATTCGTCAAATGCCATTTGTAGTAGAGACAGACAAATATATCTTTGTTCACGCAGGTATTGATTTAACTTTGGATGATTGGCATGAAACAACAGATTATAAGAAAGTCTGGCTCAGAAAGCCATTCCACGAAGCCGAAAATCATACTGGAAAAACCATTGTCTTTGGGCATACACCGGTTTATGGTTTGCTCAAGCAAGACCGAGGTACAGCTGAGCTTTGGATAACAGAGGATGGCAAGATTGGCATGGATGGAGGAGCTGTTTATGGTGGTGTCCTTCATGGAATCGTCTTTACAGACCAAGGAATGACCGAACACCACTTTATCGAAAATGATGGTTTTATTGCCGAAGATTAGTACTCCTAGCAGGGTATGGTCTTGTCAAAATGTTAAAAACAATTTATAATTAATAGATACCCTGAAAGGAAGAGCATCATGAACTTAGAAGAATTGAAGAAACGACAGGAGAAGATTCGGAACTTCTCTATTATCGCCCATATTGACCATGGGAAATCAACCCTAGCAGACCGCATTTTGGAAAAGACGGAGACCGTTTCTAGTCGTGAAATGCAAGCCCAGCTTCTGGATAGTATGGATCTTGAGCGTGAACGTGGGATTACCATTAAACTCAATGCCATTGAGCTCAATTACACTGCAAAAGATGGCGAAACCTATATTTTCCACTTGATTGATACACCAGGACACGTGGACTTTACCTATGAAGTGTCGCGTTCGCTAGCTGCCTGTGAAGGAGCGATTTTGGTGGTTGATGCGGCCCAAGGGATTGAAGCTCAAACTCTTGCTAACGTTTATCTAGCCTTGGACAATGATTTGGAAATTCTGCCAGTCATTAACAAGATTGACCTTCCAGCAGCTGATCCAGAGCGTGTTCGTACAGAGATTGAGGATGTCATCGGACTGGATGCCAGCGAAGCAGTCTTAGCTTCAGCCAAAGCTGGTATTGGTATTGAAGAAATTCTTGAGCAGATCGTTGAAAAAGTGCCAGCACCAACGGGTGATGTTGCAGCTCCATTAAAAGCCTTGATTTTCGACTCAGTTTATGATGCCTATCGTGGGGTTATCCTCCAAGTGCGTGTTATGGACGGAGTGGTTAAACCTGGCGATAAGATTCAGCTCATGAGCAATGGCAAGACCTTTGATGTGACGGAGGTCGGTATTTTCACGCCGAAAGCAGTTGGTCGTGATTTTCTTGCGACTGGTGACGTTGGTTATATTGCGGCTTCTATCAAAACGGTTCAAGATACCCGTGTGGGTGATACAGTTACTCTAGCAAGCAATCCAGCAACAGAACCGCTAGATGGATACAAGCAGATGAATCCTATGGTCTTTGCGGGTCTTTATCCAATCGAATCAAACAAGTACAATGACCTTCGTGAAGCCCTTGAAAAATTGCAGCTCAACGATGCTAGCTTGCAGTTTGAACCAGAAACATCTCAGGCGCTTGGATTTGGTTTCCGTTGTGGATTTCTTGGGCTTCTCCATATGGATGTTATTCAAGAGCGTTTAGAACGTGAGTTCAATATTGACCTCATCATGACAGCTCCGTCTGTTATTTACAAGGTTAACCAAACTGACGGTGAATCTATGGATGTGTCTAACCCCTCTGAATTTCCAGATCCAACCAAGATTGCGACTATTGAAGAACCGTATGTCAAGGCGCAAATCATGGTACCGCAGGAGTTTGTCGGAGCAGTGATGGAACTGGCTCAGCGCAAGCGTGGGGATTTTGTGACCATGGACTATATTGATGACAATCGTGTGAATGTTATCTATCAAATTCCACTTGCTGAAATCGTCTTTGACTTTTTTGATAAGCTCAAGTCTTCGACACGTGGTTATGCAAGCTTTGACTACGAATTGTCAGAGTATCGCCCATCTAAACTGGTCAAAATGGATATTCTTCTCAATGGAGACAAGGTGGATGCCCTCAGCTTTATCGTTCACAAGGATTTTGCCTACGAACGTGGGAAACTCATCGTGGATAAGCTCAAGAAAATCATCCCTCGTCAACAATTTGAGGTGCCGATTCAAGCAGCTATTGGGCACAAAATCGTGGCTCGTACTGATATCAAGGCCCTTCGTAAGAACGTACTTGCCAAGTGTTACGGTGGTGACGTTTCTCGTAAACGCAAACTCCTTGAAAAACAAAAAGCTGGTAAGAAACGCATGAAAGCTATCGGATCAGTAGAAGTCCCACAAGAAGCCTTCCTTAGCGTCTTGAGCATGGATGAAGAATAGAAATAAAAAAACTCTTGAAGATTTTTCAAGAGTTTTTGCTTTAAATGAGAGTGATAAAATCGGAAGCTAACAGAATCGATTAGGTTAGAATTTGACAGAAGTCCTTATTTTTCTTATAATGCAGATGGAAAGGTGGTAGGATGAAAAAATTATTAATTTTAGGTACTGTAGTTACTGTTAGTGTTTTTTTAGCTTCATGTTCTAATAAATCGCAAACAGCAACCGAAGAAAGTTCGACTGCGGTTGTTAGTTCTTCAAGCAGTCAGGAAACGAGTAGCACTAGTTCTGATGTTTCTGAAGCGAAAAAGGAAGAGACGCAAATCATCGGTTCGAATGAATATGGATTTGTCAAGGTACCCAAATCATGGGTTCGATTCCATGAAGTAGAAGGTGGAAATGATATACAGTATTGTGATGGAACAGATATCAACATTGTTACGCTGAATACCTTTAAGGCTGAGCAGTTCAATATCAGCGAAGAAGAGTATGCTAAACTAGATGTTGTGACTGTCTTATCTAGTATTTTAACTTCCAAAGAACAAAGCTCTGATTTCAGTAAGGTTTGGGGCTCCAAATCGACCATTGGAGGCTATGAAGCCTATGTTGTCAATGCAATTGCTAAATCAGGGAAATACCTCGTTACCTGGGTTTTCCGATCAAATGATGGTAAAATCCGCTATGTTTCACTTGAAGGAGATGGGGAAACTTTAAAAACAATCTTACCGATGGTTGAAAGTAGCTGGTCAACTACTAAAGCTGAATAAATGAAAAAAAGAAGATTCTTGGTCTTCTTTTTATTTTTTTTACGAATAGATAGATGAGTAGAAAAAGAAATGGAGTTGTATATGAAGATCACAAACTATGAGATTTACAAATTGAGAAAAGCAGGGCTGACCAATCAACAAATTTTAACTGTTCTTGAATACGACGAGACTGTAGATCAGGAGCTCTTGCTGGGTGATATTGCAGAAATATCGGGATGCCGTAATCCTGCAGTCTTTATGGAACGCTATTTCCAGATAGATGATGCACAGTTGGAGAAGGAGTTCCAAAAATTTCCATCCTTTTCTATTCTTGATGACTGTTATCCTTGGGATCTGAGTGAGATTTATGATGCTCCAGCGCTCTTGTTTTATAAAGGAAATCTGGACTTGTTAAAGTTTCCGAAAGTTGCTGTTGTAGGGAGCCGTTCATGTTCTAGTCAGGGAGCAAAGTCGGTTCAGAGAGTCATCCAAGGTTTGGGAAACGAGTTGATCGTGGTCAGTGGCTTGGCTAAAGGAATTGATACAGCCGCCCATATGGCTGCACTCCAGAATGGAGGAAGAACAATTGCTGTCATTGGAACAGGATTGGATGTTTTCTACCCTCGTGTCAATAAACGTTTGCAGGAACACATTGGCAATCACCATTTGGTACTTAGCGAATACGGACCAGGTGAAGAACCCTTGAAATTTCACTTTCCAGCTCGTAATCGAATCATAGCAGGACTGTGCCGTGGCGTTATTGTAGCAGAGGCGAGGATGCGTTCAGGTAGTCTCATCACCTGTGAGCGAGCTATGGAGGAAGGGCGTGATGTTTTTGCCATTCCAGGAAACATTTTAGATGGTCATTCAGATGGCTGTCACCACCTGATCCAAGAGGGGGCAAAACTGATTTCCAGCGGTCAAGATGTGCTGGCTGAGTTTGAATTTTAAGGAGAAATTTGTTCACTCAGATAAACTTTTCTTCTATATATAGGACTTAGGTCTTGACAGCTATAGAAAAATGGTTTACACTTTATAAAGTTTATTACTTTGAAAAGGTGTGATAGTGTGGCTACGGCAACAAAGAAGAAAAAATCAACAGTTAAAAAAAATCTAGTCATCGTAGAGTCGCCTGCCAAGGCGAAAACGATTGAGAAATATCTAGGCAGAAATTACAAGGTTTTAGCCAGTGTCGGGCATATCCGTGATTTGAAAAAATCCAGTATGTCAGTCGACATTGAAAATAACTATGAACCGCAGTATATCAATATCCGAGGCAAAGGCCCTCTCATCAATGATCTGAAAAAAGAAGCCAAAAAGGCTAATAAAGTCTTTCTGGCGAGTGACCCGGACCGTGAAGGAGAAGCAATTTCCTGGCATTTGGCTCACATTCTCAACTTGGATGAGAATGATGCCAATCGTGTAGTCTTTAATGAAATCACCAAAGACGCAGTAAAAAATGCCTTTAAAGAACCTCGTAAGATTGATATGGACTTGGTCGACGCCCAACAAGCTCGTCGAGTCTTAGACCGCTTGGTAGGGTATTCGATTTCGCCTATTTTGTGGAAAAAGGTCAAGAAGGGCTTATCAGCAGGACGCGTGCAGTCTGTTGCCCTTAAGCTCATCATTGACCGTGAAAATGAAATCAATGCCTTCCAACCAGAAGAATACTGGACAATTGATGGTGTCTTTAAGAAGGGAACCAAGCAATTTCAGGCTTCTTTCTACGGTATGAATGGCAAAAAGATGAAATTGACCACCAACGAAGAAGTCAAAGAAGTCTTGTCCCATTTGACTAGTAAAGATTTCACAGTAGACCAGGTAGATAAGAAAGAACGCAAACGCAATGCGCCCCTACCTTATACGACTTCAACCATGCAGATGGACGCTGCCAACAAAATCAATTTCCGTACTCGTAAGACCATGATGGTTGCCCAACAGCTCTATGAAGGGATCAATATCGGATCAGGTGTGCAAGGTTTGATTACCTATATGCGTACTGACTCGACTCGTATTAGTCCAGTAGCTCAGAACGAAGCGGCAAGCTACATCAACGACCGTTTTGGTAGCAAGTATTCCAAGCATGGTAGCAGGGTCAAGAATGCCTCAGGTGCTCAAGATGCTCACGAAGCCATTCGTCCATCTAGTGTCTTCAACACACCAGAAAGCATCGCTAAATACTTGGACAAAGACCAGCTCAAACTTTATACCCTTATTTGGAACCGTTTTGTGGCTAGCCAGATGACGGGAGCTATCTTTGATACCATGGCTGTCAAGCTCTCTCAAAATGGAGTCCAATTCGCTGCAAATGGTAGCCAAGTTAAGTTTGATGGGTATCTTGCTATCTACAATGACTCAGATAAGAACAAGATGTTGCCAGATATGGCTGTTGGAGATGTAGTCAAGCAGGCCAATAGCAAGCCAGAACAACATTTCACCCAACCACCAGCTCGCTATTCGGAAGCGACCCTTATCAAGACCTTGGAAGAAAATGGTGTTGGACGTCCTTCAACTTACGCTCCGACCATTGAAACCATCCAGAAACGATACTACGTTCGTCTGGCAGCCAAACGTTTTGAACCAACTGAACTGGGAGAAATTGTCAATAAACTCATCGTTGAATATTTCCCAGACATTGTCAATGTGACTTTCACAGCTGAAATGGAAGGAAAACTGGATGATGTCGAAGTTGGAAAAGAGCAGTGGCAACGTGTTATTGATGAATTTTATAAACCATTCTCCAAAGAAGTAGCCAAGGCTGAAGAGGAAATGGAAAAAATCCAGATCAAAGATGAGCCAGCTGGATTTGACTGTGAGGTTTGTGGTAGTCCAATGGTGATTAAGCTAGGACGCTTTGGTAAATTCTATGCTTGTAGTAATTTCCCAGACTGCCGTCACACACAAGCGATAGTCAAAGAGATTGGTGTCGAGTGTCCAAGCTGCCATCAAGGACAAATCATTGAACGCAAAACCAAGCGCAATCGTATCTTCTATGGTTGCAATCGTTACCCAGAATGTGAATTTACCTCTTGGGATAAACCAGTTGGACGTGATTGTCCAAAATGTGGCCACTTCCTTATGGAGAAAAAAGTCCGTGGTGGTGGCAAGCAGGTTGTATGTAGTAATGGCGACTACGAAGAAGAGAAAATTAAATAAAATGAAGAGTCCTGAAAATGAATTTCAGGCTCTTTTTTGTTGAGGCTTGACAAATTTCCCCCTTGTATGCGAAACTAGAGGAAGAGTAATTTATCTAGGAGAAATCATGCGTCTCATTTACCTCAGTATTGGCTTTATTTCACTGGCTTTAGCTGTTATTGGAGTTGTCCTACCACTTTTACCAACAACTCCCTTTCTTTTGTTAGCTATCGCTTGCTTTTCAAAATCTTCTAAGCGTTTTGAAGACTGGCTTTATCATACAAAGCTTTATCAGACTTATGTAGCTGATTTTCGGGAAACCAAGTCTATTGCGCGAGAACGAAAGAAAAAAATCATCGTATCTATCTATATCTTGATGGGAATTTCTATTTATTTTGCCCCTCTTTTGCCAGTCAAAATCGGTCTGGGAGCCTTAACTATCTTTATCACCTACTATCTCTTTAAAGTCATTCCTGACAAAGAATAGATAAAAATAGTAGGTATTTGCCTTGATAAAAATGAAAGTATATTTAAAATAATATGATATAATAAATTTAAAGAAAACATCAAGGAGAATCAAATGATTTACGAATTTTGTGCTGAAAATGTGACCTTGCTTGAAAAAGCGATGCAGGCTGGAGCTCGTCGAATCGAACTTTGTGACAATCTAGCAGTAGGAGGAACAACACCTAGCTATGGAGTGACCAAGGCAGCGGTTGAACTGGCAGCTAACTACGATACGACCATTATGACTATGATTCGTCCCCGTGGTGGCGATTTTGTCTATACTGATTTTGAAATAGCAATTATGCTGGAAGACATCCGTTTGACTGCGCAGGCTGGAAGTCAAGGAGTCGTTTTTGGAGCATTAACTGCTGATAAGAAGTTGGATAAAGCTAATCTGGAGAAGCTGATTACCGCATCTAAAGGAATGGAAATTGTCTTTCATATGGCCTTTGATGAATTGAGTGATGAAGAGCAATTGGAGGCCATTGACTGGCTCAGCCAAGCTGGTGTCACTCGTATCTTAACTCGTGCTGGTGTGTCTGGGGACTCGCTAGAGAAACGTTTTGAACACTATCACAGAATTTTGGAACATGCAAAAGGTAAAATTGAAATTCTACCAGGTGGGGGGATTGACTTGGACAACCGTCAAACCTTTATCGACCAGCTGGGTGTGACACAATTGCATGGAACCAAGGCTGTCTTTTAAAAAATAGAAAGGAACTGCTAGCTTTTGGTAGCAGTTTTCACTTATGTTTGAAATTTTTAAATCCTATCAGTTTAATCAAGAAAAAGCCAGTGCCTACGGTTTTATAGAAAATGAGGGAGTCTGGTTCTACAGTTTCCAGATTTTGGATGGAGACTTTGTCATGACTGTGTCCATCACTACAGATAATGTGAGCTTTCAAGTTTTTGATCAGGAGACTGGTGACCTTTATCCTCAAGTCCATATGGAAAGCATGAGAGGGACTTTTGTAGGAAGTGTCCGTCAAGCTTGTCTGGAGATTCTTTACCAGATTCGGAAGGCTTGCTTTGATGTGCAGGATTTTATCTGTCCTCAGACTAAGCGTATCATGGCTCAAGTTCAGGAAAAGTATGGTAATCAATTGGAGTATTTGTGGGAAAAATCGCCTGATACAGCTGTATTGCGCCATGAAGACAATCAAAAGTGGTATGCTGTTTTGATGAGAATCCCATGGGATAAGTTAGATGAGGGGAGAGAAGGGCTAGTCGAAGCAGTCAATATCAAACACGACCAAGTAGCTGACTTGCTTTCACAAAAGGGCATTTATCCAGCCTTTCATATGAACAAACGCTACTGGCTTAGTCTGGCACTTGATGATACTTTGTCAGATGAAATGGTACTGAAATTGATAGAAAGAAGTTGGAACCTAACCGTGAAAAAATAGGGGAATTCGCTTGAGTTTTCAAATGCTTTTAATTAGCAAAATATTCTTTATTGAAGAAATTTTCAGAAAATAATGGATTTTTTCTTGACATGAGATTCTTCCTATGCTAAAATACTTAACAAGACATCAAACGAAGGAGAAAGTCAAACATGAAAACAGCTAAGTTTAATCAATTTGCTTTGTTGTTGAGGTACTCGGGCTAGTGCAAAAGCATTAGTCCTGTTTGGCTTACCAAGCGGGAGTAAATCAACATCTCGCTTGGGTTTCTGAGCGAGATGTTTTTTTAAAACCACATTTGGAAAAGGGGAAATCTTATGCGAACAGTTGAATTTCTAGATACCAGCCTTCGAGATGGAGAGCAGACACCTGGCGTTAACTTTTCAATCAAGGAAAAAATTGCCATTGCAAGGCAGCTGGAGAAGTGGGGCATTTCAGCCATCGAAGCTGGTTTTCCGGCTGCAAGCCCAGACTCATTTAAGGCAGTTCAGGAGATTGCTAAAGTCTTGAAAAAAACGGCGGTAACTGGTCTAGCACGCTCTGTCAAGTCTGATATTGATGCTTGTTACGAGGCGCTAAAGGATGCCAAGTATCCACAGGTTCATGTCTTTATTGCTACTAGTCCGATTCACCGCAAGTATAAGCTAAATAAGAGTAAGGAAGAGATTTTAGAAGCTATCAAGGAACATGTTTCTTACGCACGTTCTAAGTTTGAAATCGTAGAATTCTCTCCTGAAGATGCGACTAGAACAGAGTTGGATTTCCTCTTGCAAGTCGTTCAAACAGCGGTCGATGCAGGGGCGTCTTATATCAATATCCCTGACACAGTAGGATTTACCACGCCAGAGGAGTACGGCGCTATTTTCAAACATTTGATTGAGAATATCAAGACCGATCGTCAGATTATCTATTCACCTCACTGTCATGACGACCTTGGAATGGCAGTGGCTAACAGCCTTTCTGCTGTCAAGAACGGTGCAGGACGTGTCGAAGGGACTATCAATGGTATTGGGGAGCGAGCTGGGAATGCTGCGCTTGAAGAAATTGCAGTGGCTCTCAATATTCGCCAAGATTACTACCAAGTCGAGACAAGCATTATTCTAAACGAGACAATCAATACGTCAGAAATGGTTTCTCGCTTCTCTGGTATTCCAGTTCCTAAAAACAAGGCTGTGGTTGGTGGTAATGCCTTTTCTCACGAGTCTGGTATTCACCAAGATGGAGTCCTTAAAAATCCTCTCACTTATGAGATCATCACACCTGAATTGGTCGGTGTTAAGAGTAATAGTCTTCCGCTTGGAAAATTGTCAGGTCGCCATGCCTTTGTTGAAAAACTAATAGAATTAGCCCTAGATTTTACAGAAGAGGATATCAAACCACTCTTTACTAAGTTCAAGGCACTGGCCGATAAGAAGCAAGAAATCACAGATGCAGATATTCGAGCTCTGGTAGCTGGAACCATGGTTGAAAACCCAGAAGGCTTCCACTTTGATGATTTACAACTTCAAACTCATGCAGATAATGACATTGAAGCCCTCGTTAGCCTAGCTAATATGGATGGTGAGAAAGTCGAATTTAATGCGACAGGGCAAGGTTCCGTTGAAGCGATCTTTAACGCTATCGATAAGTTCTTTAACCAATCTGTCCGCTTGGTGTCCTATACCATCGATGCGGTAACAGATGGAATCGATGCCCAAGCTCGGGTTTTGGTCACTGTTGAAAACAGAGATACAGAAACCATCTTTAACGCAGCAGGTCTCGATTTCGATGTATTGAAGGCTTCGGCTATTGCTTATATCAATGCCAATACTTTTGTTCAAAAAGAGAATGCAGGTGAGATGGGGCGTAGCGTTTCCTACCGAGACATGCCTAGTGTGTAAAGGAGAAGGTTATGACAAAGAAAATAGTAGCTCTAGCAGGGGACGGAATCGGTCCAGAAATCATGGAAGCTGGTTTAGCGGTTCTGGAAGCTTTAGCCGAAAAAACAGGTTTTGACTATGAGATAGACAGATGCCCCTTTGGAGGTGCAGGTATTGATGCTGTGGGGCATCCCTTACCAGATGAAACCCTCAAGGCAAGTAGGGAAGCAGATGCTATTCTCCTAGCGGCTATCGGTAGTCCCCAGTATGATAGTGCAGCGATTCGGCCTGAACAAGGCTTGCTAGCTCTTCGTAAGGAACTCAATCTCTATGCCAATATTCGCCCCGTTAAGATTTTTGATAGTCTTAAGCATTTATCACCTCTCAAACCGGAACGAATTGCTGGTGTAGACTTTGTCGTGGTGCGTGAGTTGACAGGTGGGATTTACTTTGGAGATCATATCCTTGAAGAGTGCAAAGCGCGTGATATCAATGACTACAGCTATGAGGAAGTGGAGCGGATTATTCGCAAAGCCTTTGAAATCGCAAGAAGTCGCAGAAAAATCGTTACTAGTATCGATAAGCAAAATGTTCTAGCGACATCAAAACTCTGGCGGAGAGTAGCTGAGGAAGTCGCGCAAGATTTTCCAGATGTAACCTTGGAGCACCAGCTGGTGGACTCAGCTGCCATGCTTATGATTACCAATCCTGCTAAGTTTGATGTCATCGTGACGGAGAATCTTTTCGGAGATATTCTATCTGATGAATCAAGCGTTCTATCTGGCACGCTTGGAGTCATGCCATCAGCTAGTCATTCTGAAAATGGACCAAGTCTCTATGAGCCCATTCACGGTTCAGCTCCTGATATTGCAGGTCAAGGAATTGCCAATCCTATCTCTATGATTTTGTCAGTTGCCATGATGCTGAGAGACAGCTTTGGACGTTATGAGGATGCAGAGCGTATCGAGCGTGCTGTTGAAGCTAGTTTAGCGGCTGGCATTTTAACAAGAGATATTGGAGGACCGGCTTCGACCAAGGAAATGACAGAAGCCATCATTGAAAGATTATGAAGATAAATGAAGGAATAACACTTGCCCTCTTGATTTGGAATTTGCTGATTTTCTTGATTTATGGCATTGACAAATCCAAGGCAAGAAGAGGTGCTTGGCGCGTCCCAGAGAAAATCTTACTCATTTTAGCCTTTACTTGTGGTGGTTTTGGTGCCTGGTTGGCAGGAATCACCTTTCACCACAAGACTAGAAAATGGTATTTTAAAACAGTTTGGTTTCTCGGGATGGTGACCACACTAGTAGCCTTATATTTTATTTGGAGGTAATGAATGGCAGGAAAATCAATTTTTGATAAATTATGGGAACGCCATGTCATCACAGGAGAAGAGGGGCAGCCCCAACTCATGTATGTAGATCAGCACTATATTCATGAAGTGACCAGTCCCCAAGCTTTTCAAGGATTACGAGATGCAGGTCGCAGATTGAGACGGCCAGACTTGACATTTGGAACCTTTGACCATAATGTTCCAACCGTCAATATCTACGATATTCGAGATGTGATTTCTAAGGCTCAAATTGATAAGCTTGCTGAAAATGTTGAGGAATTTGGAATTGAACATGCTGCCCACGGTTCTGAAAAACAAGGGATCGTTCACATGGTTGGTCCAGAAACAGGACGGACGCAACCGGGAAAATTCATCGTCTGTGGAGATAGCCACACAGCTACTCACGGAGCTTTCGGAGCTATCGCTTTTGGGATTGGGACCAGTGAGGTTGAGCATGTCTTTGCTACCCAGACCCTCTGGCAGGTCAAACCCAAGAAAATGCTGGTAGAATTCACTGGTGTTCCTCAAAAAGGAGTTTATTCTAAGGATTACATTCTCGCCTTAATTGCCAAGTACGGCGTTGCTTGTGGTGTAGGATATGTGGTGGAATATCGTGGACAAGCCATTGATGCACTGACCATGGAAGAGAGAATGACCATCTGCAATATGTCCATCGAGTTTGGCTCCAAGATGGGAATCATGAATCCAGATCAGACCACCTATGATTATCTCAAAGGAAGAGAATGTGTTCCCGAAGCTTTTGAGGAGGCTGTGGCGGATTGGAAAACCCTAGTCAGCGATGACGATGCTGTTTATGATAAGGTTATCCGGATGGATGTCTCAGACTTGGCTCCTATGGTGACCTGGGGAACCAATCCTGCTATGGGCGTTGACTTTGACAGTAGTTTCCCAGAAATTAAGGATATGAACGATGAACGTGCTTATCATTACATGGACTTGGAGCCTGGTCAAAAGCCAGCAGACATTGAACTAGGATATATCTTTATCGGGTCTTGTACCAATGCTCGGCTCAGCGACTTGCAACTGGCTGCGCAATTTGTCAAAGGGAAGAAAATAGCTCCCAATTTAACGGCAATTGTAGTACCAGGCTCTCGTCCTGTCAAACGAGCTGCTGAGAAGTTGGGCTTGGATAAGGTCTTCTTAGATGCTGGCTTTGAATGGAGAGACCCAGGTTGTTCTATGTGCCTAGGGATGAATCCTGACAAGGTCCCTGATGGTGTTCACTGTGCCTCAACTAGTAACCGCAATTTTGAAGACAGACAGGGATTTGGCGCTAAGACTCATCTCTGCAGTCCAGCCATGGCAGCGGCAGCAGCTATCGCAGGGCGTTTCGTAGATGTTCGGCAAATGCCAGAGGCCCAGTAAGGAGAGGATATGGAGAAATTTACAGTTTATACGGGAACGACCGTTCCTCTCATGAATGATAATATCGACACAGACCAAATCCTCCCCAAGCAGTTTCTCAAGTTAATTGATAAAAAAGGCTTTGGTAAGTACCTCATGTATGCTTGGCGTTATCTGGACGATAACTATACTGAGAATCCAGACTTTGTCTTTAACCGACCTGAATACCGTAAAGCCAGTATTCTTATCTCAGGGGATAACTTTGGGGCGGGTTCTTCGAGGGAACACGCAGCTTGGGCATTAGCAGATTATGGTTTTAAGGTCGTGATTGCAGGATCTTTCGGTGACATTCATTACAATAATGAACTCAATAATGGCATGTTACCAATTGTTCAGCCTAGGGAGGTTAGAGAAAAGCTAGCCCAACTCAAACCGACTGATCAGGTAACTGTAGACTTGGAACAACAAAAAATCATCTCACCAGTTGGAGAATTCACTTTCGAAATTGATGGTGATTGGAAACACAAGCTTTTAAATGGTTTGGATGATATCGGTATTACCTTGCAGTATGAGGACTTGATTGCTGCCTATGAAAAACAACGACCAGCCTACTGGCAGGATTAGAAAAAATAGAAAAGGAAATAGAACTATGACAAAACACATTCAATGGAACGGAACACTTTCACAAGAAGGCTATGACATTTTAAAAAGTGAGGGCGGATGTATCGTTTGCCCTACTAAAGTCGGTTACATTATCATGACTAGTGACAAGGCAGGACTTGAGCGCAAGTTTGAAGCTAAAGAACGTAATCGTAACAAACCAGGTGTTGTCCTCTGCGGTAGCATGGACGAGCTACGAGCTTTAGCACAACTCAACCCAGAAATTGAAGCCTTCTACCAAAAACATTGGGATGAAGACATTCTCCTCGGTTGTATCCTTCCTTGGAAACCAGAAGCTTTTGAAAAACTTAAAGCATACGGTGATGGCCGTGAAGAACTTATGACTGACGTTCGTGGTACTAGCTGTTTTGTCATCAAGTTTGGTAAAGCTGGTGAACAATTGGCTGCTAAACTTTGGGAAGAAGGAAAAATGGTCTACGCCTCATCAGCTAACCCATCTGGAAAAGGAAACCGCGGTAAGGTGGAAGGTATCGGGGAACGTATCGAAGGAGCAGTGGACCTTGTCATCGAAGCAGACGACTATGTGGCTTCCATCCAACCTGACAAAACGATTGAAACTCGCTACGAGCAAGGTGTGATGGTCTCTATGGTCGATAAGGACGGCAAACTCATCCCAGAACAAGGAGGGGACCGTTCAATCTCACCAGCACCAGTTGTGATCCGCAAAGGGCTTGACATTGATAAAATCATGATGCATTTGTCAGATACCTTTAACTCATGGGACTACCGTCAGGGTGAGTATTACTAAGATAAAAATGAAGTCTAGTGTTAAGAGATATTGAAGCTCCTAACGCTGGGCTTTTTGTTTAGAATTTCTTTTCTTTTTTATATAGATATGATATTCTATATATGAAATAGGTTTTTGAAATATTAAATACTAACTAGCCTATAATATGAAAATGGAGCTACAAAATGGAAGAAAAATTAAATTATTGGATGATAGTTGCAGGAGGAGGTGGAAAAGTTTGGTCTTTATTCAAAGAAGAGAATATAGCTTGTATAGATTTTGATTCTAATTTATCTAATATTTTAGATTACAATAATCCTGAAGAATTGAAGCAAGGAAAGCGGAGCAATTTATTTATTTGGAAGTTTGCACATGACATAAAAATAAATGATTATATAATAGCTACCTCAGGATTTAACAAAATTTTAGGTATTGGACAATGTGTGAAAACATATTACTTTGATGAAACAAAAACAGAGTTTAAACATTGTATTGGTGTTAATTGGTTGAAAGTAGATGGTGGATGGGAATACCAAGGTAAAAAAGGTACAAGACAAACCATCAACTGGGATAGAAATTCAGAACGTATCAATTTATATAAATCTATTATAAATGGTACATACAGAAAAAATATAGAGAAAATTGTTATGGATAAAAATATTAACGATTATTTAGATAAATTAAAAAAATCCAAAAACCTCATCCTTCGTGGTGCTCCGGGCACAGGAAAAACTTATCTTGCTAAAGAAATTGCTAAAGAATTAACGGATGGCAACGAAGACCAAATCGGCTTTGTACAATTTCACCCATCCTATGATTATACGGATTTTGTGGAAGGTTTAAGACCAGTATCAAATGGGGATGGAGCTATTGAGTTTAAATTACAAGATGGTATTTTTAAGCAGTTTTGCCAGAAGGCGAAAGAAGCTCAGAAAACTGGAGGACAAGATAATTTTGAGGAAACGTGGGCTAAGCTAACGGATGCTATCAATGAAAAGCAAGGACAATACTTCTTCCCTCGTAGTTCGGTTCCAGCCAGTTTAAATAGTCTAGGGAATGTGAAGTTTGATTCTCCTGTTGCTACCAAAGAAAAGGTGTATCTTTTGTACAAGGGTGAGGAAACTAAGTTAAAGTACGAAACTTATCAAAAAATCGTTTTAGATCACATGAAAGAAAGTTATGGATTATGCGATTATATATCTCCAACGATTGACACAGACAAGAAATTCGTCTTCATCATCGATGAAATCAACCGTGGGGAGATTTCTAAGATTTTTGGCGAGCTCTTTTTCTCTATCGATCCTGGATATCGTGGTGAAAGGGGGAGTGTTTCTACCCAGTATGCTAATTTACATGAGACGGATGACAAGTTTTATATTCCTGAGAATGTCTACATCATCGGAACAATGAATGATATTGACCGTTCAGTAGATACCTTTGATTTTGCTATGCGTCGTCGTTTCCGTTTTGTTGAAGTTACTGCTGAAAGCCAAGTTGCTATGTTGGATAAAGAACTAGATATCCATGCAGAAGAAGCAAAACTTCGTCTAAGAAATTTGAATGTTGCTATCGAAAACGTTCAGGAGCTAAATAGTCATTATCATATCGGACCAAGTTATTTCCTTAAGTTGAAGGATGTAGATTTTGACTATGAATTACTATGGTCTGATTACCTCAAACCGCTTTTGGAAGATTACTTACGAGGTTCTTATGAAGAGGCTGAAACTCTGGATACATTGAAAAAAGCATTTGATCTGACAAATAACGACCAAACAGATCAGCAAGAGACTGGTGGTTATGATGCGGATAACTGATAATCAGCATAGAATTGCTAAAGAAGACTTTGTTACAGATTATCCCAACCTTAGTCAAGCACTTCTTGATAGAACACTAGATAACCTTTCTCGAGAGAACCGTATCTTTATATTTCCAAATGACCTGCAATATTCTCCTGATTTAGACAAGGACCAAAAGATTTTGGAAACAGTTAATCAGGAAATCAAGACAGGAAATGTAATTGGTTTTCTTGGATATGGTCAGGAAAGATTAACGATTTCCTCTCGTTTTTCTGATGAAAGTGACGACCATTTTTTGCATTATCTTTTACAAAAGGTTCTCAATATCAATCTGACTAGTTTGGATGTTGGTCTATCTCCAGAGGATAAACTCTATCAGCTTTTGATTTACCTCTTTCCCAAATATCTGCAAGCTGCTCTCCGAAAAGGTCTTTATAAGGAATACCAGCGATTTTTCCATAACGATAGTCATGTAAAGGGTGTACTAGATGTTGGAAATCATCTGAAAAAAAATCTCCCTTTTATGGGAAATATTGCCTATACTACTAGGGAATTTACCTATGATAATCCACTCATGCAGTTGATTCGACATACGATTGAGTACATAAAGAATCAGAAAAGTTTCGGAGTTCTGCTCGATAGTAATCGTGAAAATATGACAGAAATTACTCGTGTAACTCCAGCTTATAAACTAGCTAATCGTGCCAAGATTATCAGAATGAATAAAATCAAACCCATCCGACACGCCTATTTCAGAGAGTATAGAAAATTACAGGAACTCTGCTTGATGATTCTGAGTAGAGAAAAGCATGGTCTTGGACCTCAAGCCCAGATGGTACATGGTATTCTCTTTGATGTTGCCTGGCTTTGGGAAGAGTATGTTCATACCTTGTTGCCAAAAGGTTTCATCCATCCACGAAATAAAGATAAGACGAACGGAATTTCAGTATTTTCTGTTGGGAAACGAAAAGTATATCCAGATTTTTATGACAGAGAACGAAATACTGTTTTAGATGCTAAATATAAGAAACTGGAGTTCACTGAAAGAGGGATTAACCGCGAGGACTTGTTCCAGCTGATTTCCTATTCTTATATTTTAAAAGCTGAGAAAGCCGGACTGATTTTCCCTAGTATGGAGCAGTCAGTAAATAGTGAAATAGGAAAACTAGCTGGCTATGGAGCTCAATTGAAGAAGTGGTCTATCCAGATCCCTCAGAATGCTTCATCCTATAGTGCATTTTGTAAAATGATGGAAAATTCAGAAGAAAATTTTAAAGCGATTATTGATGAAGAAGTGGGGAGAAAGTAATCTCTTCGCTTTTTTGCTATTTATACAAGTAATTTCCGAACAATATAATTTGATTATTGAAAATATTTGACAAAAACTGTACTTTAGTTTATAATAAATCAAGGAAACGTCAGAAAAGACGTAGGGGTGCGCAAGCATAGGTAGGTCATTATAAAAGAAACGAGACATCGATATGTTAAATGAATTTCCAATTTTTGATTACGAAGATATTCAGTTGATCCCAAATAAATGTGTCATTAAAAGTCGCGCAGAAGCAGATACAAGTGTCACGCTTGGAAATCACTCTTTTAAACTACCTGTTGTACCTGCAAATATGCAGACGATTTTGGATGAGAACGTAGCAGAGCAACTTGCTAAAGGCGGTTACTTTTACATTATGCATCGTTTTGATGAGGCTGGGCGCATTCCTTTTATCAAACGCATGCACGATCAAGGGCTCATTGCTTCCATTTCTGTCGGTGTCAAGGATTACGAGTATGACTTTGTTAGCCGACTCAAGGCTGATGCTCCTGAGTATATCACGATTGATATTGCTCACGGTCATGCGGATAGTGTGATTTCTATGATTCAACACATCAAGAAAGAATTGCCGGATACTTTTGTCATTGCTGGTAACGTAGGAACGCCAGAAGCTGTGCGTGAATTGGAAAATGCCGGTGCGGATGCTACTAAGGTTGGAATCGGTCCTGGGAAGGTTTGTATCACCAAGGTGAAAACAGGTTTTGGTACAGGTGGTTGGCAGTTGGCTGCCCTACGTTGGTGTGCCAAGGCTGCGCGTAAACCGATCATTGCTGATGGTGGGATTCGTACTCATGGTGATATTGCCAAGTCTATCCGTTTCGGTGCTAGCATGGTCATGATTGGTTCCCTATTTGCAGGACATATCGAAAGCCCAGGAAAGACGATTGAAGTCGATGGCGAACAGTTCAAAGAATACTATGGTTCAGCTTCACAGTATCAAAAAGGAGCATATAAAAATGTGGAAGGCAAACGCATTTTGCTTCCTGCCAAAGGGCATTTGCAAGACACCCTTACTGAGATGGAGCAGGACTTACAAAGTGCTATTTCCTACGCAGGTGGACGCAGGATTGCTGACCTTAAACATGTTGATTATGTTATCGTGAAAAACTCTATCTGGAACGGGGATGCATCCCACTAATGGATGCTTAGTCTACCCATAAAAAAACTTGTTATTAGAGCAAATTTCTGTTATAATAAGACAAGTTTCCACCCTTAGTGTAATGGATATCACGTAAGATTCCGGTTCTTGAGATGGGGGTTCGATTCCCTCAGGGTGGATGTAAATAGCCCAAGAAAGCCTTAAATAAGGCTTTTTTCTTTATCTCGCCCCAAATTTGCCCCTAAAATTAAAAATTTTATTCTAAAAAATGCTCAAATCCCCTCTAGTCCCGTTTTAAAGTGACTCAGGGGACTTTTTTTGATATAATAAAAGAGACTGTTATCAGTTAGAAAGAGGTTGGTATGAAAGAATTACAAACTGTACTAAAGAAGCGTTTTGCAATCGAATTTGCAGACAAAAACTTACTGGAAACTGCCTTTACTCATACGAGTTATGCCAATGAGCACCGCCTCTTAAAAATTTCACACAATGAGCGCTTGGAATTTTTAGGAGACGCTGTTCTGCAATTATTGATTTCAGAATATCTGTATAAAAAATATCCTAAGAAACCAGAGGGAGATTTGTCTAAACTCCGTGCCATGATTGTCCGTGAGGAGAGTTTGGCTGGTTTTGCGCGTGATTGCCAGTTTGATCAGTTTATCAAGCTGGGGAAAGGGGAAGAAAAGTCTGGTGGGCGCAATCGTGACACCATTCTTGGAGATGCCTTTGAAGCCTTTTTGGGAGCGTTGCTTTTAGACAAGGATGTTGCTAGGGTAAAAGAGTTTATCTATCAAGTCATGATCCCCAAGGTTGAAGCAGGTGACTTTGAAATGATTAAGGATTATAAGACACACTTGCAAGAGCTGCTTCAGGTCAATGGAGATGTGGATATTCGCTACCAGGTGACCTCTGAAACGGGACCTGCCCATGATAAGGTTTTTGATGTAGAAGTTCTGGTTGAGGGCAAGAGTATAGGAAAAGGCCAAGGCCGTTCTAAAAAATTGGCAGAGCAAGAGGCCGCAAAAAATGCCGTTGAGAAAGGGCTTGATTCATGTATTTAAAGGAAATTGAGATCCAGGGATTCAAGTCCTTTGCTGACAAGACCAGGGTTGTCTTTGACCAAGGTGTGACAGCTGTCGTTGGGCCCAATGGTTCTGGGAAGTCAAATATCACAGAAAGTTTACGATGGGCCTTGGGAGAGTCCAGTATCAAGAGCCTTCGTGGTGGTAAGATGCCTGACGTTATCTTTGCTGGAACTGAAAGTCGCAAACCACTCAATTATGCCTCTGTTGTCGTGACCTTGGACAATGAAGATGGCTTTATCAAGGATGCGGGGCAAGTCATTAAGGTAGAACGTCATATCTACCGTAGTGGAGATAGCGAGTATCGAATTGACGGCAAGAAAGTTCGTTTGCGTGATATACATGACCTTTTCTTGGATACAGGTTTGGGACGGGATTCCTTCTCCATCATTTCCCAAGGGAAGGTAGAGGAGATTTTTAACTCCAAGCCTGAAGAGCGTCGAGCTATTTTTGAAGAAGCTGCTGGAGTTTTGAAATACAAGACTCGCAGAAAAGAAACAGAGAGTAAACTGCAACAAACTCAAGACAATCTAGACCGCTTAGAGGACATTATCTATGAGTTAGACAATCAAATCAAGCCTCTTGCAAAACAAGCCGAGAATGCTCGCAAGTTTCTCGACTTGGATGGTCAACGCAAGGCAATTTATTTGGATGTACTGGTTGCCCAAATCAAGGAAAACAAGACTGAACTAGAGCTGACAGAAGAAGAACTGACGCAAGTTCAGGAACTCTTGACTAGCTATTACCAAAAGCGTGAAGAGTTAGAAGAGGAAAATCAAAGTCTTAAAAAGAAACGCCAGGATCTCCAAGCTGAAATGGCCAAGGATCAAGGGAGCTTAATGGATTTGACTAGTTTGATCAGTGAGTTAGAGCGAAAACTAGCCCTATCAAAACTGGAATCCGAGCAAGTAGCCCTCAATCAACAAGAAGCGCAAGCCCGTTTGGCGACTCTGGAAGATAAGAGAAAGGCTCTGAGTAAAGAAAAATCTGAAAAAGAAGCGAACTTGGCACGGTTAGAGGAAAGCCTAGCTGAAAACAACAAGGAACTCAATCGCCTAGAAGCGGAGTTGTTGGCATTTTCAGATGATCCTGACCAGATGATTGAGCTCTTGCGTGAACGTTTTGTGGCGCTTTTACAAGAAGAAGCGGATGTCTCAAACCAGTTGACCCGCATCGAGAATGAACTGGAGAACAGCCGTCAACTATCTCAAAAACAAGCAGATCAACTTGAGAAATTGAAAGAACAGCTGGCTATAGCTAAAGAGAAGGCTAGTCAGCAACAGTCTGAGCTTGAAACTGCCAAGGAGCAGGTTCAGAAATTATTGGCTGACTACCAAGCTAGTGCCAAGAAACAAGAGGAGCAGAAAGTTTCTTACCAAGCCCAGCAGAGCCAACTCTTTGATCGTCTAGACAGTCTAAAAAACAAGCAGGCTCGAGCCCAGAGTTTGGAAAACATCCTAAGAAATCATAGTAATTTTTATGCGGGTGTTAAGAGTGTTCTCCAAGAAAAAGATCGTCTTGGTGGGATTATTGGTGCAGTCAGTGAACATTTGACCTTTGATGTGCATTATCAAACTGCCTTGGAGATTGCACTTGGAGCTAGTAGTCAGCATATCATCGTAGAAGATGAGAAAGCAGCAACTAATGCTATTGATTTCCTCAAGCGCAACAGAGCCGGTCGTGCAACCTTTCTTCCATTGACGACTATCAAGGCTCGTACCATTTCTAGTCAGAATCAAGATGCTATCGCAGCAAGTCCAGGATTTCTGGGTATGGCAGATGAGTTGGTGTCGTTTGATAAGAGATTAGAAGCCATTTTCAAGAATTTGCTAGCTTCCACGGCTATCTTTGACACCGTAGAACATGCCCGTACGGCAGCTCGTCAAGTTCGTTACCAGGTTCGTATGGTGACGCTTGATGGTACCGAATTGCGTACAGGTGGTTCCTACGCGGGTGGTGCCAATCGTCAAAACAATAGTATTTTCATCAAGCCAGAGCTGGAGCAATTACAAAAAGAAATTGCTAAAGAAGAAGCTGACTTGCGGTCAGAAGAAGCGAGTTTGAAGACCTTGCAAGATGAGATGGCGGTATTAGCAGAAAGATTAGAAACTATCAAATCTCAGGGTGAGCAAGCTCGTATTCAGGAGCAAGGTTTGTATCTTGCTTATCAACAAACCAATCAGCAGGTCGAAGAACTGGAAACGCTTTGGAAACTTCAAGAAGAGGAATTAAATCGTCTTACTGAAGGAGATTGGCAAGCGGATAAGGACAAATGCCAAGAGCGCCTTGCCACCATTGCCGGTGAAAAACAAAATATGGAATCTGAGATTGAAGAGATTAAGTCTAACAAAAACGCTATTCAAGAACGTTATCAAAACTTGCAGGAACAGATTTCTCAAGCTCGCTTGCTTAAGTCGGAACTACAGGGACAAAAACGTTACGAAGTAACTGATATAGAACGCTTAGGCAAGGAACTGGATAATCTGGATATCGAGCAAGAGGAGATTCAGCGCCTCCTCCAAGAAAAGGTTGATAATCTTGAGAAAGTTGATACGGATTTGCTAAGTAAGCAGGAGGAAGAGGCCAAAACTCAGAAAACAAACCTCCAACAAGGTTTGATACGCAAGCAGTTTGAGTTGGATGATATCGAGGGTCAACTGGATGATATTGCCAGTCATTTGGATCAGGCTCGCCAGCAGAACGAGGAGTGGATTCGTAAACAAACACGTGCTGAAGCTAAGAAGGAAAAAGTCAGCGAACGCTTGCGCTATCTACAAGCTCAATTAACAGACCAGTACCAGATTAGCTATACTGAAGCACTAGAAAAGGCACATGAACTTGAAAACCTCAATCTGGTAGAGCAAGAGGTTAAGGATTTAGAGAAGGCTATTCGCTCACTGGGTCCTGTCAACTTGGACGCTATTGACCAGTACGAAGAAGTTCACAACCGTCTGGATTTCCTCAATAGCCAGCGTGATGATATTTTGTCTGCGAAAAACTTGCTTCTTGAGACCATTACAGAGATGAATGATGAGGTTAAGGAACGCTTTAAATCAACCTTTGAGGCTATTCGTGAGTCCTTTAAAGTGACCTTTAAACAGATGTTTGGCGGTGGTCAGGCAGACTTGATATTGACTGAGGGCGATCTTTTAACAGCTGGTGTGGAGATTTCTGTTCAACCACCAGGTAAGAAAATCCAATCTCTCAACCTTATGAGTGGTGGGGAAAAAGCCCTATCAGCTCTGGCTCTGCTCTTCTCAATCATCCGAGTTAAGACCATTCCTTTCGTCATCTTGGACGAGGTAGAAGCGGCGCTGGACGAAGCCAATGTTAAACGTTTTGGGGATTACCTCAACCGCTTTGATAAGGATAGTCAGTTTATCGTCGTGACCCACCGTAAGGGAACGATGGCGGCAGCGGATTCTATCTATGGAGTTACCATGCAAGAATCAGGTGTGTCTAAGATTGTTTCGGTTAAGTTAAAAGATTTAGAAGAAACAGTAGACTAGTTACTAAATGATAGCATCTCTTAGGAGGTGCTATTTTTTAAAACTAAAGCCCTAAATTTTCTCTTACGGTCAGTTCAGGTGCAAAAAACGACATTTGGGATTTCCTCTTAGCGAAAAGACTGTCTCTATGATATAATAGTTTCATGATTACAACAGTACCTATTAAGAATGAAAAAGATATTGCAGTACCAGGGAAAACAGTCCTTGTACTAGGTTATTTTGATGGCATCCACAAGGGGCATCAGAAACTTTTTGAAGTGGCCAGCAAGGCTTCGATGAAGGATTATCTGCCGGTTGTCGTAATGACCTTTACAGAGTCGCCAAAACTTGCCTTGCAACCTTACCAACCTGAGCTTATGCTCCATATCGTCAATCAAGAGGAACGGGAGCACAAGATGAAATGGCATGGGGTAGAGGCTCTTTTCTTACTTGACTTTAGTAGCAAATTTGCTAGTTTAACGGGTCAAGAATTCTTTGATACCTATGTTCGAGCTTTAAAACCAGCGATTATTGTAGCAGGATTTGACTATACCTTTGGCTCAGATAAGAAAACTGCGGATGAACTGAAGGACTATTTTGATGGAGAGATCATCATTGTTCCTCCAGTTGAGGACGAAAAGGGCAAGATTAGTTCCACACGGATTCGTCAGGCTATTCTTGATGGAGATGTCAAGGAAGTCAAGCATCTGCTCGGCACTCCGCTCCCATCTCGTGGGATGGTCGTTCATGGAAATGCTCGTGGGCGTACTATCGGTTATCCAACAGCCAATCTGGTCCTAAGAGATCGAACCTATATGCCGGCAGACGGTGTTTACGTAGTTGATGTAGAAGTACAACGTCAGAGATATCGTGGTATGGCAAGTGTTGGAAAAAATGTTACCTTCGATGGAGAAGAGCCACGTTTTGAAGTTAATATTTTTGACTTTTCTGACGATATTTACGGTGAGACAGTCATGGTCTACTGGCTGGACCGTGTCCGTGATATGGTCAAATTTGACTCCGTAGAGGAACTGGTAAAACAACTCCAGAAAGATGAAGAGATTGCTCGGAATTGGAAGGATGGAGAGTGAGAGTTTGCTATCAATTCGAAAGAGTAGGTAGAATGAAATTCATATAATGGACAAAAAAGTAGCCTGAAAAGGCTACTTTTTTAAAACACACGATAGACATAAGGATTTTCTGGTTTGTCTACTTTTGTGAAACTCTCAACTTCCAGTGTTGGGAGTTTTTGTTTGAGTTCTTTATGGTAGTGGAGAGTCAGGGTTCCTCTAGCGGTGATCCAAGTATTGTCAGGATACTGGCGTGAGTTTCCCTTGGTCAGGAGTCCATATACACCAGAGTCTGCGATACAGTGGATGATTCCAAAGCGAAAGAGGAACTGGCTATCTGGATGGCTAGGATCGTTATAAACAAAGCCTGTAAACTCTATTTTCTTTCCTTCAAACTCTTGAGGATAGTCATAGAGAACTTCCATGACCTCCATATAGTTTTCATCAGTGACTTGAATGGTTGGCTGGGTGAGGTATTTGTCAGCTGTAGACCTCATTTCCTTTTCATAAGCAGATTTGGAAAAATAGGTGCTGGTATCGGGTTTGAGGTATTGACTGGATGTGCCTTCGCTTGCCTGAATAGCAGTATCGATTCCCTCAGCAAGTGGGAAATGATAACCTTTGGCAGATACAGTTCTCGAGTCCAAACTTACTGTCGGAAAGGCAACCCCAATCAACAGAGGTAGTGACAGTAAAAGGATACTGATTCGTCTAGCTCGACGACTTTCCAAATGGCTGTGAGAATTGATTTTCTTGATCCAGATGTAGAATTGGACCAGAGCCAACAGAAGAGAAAGGAACATGGAGATATAGACTAGATAGGAATAGTGGAGGTTAATGTAGTGACTGAGCTTGCCAGATAGCTGCAGATAAAGAGTCAGAGCAAAATAACCTAGTAGAATGATAAATCGGATCATAGCATCACCCCCATCATGTAAGAATAAAGCAAGACAAGCGCTGTCACGATGCCCATGAATTGCCAGATGAAGTGCGCTTTTAGATAGTGTTTCATCATGAGGAGATTTTTGATATCAAGCATGGGGCCAATGACCAGAAAAGCAAGGACTGGCGCTAGGCCGAAGCTCGAGAGGAGAGAAGCACCGATAAAGGCGTCCGCCTCGCTACAAAGAGAGAGGAGAAAGGCTAGAAACATAAGCAAGAGAATCGCAAGGACTGGACTTGCGCTGATAGAGGTCAAGATCCGAGTCGGGACATAGACCTGCACGATAGCCGCAAAGAGACAGCCAAAGACCAAGTAACGCCCCATATCGAAAAACTCATCAATAGCTTGTATGAAGACCTGAAATACCTTTCTAGCAGGAGTCAAGTGTGAAAAGTCATGTTCATGACAAGCGATAAGATTCTCTTTTTGAATGGGTTCCTTCCAGAAAAATCCTAGGAAAATTCCAAGCACCAAAGCAATCACAATAGCTCCCAGAGCTCGCAATAAGGCAAATTTTATTGAATTGCCAAAGGCAGAATAAGTGGCGAAAAGAACGATAGGATTGATAATGGGAGCAGTCACCAGAAAGGGAACCGCTGTGTAGCTGGGCACTTTCTTTTCCAGAAAACGATTGATAATTGGAACGATTCCACACTCGCATGATGGAAAGAGAAAGCCAATGAAGGTACCAAAAAAGATCCTCCCCCAACGATTGCGAGGAAGAAACTCATAAACTTTATCAGGTGTGATATAGACCTCAATCAATCCCGAAATGAGACTCCCAATCAAGACAAAAGGAAGGGCTTCAATCATGATGGAAAGAAAGATAGCCCCTGCTTGTAAGATGCTAGGAGGAAGAGATTGGAAAACAGTCATCTATTTTTTCTTCTCAACTTTTTCTTTTTTGTTTTTGTCATCTGGGAAAGTGACTTGTGTTAAGTCAGGAAGTTTGGCGAATTCTTCAAACATCTTGTCCAAGTCGTCGGTTTTTGTAAATTTAACAGCCATAGGCCTACCTCTTTTCTACATTCTACCTCTATTATACTATTATTTTGTGGAAAAGGGATTATTTTGATAATCAAAGAGGTAAAAAAGGGTAGGACGAAACAAGGGCTGTTCCTTATGGTATAATAGATTCATGGACAAAAAATATGAAAAAATTTCCCAAGATTTGGGTGTAACCTTAAAGCAAATCGATACCGTTCTAAGTTTGACGGCTGAAGGGGCGACAATTCCCTTCATTGCACGTTACCGGAAGGACATGACTGGTAGTCTGGATGAGGTGGCGATTAAGGCCATTATCGACCTGGATAAAAGTCTGACAAATCTCAACGACCGTAAAGAAGCTGTCTTAGCTAAGATTCGAGAACAAGGCAAACTGACCAAGGAATTGGAAGAAGCTATTTTGGCAGCTGAAAAATTAGCAGACGTTGAAGAACTCTATCTTCCTTATAAGGAAA
The DNA here is from genome assembly GCF_023147855.1 of Streptococcus halitosis. Lineage (GTDB taxonomy): Bacteria > Bacillota > Bacilli > Lactobacillales > Streptococcaceae > Streptococcus > Streptococcus halitosis_B. The sequence goes on from NZ_JAHXOP010000001.1 coordinate 181,574, forward strand.
AGCGTCGGACCAAGGCTACTATTGCCCGCGAAGCTGGACTCTTTCCTCTCGCACGCTTGATTTTGCAAAACGTAGCTTACTTAGAGAAAGAGGCTGAGAAGTTTGTCTGTGAAGGATTTGCGACTGGTCAAGAGACCTTAGCTGGTGCAGTTGATATCTTGGTAGAAGCCTTATCCGAAGATGTCAATCTACGTGCTATGACCTATCAGGAAGTACTGAGACACTCTAAAATCACTTCGCAGGTCAAGGATGAAAGTCTTGATGAAAAACAAGTCTTTCAGATATATTACGATTTCTCAGAGACAGTTGGCAACATGCAGGGCTATCGAACCTTAGCCCTAAACCGTGGGGAAAAATTAGGCATCTTGAAAGTTGGCTTTGAACATGCGACGGATCGTATTCTATCTTTCTTCGCTGCTCGTTTCAAGGTGAAAAATACCTATATAGATGAAGTTGTTCAACAGTCAGTTAAGAAAAAAGTCTTGCCTGCTATCGAACGACGCATTCGGACAGAATTAACTGAGAAAGCAGAAGAAGGAGCTATCCAACTCTTTTCTGACAATCTGCGCAATCTCCTCTTAGTTGCTCCGCTGAAAGGGCGCGTGGTTCTAGGTTTTGACCCTGCCTTTCGTACAGGGGCCAAGCTTGCTGTAGTAGATGCAACAGGGAAAATGCTGACGACTCAGGTCATTTATCCTGTTAAACCAGCCTCTACTCGTCAAATCGAAGAAGCCAAGAAAGATTTGGCAGACTTGATTGGTCAATACAGTGTAGAAATTATTGCTATCGGAAATGGAACTGCCAGTCGGGAAAGTGAAGCCTTTGTGGCAGAAGTTCTGAAAGATTTTCCTGAAGTCAGCTATGTTATCGTCAATGAAAGTGGCGCTTCGGTCTACTCTGCCAGTGAACTTGCTCGTCAGGAATTTCCAGAATTAACCGTTGAAAAACGCTCTGCTATTTCAATCGCCCGTCGTTTGCAAGATCCGCTTGCTGAATTGGTTAAAATTGATCCCAAGTCAATCGGTGTCGGCCAGTACCAGCATGATGTCAGTCAGAAGAAACTGTCTGAAAGTCTAGACTTTGTCGTGGATACCGTGGTAAACCAAGTCGGTGTCAATGTCAATACGGCCAGCCCAGCTCTTCTTTCACACGTAGCTGGACTCAATAAAACCATCTCTGAAAATATTGTCAAATACCGTGAAGAAGAAGGAAGAATCACTTCACGCGCTCAAATTAAGAAAGTTCCTCGCCTGGGAGTTAAAGCCTTTGAGCAGGCAGCTGGTTTCCTCCGTATCCCAGAAAGTAGCAATATCCTTGATAATACAGGAGTTCACCCAGAAAACTATGTTGCCGTTAAGGAGCTCTTCAAACGCTTGGATATCAAGGACTTGAATGAAGAAGCCCAAAATAAGCTTAAGTCTCTTTCTATCAAGGAAATGGCGCAAGAACTAGAACTTGGCCCAGAAACCCTTAAAGATATCATTGCTGACCTTCTCAAACCGGGTCGAGATTTCCGTGATTCTTTTGATGCTCCAGTTCTCCGTCAAGATGTCTTGGATATTAAAGACTTAAAAGTCGGCCAGAAGCTGGAAGGTGTGGTGCGTAATGTTGTTGACTTTGGTGCCTTCGTTGATATCGGGATTCACGAGGACGGCTTGATCCATATTTCCCACATGAGTCGCAAATTTATCAAACATCCTAGTCAAGTGGTGTCTGTTGGAGATTTGGTAACGGTTTGGGTTAAGAAAATCGATACCGAACGTGAAAAAGTCAATCTGTCGCTCCTAGCTCCAGATGAATCTAACTGAGTACGTTCAGTCTGTTTCACTTGAAGACTTTGGTAGACCTTTCACGCACCAAGCCCAGTGGAATTCTCGTCTGCGAACGACAGGTGGACGATTTTTCCCCAAGGATGGGCATTTGGATTTTAATCCCAAGGTCTATAATGAACTTGGTTTGGAAGTTTTTCGGAAAATCGTACGGCACGAGCTTTGCCATTATCATCTATATTTTCAGAAAAAGGGGTATCGACATAAGGACCGAGATTTTAAGGAACTTTTGAAAGAAGTAGATGGACTGCGCTTTGTACCACCTTTGAGAGCCCAAAGTAGTTACCTAGTCTATCAGTGTCAATCCTGCCAGCAATCCTATCAACGAAAGAGGAAGATTGACACGAAACGCTATCGCTGTGGCGTCTGCCGTGGTAAACTCATCATCTTAAATCGGCCTAAGGACTGATGTTTGTGACCCCGTTTTATGCTATACTACTTGTAAGAATACCGAAAGAGGAAACAATAATGAATACAAAATTTTATAAAATGAGACGAAATCGCATGGTGTCGGGAGTCTTAGCTGGTCTATCAGACAAGTGGAATTTTGATGTCACCTTAGTCCGCTTTCTCTTTGCCATTTTTACCATATCAAATTTTGGGATTGGCGTGATTATCTACATCATCCTAGCCTCTATTCTGCCAACTAAGGAAGAGATTGAAGCAGAAATGTATGGAACAGGACCACGCAAACGCAAGGAAGCCGAGGCCATTGATGACAATGATGGACGGTTTTGGTGATAATAATAGAAGCAGGAACTTCGTCCAATAGGACGAAGTTTTTTAAACTTGTCAAATCAAATCCTGAAATGGTATAATAAGCGTATAAAATGATTTTGATTATTATTGTGAAACATGCCAAAGCATTGAAAACAATACATAGCAATAAGAAATCATAATAATAAATTCAAGTATAATATGGGGGAACTTTATGTTTGAACAAAATACAACAAAATTAATTATTGTTTGTGATGATAAAACAGTTGGATATGGAAATTATCTACGACAACTTGTAAGTACTAATGATGATGAAGGTGATGAAATTGTAGGAACTAAAGATGGTTCAATAAAAGTAAGTGTTTGATTGGAAAAACATTATCTTGATAATATGTCTACAATTTCTTCTAACGAACATGTGCTTTTTATTGGCGAAAACCAAACAAGTAAGAATGAAATACCTAGTATGGATATAAAGTTCGATAAATTCGGAATGAAATACGGTTGGTTAGGTAAGCGTGGCATGATGCTAGTCTCAGATGTTATTAGTCAACCAGAAATGTATGATGAATTTGTTGAGTTTTGTCGTGGTTATAAGTCTGACTTTGAAAAGATAGAATTTTCAAAATCACTTCCAGAGCAGGCGTTCGATGCAGTAAATGGGGTTGTAGGAGGGAATACAGCAGCTTTAATAGCTGGTGGTGCACTTCTAGGTTTTTTGGCACCTGGTATTACATTGGCTACTGGTGCAGTGTTAGGTGTTACTCAATTTCTTACTGGAACGGATAGAGAAAAAGTCATGGATCAACAGTACAGAGGATTGACAGCGATATTATACATGGATGGATTATCTGAATTCTTGGAGGGATAAAGAATGAAAGCCTTTAAAGAAGGATATGAATTCTTTGAGCAGAACGCAGGTAATATTGCAGGACATGCTGCTGGAGTATATTATATAGACGCTGTAGAATCAGAGATAAAGAAGTTGGTGAATAATCTAAATGGCTTCGAAACAAATGGTGCAAGTATAGATACACTAAAGGGAGATGTTGCTGAGTTTTGGCATGCTGGGACTTTTAATATTAATGCAGCTATTAATTCTTCAAAAAACAGAGTACAAGTTGATCGTAGCCATGATTTTGGTTCTGCTGATATTACGGGAGTAAACTTCGATGCTAAGTTTGGTTTAAAATATTATAAAAACGGAGCATCCAGTGCAGAACAACAAGCTAAGAGTATTTTTCAACGTTTTAGCGAATATAAATCACAAGGTGGGAAAGAAAGTTTAGATTTATATTTGGAGAAGAGAGGATACTCAGCAGACACAATTTTGAGTGATCCAGTTTATACAGGGCAGTATAGAGTAATTCCATCAGATCAGCTAAAAGAAGCGACTATGTTTTTAGAGCGAAAAATAAGAGAAGAAGCTGTAAAGCGACCGGAGCAAGTTCATCGCTATGAAGAAACTCTAAAATTACTCAGTGATAAAGTTAAAGATAATAAGGGGAATGAATCTATTGCTTTGTCGGAACAGGAAGCACGTGAACTTGCAAGATTGTCTAAAGAGGGTGGAGTAAATCCTGAGGACTTACATTTAACAACCGAAGAATTAATAAACTATACCAATATCTTAAGGCATGCGTACAAAGCTGGCTTAACTGCAGCAACAATATCAATGGCGTTAAGAGTTGCTCCTGAAATATTGAATGCCATAGCTTATCTAATTAAAAATGGAGAAATTGAAGAAGGTCAATTTAAAAAGATAGGATTTGCAGCGATTACAGGTGCAGGCGAAGGATTTGTAAGAGGTACAGTTTCAGCAGCAATTACAGCAAGTTGTAAGGCAGGATTATGTGGTAGTGCGATGAAATCTATTGATCCGTCGGTAGTTGGTGCAGTGACTGTATTAGTGATGAATTCCATGAAAAATTCATATCAAGTAACTACCGGAAACATGAGCAGATCTGAGATGGTTAATGAATTAATCAAAGAAATGTTTGTAACAACATGTGCTTTATCTATGGGTTCTGTGAGTCAATCTCTAATTGAAATACCTGTGCTAGGATACATGATCGGTAGTTTTGTGGGGTCGGTAGCTGGTTCTGTAATTTACTCTTCAATATATAATCCAGTACTATCGTTTTGTGTTGATTCAGGATTTACTCTATTTAGTTTAGTAGACCAAAATTACGAGTTGCCAGAAGAAGTATTAAAAGAAGTAGGAATTGAAGTTTTTGAATATGAAAAGTTTGAATACGAACCGTTTGAATTTGAGAAGTTTGAATACGAGCGATTTGAATATGAACAATTTGAGTATGAGAAACTTCATACGATATTCCTAAGAAGAGGAGTTATAGGTGTAAATTGTGTAGGATATTTATAATACTTGGATTGGATGTCTTTTATAAGTACGAGTATATTTATAATTATATAAGACAATTTATTTCTATCCGAAATTATTTTTTTAAGTTAGATCAGTCAATGACTATTAAATGATAAAATAGAAACGTAAGGAATCCCAAGCCATTGAAGACAATGATGGCTGGTTTTGGTGAGTAAATCTACAATATCAAAAGTTTTGCAACATTACTACAAGAGAAAAGAAGGCAGTAGCATGCTTAGGAAATACTTTAAAAACTATAAATGGACGGACGTGTTCTGGATTCTATTTACTTTGATTACTAGTTTTCTATCAACCAATAATTACTTATACCACTTAACGAAACAGGATTTTTCAGAAGAAGGTTGTCTTTTAGCAATTCCTTTGTTTCTTTTTCATTTTCTCTTCATTGATAAATTCATCATTTCTAGACGAGATCAAAAAGATGAATAACTTTTAACCCTTGTATCCACAAGGGTTTTCTTCTTGCCTTTCTTTTATGGTAAAATATTGATAGCGAAATTGCTTGATTTTTTCAATCTTACAAAAATGTAAGATTAAAGTCTCTTTTGTAAGGTTAGGTTATGGCAAGCCATCTTTTTTTGCGATAAACTAGACTCATAAAGAACAAAGGAGCAAAACCATGAAAAGAATTTTACAAAAGAAAACAAGAAAACCAAGTCAAAAAGATATCGAGCGTGTTCAACTGGGATGCGCTATGATGCAAGCACAGTTTCAAATGATGGGATATTAAGAAGGAGAAAATCATGACACTTTTAGATGTAAAACACGTTCAAAAAATCTACAAAACACGTTTCCAAGGCAACCAAGTAGAGGCTCTTAAAGACATTCACTTTACAGTAGAAAAGGGTGACTACGTTGCTATCATGGGAGAGTCTGGATCAGGGAAGTCTACCTTGCTCAACATTCTAGCAATGCTTGACAAAGCAACTCGCGGGCAGGTTTACCTAAACGGAACAGACACAGCAACCATTAAAAATTCTCAGGCTTCTAGCTTCCGTCGTGAGAAGTTGGGATTTGTCTTCCAAGACTTTAACTTGTTAGATACCCTGTCTGTTAAGGACAATATCTTGCTTCCCTTGGTCTTATCAAGAAAGCCTATTACTGAGATGATGAAGAAATTGGTGGTAACAGCTGAAAATTTAGGCATCAACCAATTGCAAGAGAAGTACCCTTACGAGATCTCTGGTGGGCAAAAACAGCGGGTTGCAGTAGCACGCGCCATCATTACCGAGCCTGAAATTCTACTTGCCGATGAGCCAACAGGAGCCCTTGACTCCAAGTCATCTGCAGCTCTTCTAGATGTTTTTGATGAAATCAATGAGCGCGGGCAAACCATTCTCATGGTAACCCACTCAACAGCGGCGGCTAGTAGGGCCAAGCGCGTTCTCTTTATCAAGGACGGCATTCTTTACAACCAAATCTACCGTGGAGACAAGACAGAACGTCAAATGTTCCAAGAAATCTCTGATACCTTGACAGTCATGGCGAGCGAGGTGAATTAGTATGTTTCGATTAACCAATAAGTTAGCGGTTTCGAACTTAATCAAAAACCGCAAACTCTACTATCCCTTTGCTCTTGCTGTTCTCTTAGCTGTGACCATCACTTATCTCTTTTACTCTTTGTCACTTAATCCTAACATAGGCAAGATTCGAGGGGGAGAAACTATCTCTATGACCCTCGCTCTCGGTATGGTGGTTGTTACCATCGCTTCTGGAATTATTGTACTTTATGCCAATAGTTTTGTCATGAAGAACCGCTCCAAGGAGCTGGGTGTATATGGTATGCTGGGTCTTGAAAAGCGCCATTTGATCAGTATGGTTTTTAAGGAGCTTCTTATTTTTGGTTCCTTAACCTTGACAGCTGGTCTCGGTCTAGGAGCTCTCTTTGATAAGCTAATCTTTGCCCTTCTTCTGAAGCTGATGAAAATGAAAGTGGAGCTCGTTTCGACTTTCCAACCAATTGTCTTTATCCTAGTTCTCATCGTCTTTGGAGCTATCTTCCTAGGTCTGATTTTTATCAATGCCTTTCGTATTGCACGCATGAATGCCCTTCAACTCTCTCGTGAAAAGGCCAGTGGTGAGAAAAAAGGACGTTTCTTAGGCCTTCAAACTATTCTAGGTCTAATCAGTTTGGGAGCTGGTTATTACCTAGCAGTAACAGTTGAAAATCCACTTTCTGCTGTTCTGATTTTCTTCGTAGCAGTCTTGTTGGTAATTTTGGGAACTTATCTTCTCTTCAATGCAGGAATCACAGTTTTCCTACAAATCTTAAAGAAAAACAAGCGTTATTATTACCAACCTAACAACATGATTTCCGTATCCAATCTCATTTTTCGTATGAAGAAAAATGCGGTGGGTCTTGCAACGATTGCAATTCTCTCTACCATGGTCTTGGTGACAATGTCTGCTGCAACGAGTATCTTTAAAGGCTCTGAAACTTTCAAGAAAGTCATGAATCCACATGATTTTGGAATTACAGGACAGAATATTGAAAAAGAAGACATAAATAAACTCCTAGACCAGTATGCTAGTGATAAGGGATTGACTGTTACAAAGAAAGAAGTTCTTACATACAGTAGCTTTGGTGTAGCAAATCAAGAAGGTACGAAATTAACAATCTTTGACAAAGGTCAAAACCGTGTTCAACCGAAAACTGTTTTTATGGTCTTTGACCAAAAAGACTATGAGAATATGACGGGGCAAAAACTCGCACTTTCAGGAAAGGAAGTTGGATTGTTTACTAAAAACAAAGAACTTCAAGGACAGAAAGAACTGACTCTAAATAACCAGACCTACACGATCAAAGAAGAAATCAAAAAAGATTTTATTCTTGAACATGTCCCAAATCAGTACAATATTCTAACTTCGGACTATAACTATCTGGTTGTTCCTGACCTACAAGTCTTTCTTGACCAGCATCCTAATTCTTCCATCTTTAATCAATACTACGGTGGTATGAATGTAACAGCTAGTGAGGAAGAGCAACTCAAACTTGCCAACGACTATTCAAAATTCCTTGGTGATTTTAATAGAGAATTAAGCAAAGAAGGAAGCTATGTTTACGGAAGCAATCTAGCTGATAGCAGTGCGCAGATGAGTGCTCTCTTTGGTGGAGTCTTCTTCATCGGTATCTTCCTCTCTATCATCTTTATGGTGGGAACAGTTCTTGTCATCTACTACAAACAAATCTCTGAAGGCTATGAAGACCGTGAACGCTTTATCATTTTGCAAAAAGTCGGTCTCGATCAAAAGCAAATCAAGCAAACCATTAATAAACAGGTCCTAACTGTTTTCTTCCTCCCATTGCTCTTTGCCTTCCTACATCTTGCCTTTGCCTATCATATGCTTAGTCTCATCCTAAAAGTCATTGGGGTGCTAGATGCAACCATGATGTTGACCGTTACACTTTCCATCTGTGCGATCTTCCTCATCGTCTATGTCTTGATCTTTATGATTACCTCAAGAAGCTACCGCAAGATTGTGCAAATGTAAAAAAGATACCTCGATATTTATCGAGGTATTTCTTTTAGCTTAGATGCTAAAGAGTTGTCCCAAGAGGAAGGTTACGCCCATGGTCAGAAGTCCGATACAGAGGTTGCGGATCATAGCTGTTTTCGTAGGAGCCTTGCCTAGTTTAGCACTGGTATAGCCAGTGACGAGAAGGGAAAGGGCCACGATAAAAACAGTAGCAGGAATACGATAGTCACTTGGAAAGACGGTGATTGAAAGCATAGGAGGAAGACTTCCCAGTACAAAGGCGATAAAGCTAGAGATCGCAGCATGCCAAGGATTGGTAAATTCTTCGTACTCGATACCGTATTTTTCCTCAACCAAGGCTTTGAGTGGATTTTTTAAAAAGGCCTTGTTGGTCAAAAGTTGGGCGGACGTTTCACACTCACCGTTTTGAAGATAGGCAGCATAGAGGGATTGTTTTGCAGATTCGATATCCTTATCCAAGAGCAACTGTTCTCTAGCAACAGCGGCTTCTTCCGTGTCTTTCTGAGTGGATACAGAGACATATTCGCCACCGGCCATAGAGAAAGCACCAGCGAGGATAGCCGCTAAACCTGATAAAAAGATAATCCAGATATTGCTGGTCGCACTGGCAACGCCGATAACGACTCCAGCGATGGAAATAATTCCATCATTGGCACCCAGAACACCTGCGCGTAGGATATTGAGTCGTCCTGCAAAGTTAGCATCAATTTCATGTTTTATTTCTGTCATAGTCATCTCCTTTCTCTCCATTATAGAGAAAAGAGTAGGGGAATACAAACTTTTTAAACTATCTGAAAAAAGTTCTACGATTCTAATTTTTAGGTCCTTTGAAGTTTCTCCGAAAAAGTAGTGCTATCCTGCTGTACTGGAACTTTTTAAACTTATCTATGGTATAATAGAAGATAGATTTATCAATTGGAGAATGAAGGATTTTATGATTAAACTTGTAGCAACCGATATGGATGGGACCTTTCTAGATGGAGAGGGGCGGTTTGATATGGAACGCCTCAAAAACCTACTTGTTTCCTACAAGGGAAAGGGGATTTATTTTGCAGTGGCTTCAGGTCGCGGTATCTTGTCCCTTAAAAAGTTATTTGCGGATGTGCGTGATGAAGTGATTTTTATAGCTGAAAACGGGAGCTATGTTGAGTTTCATGGTGAGGATATGTATGAGGCTACTATGTCTCGGGATTTTTACTTGAGCACTTTTGAAGCTTTAAAGAAATCACCCTATTTTGATGAAAGAAAAATGCTTCTGACAGGGAAAAAAGCTTGTTATGTTTTGGATACAGTGGATGAGACCTATCTGATGTTTAGTCGTCACTACAATGAAAACATTCAAAAAGTAGCGAGTTTGGAAGATATCACAGATGAGATTTTTAAATTCACTACTAACTTTACTGAAGAAACGATAGAAGCTGGAGAGGCCTGGGTCAACGAAAATGTTTCTGGTGTGAAAGCCATGACAACAGGTTATGAATCCATCGATATTGTCTTGGACTACGTTGATAAGGGTGTGGCTATTGTTGAGCTGGCAAAAAAACTTGGTCTAACCATGGATCAGGTTATGGCGTTTGGCGATAATCTCAATGACCTTCATATGATGCAGGTTGTTGGGCACCCAATCGCTCCTGAAAATGCGCGACCAGAGATTTTAGAATTAGCAGAAGCAGTGATTGGGCACCATAAGGACCAATCAGTGATGACTTATATGGAGGGTTTGTAATGGCAGATATTAAATTGATTGCACTCGATTTAGATGGAACCTTGCTGACAACGGATAAAAAGCTGACAGATCGTACCAAGGAGGTCCTCAAAGCTGCGCGTGACCGTGGCATCAAGGTCGTTCTGACAACGGGACGTCCTCTGAAGGCTATGGATTTCTTTCTCCATGAGCTAGGGACTGACGGTCAGGAGGATGAGTACACCATCACCTTTAATGGTGGTCTGGTACAGAAAAATACAGGAGAGATTCTCGATAAAACAGTCTTTTCAATCGACGATGTGGCACGATTGTACGAAGAAACTGAAAAACTGGGATTACCGTTAGATGCCATTTCAGAAGGAACCGTCTATCAAATCCAGTCAGACCAAGAAAGTCTCTATGCTAAGTTCAACCCAGCCCTGACTTTCGTACCTGTCGCTTTTGAAGATCTATCTAGTCAGATGACGTATAATAAATGTGTGACTGCCTTTGCCCAAGAACCTTTGGATGCGGCGATTCAACAGATTTCTCCTGAATTGTTTGACCAATACGAAATCTTCAAATCGCGTGAACTCTTATTGGAATGGTCGCCGAAAAACGTCCACAAGGCAACAGGTTTAGCGAAATTAATTAAACACTTAGGAATCGATCAAAGTCAAGTCATGGCTTGTGGTGACGAGGCCAATGACCTTTCCATGATTGAGTGGGCAGGTCTAGGAGTTGCCATGCAAAATGCAGTTCCAGCAGTTAAGGCAGTTGCAAATGTGATTACTCCGATGACCAACGACGAGGAAGCCGTTGCCTGGGCTATCGAAGAATATGTGCTAAAGGAGAGTTAAAAAATGGGATTATTTGACCGTTTATTCGGAAAAAAAGAAGAGCCAAAAATCGAAGATGTTGTAAAAGAAGCACTGGAAAATCTTGATTTGTCAGAAGAGGTCGAAGAAACAGCGACGGACAAAGTGGAAGAAACACCTGCTCAAGAAGAACTTCCTCAGATCTCGACAGAAGAAGTTATTGAACCAGAAGCAGTCGAGGAAACTGCTCAGGAAGAGCTTGAGCTAGAATCTGATGAACTGGAACAATTCCAAGAGCCGGAAGAAATTCTAGAAGAAGAGAACCAAGAAACTGTAGAAACTGAAGAAGAGCTCGCGTCTGAAGTCGTAGAAGAAAGTCCTCAGGTTGAAGAAACCGTTCAGGAAAAATATGACCGTAGTCTCAAAAAAACCCGTACGGGATTCGGTGCTCGTTTGAATGCCTTCTTTGCCAACTTTCGTTCTGTCGATGAAGAATTCTTCGAGGAATTGGAAGAACTGCTTATCATGAGCGACGTTGGTGTGCAAGTCGCTTCAAACTTAACAGAAGAACTACGCTATGAAGCCAAACTCGAAAACGCTAAGAAGCCTGACGCACTTCGTCGTGTCATTATCGAGAAATTGGTTGAACTCTATGAGAAGGATGGCAACTATGATGAACAAATCCACTTCCAAGATGGTTTGACAGTCATGCTCTTTGTTGGTGTTAATGGTGTTGGGAAAACAACTTCTATCGGGAAATTGGCTCATCGCTACAAACAAGCTGGAAAGAAAGTCATGTTGGTTGCGGCAGATACCTTCCGTGCTGGAGCTGTTGCCCAGCTAGCTGAATGGGGCCGACGTGTGGATGTTCCTGTTGTGACGGGGCCTGAAAAGGCTGATCCAGCAAGTGTGGTCTTTGATGGGATGGAACGTGCTGTAGCAGAAGGGATTGATATTCTCATGATTGATACAGCAGGTCGTTTGCAAAACAAGGACAACCTTATGGCCGAGTTGGAAAAGATTGGTCGCATTATCAAGCGTGTCGTTCCAGAGGCACCCCATGAAACCTTCCTGGCCCTTGATGCGTCAACTGGACAGAATGCCTTGGTACAAGCTAAGGAATTTTCTAAGATAACACCATTGACAGGAATTGTTTTGACAAAAATTGACGGAACTGCCCGAGGTGGTGTTGTACTAGCTATACGCGAAGAACTCAATATCCCTGTAAAATTGATTGGTTTCGGTGAAAAAATCGATGATATCGGGGAATTTAACTCAGAAAACTTTATGAAGGGTCTTTTAGAGGGCTTGATTTAATACAAAATAAATATCCTGCAAGTTAATCTTGCAGGATATTTTTGCTATTCTAAACGTCCATCTTCACGATAGGCGATATCTGGTTGCCAGGTCCATTTGGCTCCATACTTTTCAAGTAAGTCAAAGCTAGCTTGAGGTCCCATACTTCCGGCTTTATAGTCATGAAGTGGGGCGCCATTTTCAGCCCAGAGCTCTTCGATACGGTCAATCAATTTCCAAGAAGCACTTACCTCATCCCAGTGGCTAAAGTTGGTAGAGTTGTTATTCAAGACATCGTAGATTAATTTCTCGTATGGGTCTGGTGAGGCTCCAGTAGCAGTAGCGTCAGTACGGTAATCCAGAGAACTTGGAGCCAGGTTAAATTCTTCACCGACTTGCTTCCCATTGAGGCTGAGAGAGAAGCCTTCAGTTGGTTGGATATAGATGGTCAAAATGTTTGGAGCAAGTGGTTCTCCAAAGATAGAGTCCATTTGCTTAAAGACGATGTTGACATGAGTCCCTTTTTCAGTCAGACGTTTCCCTGTACGGAAGAAGAAGGGAACACCACGGAAGCGATCGCTGTCTACAAAGAAGGCCCCAGATGCAAAGGTTTCTGTTGTAGATTCAGGATCGACATTTGGCTCGCTTCGATAGGAGATGTATTTCATGCCATCGATTTTACCAGAGCGATATTGACCACGGATAAACTGTTCTTTCAATTCTTCCTCAGTTGGATGATAGAGGTTTTTAAAGACCTTTATCTTTTCAGCACGAATCTCATCCTTTGTAAAGCTAGCTGGTTTGTCCATAGCTAGAAGAGAGAGAAGTTGGAGAGTATGGTTTTGAACCATATCACGAAGGGCGCCAGATTGATCGTAGTAGCCACCGCGTTCTTCAACACCCAAGCGTTCCGCAAAGGTAATCTGAACATTATCGATGTGTTCGCGATTCCAAACATTCTCAAAGATCATATTGGCAAAACGAACAGCAAAGATACTCTGAATCATCTCTTTACCTAGGTAATGGTCGATACGGTAGATTTGCTCCTCATCAAAGGCCGCAAGGAGATCTTCATTGAGTTTGCTAGCTGTTTCGTAGTCTGTACCAAATGGTTTCTCAACGATCAAGCGCTCAAAACCTTTGCCATCAACAATGTTTTCAGATTTGAGGTGCTTGGCAATGGTTCCAAAGAACTGAGGTGCCATAGACAAGAAGAAGAGCTTATTGTGTTCAGCTTGGTATTTTTCATTCAGCTCAGCTTGTAATTGGCGCAAAGCAATGTAATGTTCCGTATCATTCACATCATGGCTTTGATAGTAGAAGTGGCTAGCAAATTCTTGGGCTTGCTCGGTACTATCTGCCAAGTCAAGGATGGACTCGACAACAACAGATTCGAAATATTCTTTACTCCAAGGTCTACGAGCTGTTCCGATAACAGCAAAATGCTCAGAGAGATTGCCTGATTTATAGAGCCTGAAAAGGGAAGGGTAGAGTTTGCGTTTAGCTAAATCTCCACTCGCACCGAAAATTGTAACAATAACCTTTGATGACATCTAGCTACCTAATTTCTATATTTTTTCCTAGTTGGACTAGGGATGAGATTTTCTCATTGTCATAGCTTTTATTTTATCATAATTTTCAAAAAAATCAAAAATCCAATACGCAATAAAAAAAGTGTAAGGAGAACCTCACACTTTCGTTTTATACGTTTAAGACCTTGTCCAAAAACTCTTTTAGACGAGGGTGTTGCGGATTATCAAAGATTTGATCTGGTGTCCCATCTTCCAGGAATTCACCATCAGCCGTAAAGATAACACGGTTAGCCACCTGACGAGCAAATCCCATCTCATGGGTTACGATAATCATGGTCATGCCTTGTTCTGCCAATTCCTTCATAACATTCAGTACATCTCCAACCATTTCAGGGTCAAGAGCGGAAGTTGGCTCATCAAAGAGCATGATATCAGGATTCATGGCAAGTCCACGAGCGATAGCTACACGTTGTTTCTGACCACCTGAAAGACTATCTGGATTGGCATTAGCTTTATCTGCTAGTCCAACCTTTTCAAGCAACTCCATCCCCAATTTCTCAGCTTCTTCTTTGGTCATTCGTTTGTGTTCAATCGGAGCAAAAGTGATATTCTCTAGAACGGACATGTGAGGGAAGAGATTGAAATGTTGGAAGACCATTCCAACGTTTTCGCGAACATGGTCGACATTGGTTGATTTGTCAGTCAAATCATAACCATTCACAGTGATGTGGCCACTCGTTACCTCTTCGAGAAGGTTAAGGCTACGGAGGAAAGTGGATTTACCAGAACCAGAAGGACCGATGATACAGACAACATCCCCTTCATAGAATTTAGTAGTAATGCCTTTTAAAACTTCATTTTTTCCATAATACTTATGCAAATCATTTACATCAATTTTTAGTTTTGCCATTAACGAATCCTCTTTTCTAAGCGTTTCGCTAGTCTAGTCAAAAGCGTGATAATTACAAGATAGAAGATAGCAAGGATTGCATACATCTTGAAACTTTGGTAGTTACGGGCGATGATGATCTTACCAGTTTGGAAGAGTTCCACCAAACCAATAGCAGATACAATGGTTGTATCTTTAAGAGCGATAACGAATTGGTTGACGAAGTTTGGCAACATCAATTTAGTTGCTTGTGGCAAGATAATCTTTCGCATGGTTTTTCCATAAGAGATACCAAGACTGCGACTGGCCTCCATTTGCCCAACTGGAACAGCTTGAATCCCACCACGAACGATTTCAGCGATATAAGCTGCTGCATTGAGTGAGAGGGCGATGGTACCAGCTACAAAGTCGTTAATTGGACTTTGATGGCCTGTAATCGATTCGATGAAGTTAGGAATTCCCCAGAAGATGAAAGCTGCAAGAATCATCAACGGAATTCCTCGAATAACGTCAACGAAAATCTCAGAGATCAGACGAAGAGATTTGTATGGGCTAACGCTAAACATACCGAAGATAATACCGATGACAATGGCAATTGCAAATGAGATAAGAGCTAGAGCAAGAGTGATTCCGAGTCCACTAAGAAGTTGTTTATAGTTGTTTTGAAGCAAACCCCAGATAGTTGTTTCGTCAACCGTACTTGTAGAGTCAGATGATGTTTCGCTAGCTAGATACTTGTCAAGAATCTTTTGGAATTCTCCGTTAGCCTTGAGGTTTGCAAGTCCGTTATTGAACATCTGGATTAATTCAGGATTTGTACCTTTTTTAACCGCAAAGGCTGTTTCACCGATTGGAGTTCCAGCGATTGGCGTTTTCAATTTTTGCCCTTGGCTGATAGAATATTTGAGAACTGGCTCATCATCCATCACGGCATCGATAGAGCCAGTATTCAGACTGTCATACATAGAAGCGCCATCTGCAAAGGTTTTAATCTTATAGCCGTACTTGCTTTGGTTTTCAGTAAGGAAGGTTTGAGAAGCAGTTCCGTTTTTAACACCGACAGTTTTATCCTTGAGGTCTTCATAAGAAGTAATTGTGCTTGATTCTTTCACACCGAGAATCGTATTTGCTGTGTAGTATGATTCTGAGAAGTCAAAGGTTTCCTTACGAGCATCTGTTACAGACATACCAGCAATGATACCATCTGCTTGTCCAGCTTGAACAGCACTAATGGCTGCGTCAAATCCTGGGTTGGTAATCTCAATTTCAAAACCTTGATCTTTGGCAATGGCCTTGATGAGGTCCATATCAATACCGGTGTATTGATTGCTTGAATTTTGAAAAACGAATGGGGCGAAAGATGAGTCGCTGGCAATAATGTACTTGCTTTTCACAGGAGTAGCTTTTTGTCCAGCAGCAGTAGTTGTTGTTGGGCTTGCCGTAGTTTTAGAAGCCGTCCACTTTTGGATGATTTGCTCCAAGCTACCATCCTTCTTCATTTGTGCTAGGGCTTCATTAAACTCGGTAACCAAGTATTCATACTTGCTCCCTTTCTTGACACCAAAAGCAAAGCTTCCAACAGCCTCACCATCCATATTGATGCTGAGATCTTGTCCTTGGTTAATCGCATACTCAATAACAGGTTTGTCATCCATGATGGCATTTACAGCACCAGCACTTAGACTGTTATTCATCAAATCACCTGTATCAAAGGTTTTAATAGAGAAACCGTATTTATCTTTGATACTTTCGAGGAAGCGTTGAGCGGCAGTTCCGTTCTTAACTCCAACTGTTTTCCCGCTAAGTTCCTCATAATTGGTGATTTTATTTGCCTTAGTGGTAGCAATGACAACTTTTGTATCATAATAGGTATCAGACATGGTAAAGACATTTTCACGTTCTTTTGTTTTTGTCATACCTGCCATAATAGCATCTGCTTGACCTGACTGCACTGCATTTACAGCTGCATCAAAGCCAGGATAAGACATTTGGATGTTCCATCCTTTGATTTCTGCGACTTTATTGATAATATCAACATCAATCCCCTTATAGGTTTGATCTGAATCTTTAAACTCAAAAGGTGCGTAAGCTGTATCTGACACAATCTTAACAGTATCAGCTTTTGCTATACCTAGTGAGAAAATGGGAAATAAAATGAGCAAACATGCTAGTATTATTTTCTTCATTTTTAGTCTCCTTTTCCGAATATTTTTCCATTATACCAGAAAAAAGGCGAAAAGGCAAATTTTATGAATTTTATGTAAGGAAATGTAACATGAAACACTAACTCTTATCAACCTAGAGTAGAGTCTGAAAAGTAAATTTATGGTAAAATAGAAGGATAGAAAAATTCAGATGAGGCAATCATGATAAATCGAATTACAGATAATAAATTTAAACTAGTATCAAAATATGAACCATCAGGAGATCAACCCCAAGCGATTGAGCAGTTGGTCGATAATATCGAGGGCGGAGAAAAAGCACAGATTCTGATGGGCGCGACTGGTACTGGGAAGACTTATACCATGAGTCAGGTCATTTCCAAAGTCAATAAACCAACTTTGGTCATTGCCCACAATAAGACTCTGGCTGGTCAGCTCTATGGAGAATTTAAGGAATTTTTCCCTGAAAATGCTGTTGAGTATTTTGTATCTTACTATGATTATTACCAACCCGAGGCTTATGTCCCTTCGAGCGATACCTATATTGAGAAGGACAGCTCTGTCAATGATGAGATTGACAAGCTCCGTCACTCAGCGACTTCGGCTCTTCTGGAGCGTAACGATGTCATCGTCGTGGCTTCTGTTTCTTGTATCTATGGTTTAGGTTCGCCCAAGGAATACGCTGATAGTGTCGTTAGTCTCCGTCCAGGCCTTGAGATTTCTCGTGATAAACTCTTGAATGACTTGGTAGATATTCAGTTTGAGCGCAATGATATTGATTTCCAACGGGGAAGATTTCGCGTTCGTGGGGATGTGGTGGAGATTTTCCCAGCCTCTCGAGATGAACACGCTTTTCGAGTAGAGTTTTTCGGAGACGAAATCGACCGTATTCGTGAAGTAGAGGCTTTGACAGGTCAGGTATTGGGAGAAGTGGATCATCTGGCGATTTTTCCAGCGACTCACTTTGTGACCAATGACGACCATATGGAAGTTGCCATTGCCAAGATTCAGGCGGAGTTGGAGGAGCAGTTAGCTATCTTTGAAAAGGAAGGCAAACTGCTAGAAGCACAACGCTTAAAGCAACGGACAGAGTATGATATCGAAATGCTGCGCGAGATGGGCTATACCAACGGTGTTGAAAACTACTCACGCCACATGGATGGACGGAGCGAAGGAGAGCCTCCTTATACATTGCTCGATTTCTTCCCAGATGATTTCCTGATTATGATTGATGAGAGCCACATGACCATGGGTCAGATCAAGGGTATGTATAATGGTGACCGTTCTCGTAAGGAAATGTTGGTGAATTATGGTTTTCGTTTGCCGTCTGCCCTGGACAATCGTCCCCTTCGCCGTGAAGAGTTTGAAAGTCATGTGCATCAGATTGTCTACGTTTCAGCAACACCTGGTGACTATGAAAATGGACAGACCGAGACAGTGATTGAGCAAATCATTCGACCGACAGGTCTCTTGGACCCTGAGGTGGAAGTGCGTCCAACTATGGGGCAGATAGATGACCTTCTAGGTGAAATCAATGCCCGTGTTGAAAAGAACGAACGAACCTTTATCACTACTTTGACTAAGAAAATGGCAGAGGACTTGACCGACTATTTCAAGGAAATGGGGATCAAGGTTAAGTACATGCACTCGGATATCAAGACCTTGGAGCGGACGGAGATTATCCGTGACCTGCGCTTGGGTGTCTTTGATGTCTTGGTCGGAATCAACCTGCTTCGTGAAGGAATTGACGTTCCTGAAGTAAGCTTGGTTGCCATTCTCGATGCTGACAAAGAAGGTTTCCTTCGTAACGAACGTGGCCTCATCCAGACCATTGGTCGTGCTGCTCGTAATAGCGAAGGACATGTTATCATGTACGCTGATACCATGACTCAGTCTATGCAACGTGCTATCGATGAAACAGCTCGCCGCCGGAAAATCCAGATGGCCTATAATGAAGAGCACGGTATCGTACCACAAACCATTAAGAAAGAAATCCGTGACCTGATCACTGTAACTAAGGCAGTTGCCAAGGAAGAGGACAAGGAAGTCGATATCAATAGTCTCAACAAACAAGAACGCAAGGAACTCGTCAAAAAACTCGAAAAACAAATGCAAGAAGCCGTCGAAGTGCTTGATTTTGAACTGGCAGCTCAGATTCGTGATATGATGTTGGAAGTGAAGGCGTTGGGGTAGAGAGGCTCTTAAGTCAAATTTAATTAGCCAAATTGCTATTTCCTTGTTTCAGTAGTCTAGATATGAAGAAAATGGTGAAAATGAATAAAAGAAATTCAAATACAAAAAAGAATCTATCAAGGAAAGAAAGTTTTCAGCATTGGCTAGATTCTCATAAAATTATAGGTTTCTTCCTAGTCCTTGGTCTAATCTTAGGAATAGAACTAGGTATTAATTTTAGTTTTAAAAGCCTCCCACTTCCTTCACTATACAGAGATATTAACTATAGTTTTCCATTATATGCAAATCTTTTTTGTCTGGTCTACAGAATATTTGACTATTGGTTTTTAGATTTATCCAGGTTAAGGATGACTCTAACCAGATTTGCTGGATTGTTCATCTATCTTAATAGTATCGGTTTAGTGGTCCATCTATTTTTAGGAGTTAGTGGAAAAAACAGTAAAGGGATTTTGCCATCTCTCTTATCACTAGATTACCGCTATATCTGGTTTCCTATCGTAACTTACATGCTATTCTTTTTCTTAGGATTGGTCATTTTACTTCTTGCTAAATATTTAGAAAAAAAGAAATTGAAGAAATGATTGTAATGTCTCTTTCACCCATTCTTGCCAATATAGGCCATTATATATAATTATCACTGTCAGAGTATCTTATCATAATGCCATGACTTAGTTAATGCTTTTATCGTGAAATTTGAAATAAAATACAACAAAGATATATTTGAATAATTTAGAAAGCGAGCAAATCTATGTCCCGTGCCCAAGCAACTATTTTAACCAACATCTGTCTAATCGAAGATCTAGAAAATAAGCGAGTAGTCATGCAATATCGCTCTCCTGAAAACAATCGCTGGTCTGGCTATGCCTTTCCAGGAGGTCATGTTGAGAACGGCGAGGCCTTTGCCGAGTCCGTCATTCGTGAAATATACGAAGAAACTGGTCTAACGATTCAGAATCCCCAACTGGTCGGTATTAAAAATTGGCCCTTAGATACAGGTGAACGCTACATCGTCGTTTGCTATAAGGCGACAGAGTTTACTGGAAGTCTTCAATCGTCCGAAGAAGGAGAAGTATCTTGGGTGCAAAAAGACCAGATTCCAAACTTGGATCTGGCCTATGATATGTTGCCTTTGATGGAAATGATGGAAGCACCTGACAGGTCTGAGTTCTTCTATCGTCACCGTACAGAGGACGGCTGGGAGAAAGAAATTTTCTAGTCTTTTACCAAATAACCTAACTGATCCAAGGCCTCCTCGATATAGTGGAGGTCTTGTTGTGTCTCAGCTTCAACAAGGTGGTAATGGATGCCGTCTGTCAATTCAGAAAGGGGTCTAAAGTCTGAATTCTCGACTTGTTCCAGAAAGTGCTGGACATCTCGGCGGCAGGTGAGTTTGAGGTGGGTTTCAATTTCGCCATAAACGGGATGATCGATTAAGATATTTTGAACGCGTCCGCCATTATCTACAATGGCTAGAAGTTCCTGCCCGATTTCTTCCAGTTCATGTTTCACTTTAAAGAGTTTGTGGACGTAGGGACTGGCATCATTTTCTTTGTAGATATAACCACGATTGGTGGATAGGATAGGAGCCCCATCTGCTCGGAGAATAGCGATATCCTGTACAATGACTTGGCGCGTAACATGAAAGTGTTCAGCCAAGGTTTGACCATTGAGGGCTTTTGGTGCCTCTTTTAATAGTTTGAGAAGAGCTTGTTTGCGATCCGTTGTCATAGTTTTTCCTTTTAGCGACGTTTTCGAAGCACTTTATAGACAGCTAGTGCTAATGTATAGTCTACCATACTATGGACAATTGTGCCAAAGCCAACTAGGACGAAGAGAACATAAAACATATTTTCAACGTTTGTCCCTGAAGTAGCATAGAAGATGATACAAGCTAGTACTTCAGCGATAGCGTGAACAACACCCAAAACAAAGTTAAAAATCCAAGATGCCTTTGGTTTATCCAAGGTTTCAGGGAATTTCTTTAAGTACAAAGCCCCCAAAGTACCAAAAACGATGTGAGAAAAGGCGCGTAGGACAATAACCATAGGGTAGCCTGCCATCAGAAAACCAAGACTCGAAGCAATAATCACAAAAGCAGCCATCAAAGGCGAAAGAAACATGGCGATAAAGATGGGGATATGACTTCCCAAGGTGTAAGAAGCCGGTGGGATAACGATTTTAAAAGGCATAATGATTGGAATCAAAATCGCGATTGCAGTGAGTAGGGCAGTCATGGTCATAAACTGCGTTTTTTTCCGTATATTCATAAGAACCTCCATTTATCTGTATATACACAAGTATAGTACAATAAATAATCAGTTAAGTCAAGAAGCATTAGTGATTTTTAAGGGATATTTGATTAAATGTGGTAAAGAATACTGGGAACTTAATTCTTATGTTTTAACTACTAAACTCCACCTTCAGGACGAAAGTGGAGTTGTTTTTTTATTTCTTCAAGGTTTCGAGACGTGGGACAATCATTACAGTCAAGATGGCTGAGATAACCAATTCGGCGATTGAGTTTGTAGAGATAACAGTTGCTAGGAGTTTTTGGATATTGCCATCGAAGACATTTCCAAAAAGGAAGAAGATTCCCCCGAGGACAAAGACGGTGTTGGTAAGGGAACCAAGGGCACCAGCTAGGATTAGCCCAGTTTTATTTTTCATCAGTTTATAGACCAAGTAAGGTGTCAGACCGATCAAAATGCGAGGGACAATAGCGATAATCGCAGAATAGATGTTTCCGTTCGGTACGAATGGAGAAAAGAGGTAGCTGGTTGGAAGGATGGTAATCGTGTTTACCGTTAAGCTTAGCAGTCCCATCAAGAAACCAAGTGTAACACCAACTCGTGGGCCGTAAATGATACTAGCAATGATTACTGGAATATGAACGATAGTTGGTTTAATTGGAAATGGGAAAAGATTAAATAGGAGAGAGCTCAAAAAGTGGATAACGAGCATAACTGCAAAAAAGATAGCAATTGGGGCAATGTTAGAGCGTTTGTTCATCGAGGGTTTCCTTTATTCTTTCTAATATAGTATTCAGGTCAGCTAGAGCGCCTTTGCCGTGATCGCCACAGGCTAGTAAAGATTCTTTTGGGGAGATAATCTGATAACCATAGGTCTCTAATGTTTTTAGATTAGCCTGAGTTGCAGGATGGTCATACATCTTTGTATTCATGGCTGGAGCTAAGAGTTTAGGGATGTGACTTGGTAGGGCAAGAGCCGTACTGGTCACCATGTTATCCGCAAAACCATGCGCAAGTTTGGCAATGGTATTAGCAGTAGCAGGGACAACGATAAAAAGGTCTGTTTCTTTTCCTCTTTCGATATGATTGACTTGATCAGGGTAGGGTTCCTGCATGACATCAAGGTGAACTGGATTCTGTGAGAGTACCTGTAGTGTCAAAGGCTGGATAAACTCTCTTGCCGCCTCTGTCATTAAGACAGTGACATCATGGCCATGTTTTTTCAAAGAACTGACTAAATCAGCTGCTTTATAGGAGGCTATGGAACCTGTCACTGCGATGAGAATGTTTGCCATGGCTTTCCTTTCTATGAATCGTATGTATGAATTTTCTCAAGGAGGAGGTTTGCAATTTCCTCTTTGGTTTGAACGGTTTGAAGACGATCTTTTTCAACAAAGATTGCCCGATGCTGATATGCTGAGATTTGAGTAAGATCATTCGCTATGATTAAGTCAGCCTGGTTCTTGACAAGACTCTTTCGTGCGATCTCAATGAGATAATCCTCAGAGACATCAACCAGCAATTTAAACCCAATCAGATGAATGGCAGGATTCCATTCTTTGACCAGAGAGATGATTTTGGGTGTTTTTTTCAGGAATAAGACCTGAACCTCATCAGTTGAAGAAATCTTAGCTTCTATATTTTGCTTGTCTAATAATTCTTCCAGATTAGAGCTCGTCTTAACTTCATCTAGTCCCGTCATATAAACAGGAGTATAGTCAGAAACTGCCATCGAATGAATCAAGACCTGATAATCTTGAACACACTCTTTCATCTCTAAAAGAAGATCATTCGTATTTTTGATTTCTAGAATGGTTAGATGGGGATGAGCTTCTGGCTTCAGAGCTCGTTTTGTCGTTATCAAACAAACTTCATGACCAGCAGCAAGCAAGGTTTCTGTGATGATTTTTCCCAAGCGACCTGTAGAATGGTTAGTAATAGAGCGGACACTATCGATTGCTTCACTTGTACCGCCTGACGTAACTAAAATTTTCATAGGATCATTGTACAAAAAAAAGAAATGCAAGTCAAAGAAAGCGTTTGTTAATTTATCTAATTTTCCAGCAAGATTATAGTTTTTGGCTATAAAAACTTATAAAAAGTAAAAAAGATGACTAAAATCGGCCTTAAAACTTGATGTTTATAAACTTTAGCAAGCTTTTTGTCTGTGAAAAATCTTTTTTTGTGTTATAATGAGTTATCATATTAGAGGTTAGAGGAGTTTGCTATGAAAACAGATATTGAAATCGCACAGAGTATTGAGTTGAAGCCAATCGTTGATGTTGTAGAGAAACTGGGTATTTCTTACGACGATTTGGAATTGTACGGGAAGTATAAGGCTAAACTCAGCTTTGATAAAATTCGTGCAGTTGAGAGCAATCCAGTTGGGAAATTGATCTTGGTTACTGCCATCAATCCAACACCTGCAGGTGAAGGGAAATCAACCATTACCATTGGTCTTGCGGATGCCTTGAACAAGATTGGTAAGAAAACCATGATTGCCATTCGCGAACCGTCTCTTGGTCCAGTCATGGGGATTAAGGGTGGTGCTGCTGGTGGTGGTTATGCCCAAGTGTTGCCAATGGAAGACATCAATCTCCACTTTACTGGAGATATGCATGCCATTACAACTGCTAACAATGCTCTTTCTGCCTTGATTGACAACCACTTACACCAAGGAAATGAGCTGGAAATCGATCAACGTCGTATTCTTTGGAAACGTGTTGTGGACTTGAATGACCGTGCCCTTCGTCATGTAACCGTTGGACTTGGTGGTCCTCTAAACGGTATTCCTCGTGAGGATGGTTTTGATATTACAGTTGCTTCTGAAATCATGGCGATTCTTTGCTTGGCTACGGACATCGAGGATTTGAAACGCCGTTTGGCTAACATCGTTATCGGCTATCGCTATGACCGTACACCAGTTACTGTTGGTGATTTACAGGTTGAGGGAGCGTTGGCATTGATTCTGAAAGATGCTATCAAACCGAACTTGGTTCAGACAATTTACGGTACACCTGCCTTTGTACACGGTGGTCCATTTGCCAATATCGCTCATGGATGTAACTCTGTTTTGGCAACAAGCACAGCCCTTCGCTTGGCTGATTATACTGTTACTGAAGCTGGTTTTGGTGCGGACCTTGGTGCTGAGAAATTCCTTGACATTAAGACACCAAACTTGCCAACATCTCCAGATGCAGTTGTCATCGTCGCAACCCTTCGTGCCCTTAAGATGAATGGTGGTGTGGCTAAGGATGCTTTGACAGAGGAAAATGTGGAAGCAGTTCGTGCAGGTTTTGCTAACTTAAAACGACACGTTGAAAATATCCGTAAATTTGGTATTCCAGCAGTTGTAGCTATTAATGAATTTGTCTCTGATACAGAAGCTGAAATTGCAGCTTTGAAGGAACTCTGTGCCTCAATCGATGTTCCAGTTGAGTTGGCTAGTGTCTGGGCTGATGGGGCAGAAGGGGGCGTAGCACTTGCCGAAACGCTTGTCAAGACAATCTCTGAAAATCCAGCTAACTACACTCGTCTTTATGACAATGACCTTTCTGTCCAAGAGAAGATTGAAAAGATTGTCACTGAAATCTACCGTGGTAGCAAAGTGAACTTTGAGAAGAAAGCTCAAACGCAAATCGCTCAAATCGTTCAAAACGGATGGGATAAATTGCCAATCTGTATGGCTAAAACTCAGTACAGTTTCTCTGACAATCCAAATGCACTTGGAGCACCAGAAAACTTTGAAATTACCATTCGTGAATTGGTACCAAAATTGGGGGCAGGCTTCATCGTTGCCTTAACTGGTGATGTTATGACCATGCCAGGCCTTCCAAAACGTCCAGCCGCTCTTAACATGGATGTTGAAAGCGATGGAACCGTTCTAGGCTTGTTCTAGTATATTGCAATTGATTTCAAATGAGTTTGGAAAAGCTATCCAAGCTCATTTTCGATTTTAGAAAGAGAAATATATGCCAACGATTCGTACAGTGAGGGAGTCTGATATTCCAGACCTGCTTGCAATTTATGCTCCCTATGTCCTTAATACAGTCATTACATTTGAATACGAGGTGCCAAGTGCTGAGGAATTTCAAAGAAGAATCCAAAAGACCTTGCTTAAATATCCTTATCTAGTGCTAGAGGAAGAAGGCAAAATTTTGGGATATACCTATGCTTCCACCTATTATGATAGGAGAGCTTATGATTGGTCAGTTGAAGTGTCAGTTTACTTGCACCAAGAAGCCAAAGGTCGAGGGTTAGGGAGTCTACTCTATGACTGTCTGGAGGAAGAATTAGTGTCAAGGGGTTACTTACGCTTCTTAGCTTGTATCGCTTTGCCAAATGATAGGAGCATTTCTCTTCACCGAAAGAGGGGCTATGAACAAGTAGCTCATTTCCCTAAGATAGGCTATAAGTTTGGAAAATGGCATGATATCGTTTGGATGCAAAAGTCATTGACTCCTCCTGATGATATGAAAGAGTAGAATTCCACACGCAATCAGTCTAGCTAAAGATATTTTCCCTAATTTTTGATATAATAGAAACATTGACTTCAAGAGTAAGGAAGAGAAAATGAACGCATTATTGAATGGAATGAATGACCGTCAGGCAGAGGCGGTGCAAACGACAGAAGGTCCATTATTGATCATGGCTGGGGCTGGTTCTGGAAAGACTCGAGTTTTGACTCACAGAATCGCCTACTTGATTGATGAAAAGATGGTCAATCCTTGGAATATCTTGGCCATTACCTTTACCAATAAGGCTGCTCGTGAGATGAAGGAGCGTGCCTATAGCCTCAATCCAGCAACCCAGGACTGTCTGATTGCGACCTTTCACTCCATGTGTGTTCGTATCCTGCGTCGTGATGCAGATCATATTGGCTACAATCGGAACTTCACCATTGTAGATCCAGGAGAACAGCGAACTCTTATGAAGCGCATTCTCAAGCAATTAAACTTGGATCCGAAAAAATGGAATGAACGGACCATTTTGGGAACCATTTCCAATGCCAAGAATGATTTGATCGATGATGTGGCTTACGCTGCTCAAGCTGGCGATATGTACACGCAAATCGTGGCCCAGTGTTACACAGCCTATCAAAAAGAACTTCGTCAGTCAGAATCGGTTGACTTTGATGATTTGATTATGTTGACCCTGCGTCTCTTTGATCAGAATCCTGACGTCTTAACCTACTATCAGCAGAAGTTCCAATACATTCACGTGGATGAGTACCAAGATACCAACCATGCCCAGTACCAATTGGTCAAACTCTTGGCATCTCGCTTTAAAAACATCTGTGTAGTTGGAGATGCGGACCAGTCTATCTACGGTTGGCGTGGGGCTGATATGCAAAATATCTTAGATTTTGAGAAAGACTATCCCAAAGCTAAGGTTGTCTTGTTAGAAGAAAACTATCGCTCAACCAAAACCATTCTCCAAGCCGCCAATGACGTCATCAAAAACAATAAAAATCGTCGTCCTAAGAATCTCTGGACCCAGAATGCTGATGGGGAGCAGATTATTTATTATCGTGCAAATGACGAACAAGATGAGGCTGTTTTTGTAGCCAAAACCATTGATGAACTTGGTCGTAGTCAAAACTTCCTCCACAAGGATTTTGCAGTTCTTTATCGGACTAACGCCCAGTCTCGTACTATTGAGGAAGCCCTGCTTAAGTCCAATATTCCTTATACTATGGTCGGCGGGACCAAGTTCTACAGCCGTAAGGAAATCCGTGACATTATCGCTTATCTTAACCTCATTGCCAATTTGAGTGATAATATCAGTTTTGAGCGCATTATCAACGAGCCTAAACGCGGAATTGGCCCAGGAACCGTTGAGAAAATTCGCGATTTTGCGAATATGCAAGACATGTCTATGCTGGATGCTTCAGCAAATATCATGTTATCAGGAATCAAGGGTAAGGCAGCTCAGTCTATCTGGGATTTTGCCAATATGATTCTGGATTTGCGGGAGCAATTGGATCAATTAACTATCACCGAGCTGGTTGAGGCAGTTTTAGAAAAAACAGGTTATGTCGAGATTCTTAATACCCAAGCAACCTTGGAAAGCAAGGCTCGGGTTGAGAATATCGAAGAGTTCCTATCTGTTACCAAAAATTTTGACGACGATCCTGATAGTCAAGAAGAGGAAACAGGTTTGGACAAACTCAGTCGTTTCTTGAATGACCTTGCCCTGATTGCGGATACGGATTCAGGCAGTCAGGAGACATCAGAAGTGACCTTGATGACCTTGCACGCTGCTAAGGGACTTGAGTTCCCAGTTGTCTTTATCATTGGTATGGAGGAAAATGTCTTTCCCCTTAGCCGTGCAGCTGAAGATCCAGATGAGCTAGAAGAGGAACGCCGTTTGGCCTATGTCGGTATCACACGAGCAGAAAAGATCCTCTATCTGACCAATGCCAACTCACGCTTGCTTTTTGGGCGTACCAACTACAATCGTCCGACTCGTTTTATCAATGAAATTAGTTCGGACTTACTTGACTATCAAGGCTTGGCTCGACCAGCGAATACTAGCTTTAAGGCTTCTTATAGCAGTGGTGGGATTGCCTTCGGTCAAGGTATGAGCTTAGCCCAGGCCCTTCAAGAACGGAAACGCAATGCCGCACCAAGTTCTATCCAGTCAAGTGGTCTTCCATTTGGACAGTTTGCAGGAGGAAATAAAAAAGATTCAAGCGATACAAACTGGTCTATTGGAGATATAGCATTTCACAAGAAATGGGGAGAGGGAACAGTCCTTGAAGTGTCGGGTAGTGGCACTACTCAGGAATTGAAAATCAATTTCCCAGAAGTCGGTCTGAAAAAACTCTTAGCTAGTGTAGCCCCAATTGAGAAAAAAATCTAATTTTTCATCCTTCTCACGAATAATAAAGTGAGGAGGATTTTTATGTACAGTATTTCATTCCAAGAAGATTCACTCTTTCCTAGAGAAAGACTAGTTAAAGAAGGAGTAGAGGCTCTGAGCAATCAAGAATTACTAGCTATTCTGCTCAGAACTGGAACGCGTCAGGCCAACGTTTTTGAAATTGCTCAGAAAGTCTTGAATAGTCTGACTAGTCTAACTGATCTGAAAAAAATGACCCTGCAGGAATTGCAAAGTCTGTCTGGTATTGGACGGATTAAGGCCATTGAATTACAAGCGGTGATTGAACTGGGGCATCGCATTCACAAACATGAAACCCTTGAGATGGAAAGTATTCTCAGTAGTCAAAAGCTAGCCAAGAAAATGCAACAGGAACTTGGCGACAAAAAACAAGAGCACCTAGTGGCGCTCTATCTCAATACTCAAAATCAAATCATCCATCAGCAAACTATTTTTATCGGATCTGCGACACGCAGCATCGCTGAACCACGGGAAATTCTTCACTATGCCCTCAAGCATATGGCTACCTCAGTGATTCTCGTTCACAATCATCCATCTGGTGCAGTATCTCCTAGTCAAAACGACGACCATGTCACTAAACTAGTCAAGGAAGCTTGCGAACTGATGGGGATCGTTTTCTTGGACCACCTGATTGTCTCGCACTCGGATTACTTTAGTTACCGTGAAAAGACGGATCTAATCTAGAGTTCGTTAACAACATAGTCAAACAATGTTTTATCTTTGGGGCGATTTTCAAATAGAAATTCTGGATGCCATTGTACACCAAGGTAAGGAAAGCCATCCGTAGTTGTCACTGCCTCAATGATTCCATCTTTAGGATCATGTGCTACAACCTTAAGATTGGGAGCTAGATCTTTAATACTCTGGTGGTGGAAGGAGTTGATATGAGAGATTTCTCCATAGATTTCTCGGAGAATGGTATCAGGTTCCGTTACGAGGCGTTGGGTCGTGTATTCGGCTGAACAGTCCTGCCAATGATCCTCGATATCTTGGTGTAGCGTGCCTCCCATGGCGACATTGAAAAGTTGAGTACCCCGACAAACAGAGAAAATTGGTTTCTTTTGCTTAATCGCTTCTCTGATAAGGACTAATTCAAACTGGTCTCTTTGAAGATGGTAGTCATCGCTATCAATAGTTTTAGGCTCACCGTAGAATTTTGGATCAACATTTTGCCCACCCGTTAGGATGAGTTTATCAATGATACTGATATAATGGTAGCCATTTCTTGATCACCAATCGGTAGGATGATTGGAATTCCGCCAGCGTCTTTGACTCCTTCAACAAAGCCCTTCGCTGCATAACTCATCATGATGTCATCGTCTGGATGAGCTTTTTCATTTCCTGTAATCCCAATAACTGGTTTTTTCATAAATGCTTTCGCTTTCTAATCCTCTTTACGCATAAAATAGAGGAGGGTTTGGAGTTCGCTTGTCAAATCGACATACTGAACGACCACATCTTTTGGAAGGTGGAGGTGAACAGGGGAAAAACTGAGAATACCTTTTATACCTGCATCGACCAAAAGATTGGCGACTTCTTGTGATTTAACACTTGGAACAGTTAGGATAGCAGTTTTAACATCTGCTTCTTTGATTTTTTCTTTAATTTGAGAGATACCATAGATTGGAATTCCATCAGGTGTTTGGGTTCCGACTTCTGGATGGTCATCTAGGTCAAATGCCATGATGATTTTCATCTTGTTACGCTCATGGAAGCGATAGTGGAGAAGGGCATGCCCCATATTCCCAATCCCAACCAACATAACATTGGTAATGGAGTTGTCATTTAGGAGGTCAGCAAAAAAAGTCATCAGTTTTTTAACATCATAACCAAAACCACGACGACCTAGTTCGCCAAAATAGGAAAAATCACGACGAACAGTCGCAGAATCGATACCAATAGCCTCTGCAATTTGCTTGGAGTTGGCACGTTCAATTTTTTCTGCATGAAATCTCTTGAAAATTCGATAGTAGAGAGAGAGTCTTTTTGCTGTTGCTTTTGGAATAGCAGACTGTTTATCTTTCACAAAACCACAACCTTTCTATTCTTCTATTTTATAGAAACATTGTGAAAAAATCAACAAAAACAAGAAAAAACTAAGAAAATCTTAGTTTTAGTCTTAAAAATTAGCTTGTGATAGAAAACGGTAGAGATCTCCGACCAATCCTTGATAGATAACTTTATCATCAAAGGTTAATGAGGTAACTAGGAATGTATCTGGAAGAGTTACACAACCTGATAGAGATAACATAAGCTCTTCGTAATCCTTATATTCAAGTGTACGTTCTACGTGATAGTTATCTTGATAGGTAAGTCGATACATAGCCAATTATCTTTCTTCTTTTGTGAAGATTCCGCGTTCTACAAGGCTGTCCATGAGGAAGTAGAATTTTTCTTGGTGAATATGATGGTCTTCTGATTTAAAGATATTCACCAAACGAAGGCCAGATTTGTCAGTGATGTTGAGTTTAGCACCTGTAAGGTCTTTGTTGATGATGATCTTTAGCTTGAATCCTTCACCGCTGTTAGGTACTTTCTCAAGCAGACGAGTCAGTTCGAAGTTTCCAACTTTTGTTTCAAAGAAAGTATTATCTTTCAGTGTGAACTTTTTGACAGTTGGGCTAAGTGTATAGTCGTAGCGGCAGTTTTGTAGTTTAATGGTTTTTTCGAATGCCATTAGATTAATCTCCAATAATATTTTTTAAGGTTTGTGCGAGTTGTTTCAGTTCTTCCTCGGTATTAAGAGGAGACAGACTGATACGGACAGATTCTTTCAAACGATGCGAATCTGGTCCATAAAATGCTTCAAGCACATGACTGGTTTGTACAACACCAGCAGTACAAGCTGAACCGGTAGAAATTGAAATTCCTTCAAGGTCTAACCGTAGCAAGAGCAAATCATTTTTTTGACTAGGAAAGCCAATGTTGACAACATAAGGAAGCTGGTGTTGGCTTTCGTTGAGATAGCATTCTAGATCTGCAATCTCATCTAGAAAAGCAGATTTTAATCTCTCTAGTTTTTGGTAATGTTCAGCTTGCTGCTCTAAGTCCTCTTTGAGAGCAGCGACCATGCCTACAATGGCAGCGAGGTTTTCTGTTCCAGCCCGTTTCTTTTGTTCTTGGTCTCCACCGTGAAGATAGGAATCAAAGTCCGCGGAAGAAGCATAAAGAAAGCCGATTCCCTTTGGTCCATGGAATTTGTGGGCAGAAGCACTGAGGAAATCAATTCCCAATTCCTCAGGATGGATAGGAACTTTTCCGATAGCTTGAACAGCATCTACATGATAAGCCGCAGGATGCTCTTTTAAAACACGTCCAATCTCAGCGATAGGTAAGAGACTGCCCGTTTCATTATTAGCATACATAGTGGAAACGAGAATAGTATCGTCACGTAAGGCCTCTTGAATTTGCTGGGGAGTAATTTCTTGATTTACTGGTTGGATGATAGTCGCTTCAAAGCCAAAATGTTGCACCAGATAATCGATAGTCTCAAGCACAGAATGATGTTCAATAGCTGTCGTGATGATATGTTTTCCACGATTTTGATGACGGAGACAATAGCCAATAATAGCTGTATTGTTGCTTTCTGTACCGCCAGACGTAAAAAAGATATGTTGAGATTTTGTCCCCAATAACTGGGCTAGTTCCTGACGGGCTTCTCGCAAGAGTTTGTCAGCCTGTCGACCATGACTATGAATACTAGAAGGATTACCGTGGGTTTCTTGCATGACCCTGGTCATTTCTGAAATAGCAACTGCTGACATAGGAGTAGTAGCAGCATTGTCCAAATAAATCAAAGAATCACCTTATTTCTTTTTGTTGTAAGCAAAGAGTGGGCTGACTGGTTTTCTTTCATGGATGCGGACGATCGCATCTCCGATTAACTCGCTAGCAGTAATGTAACATACATTTTCTGGAGTTCTTTCTTTAGTTGCTACTGAGTCTGTCACAAGGATTTCCTTGATGTTTGTAGCATCAAGGAGGTCTGCTGCACCTTCAACAAATAAACCGTGACTAGATACTGCATAAATTTCAGTTGCACCTTCACGTTCAACGATTTTGGCTGCTTCAGAGAAAGTACGACCAGTATTTAGAATATCGTCAATCAAGATAGCCTTCTTGCCTTCGACATCCCCAATGATATAGCCTTCGTTACGATCAGAATCGTCTTGGGCGTAGTCAATGATAGCGATAGGGGCATCAAGGTATTCAGCCAAACTACGAGCACGTTTAACACCAGAGTTCTTTGGACTAACAACAACAACATCAGAGCCAAGAAGTCCTTTATCACAGTAGTGCTTAGCAAATAGAGGAACAGTATAAAGATTGTCTACAGGAATGTCAAAGAAACCTTGGACCTGAACAGCGTGGAGGTCAAGCGTTAGAACACGGCTTACACCAGCCTTGACAAGCATATTGGCAACCAATTTTGCAGTGAGGGGTTCGCGAGAAGAAGCGATACGATCCTGACGAGCATAACCAAAGTAAGGAAGGACAACGTTGATACTATGAGCACTTGCACGAACACAAGCATCAACCATGATTAATAATTCCATCAAGTGGTTGCTAACAGGGTAGCTGGTTGACTGGATGATGTAAACATCGTAACCACGGACACTTTCTTCGATGTTGACCTGGATTTCACCATCAGAAAATTGGCGAGAAGATAATTTTCCGAGAGGTACCCCAACCGTTTCTGCGATTTTTTGTGCAATTTCATGATTGGAATTAAGTGCAAAAAGTTTCATGTTGTTTCTATCTGACATTATAGACCGTCCTCTGTAAACTCTAAATATTTTATCTCCATTATTTTACCAGAAAATGGAGATTATTTCAGCTTTTTTTCATGCTTTTAATAAAACGAATTAATTTTGATGGAGCTTTCTGATAAGTTATCTGATTTTCATCTAAAAATCTCTGAAAATCAGCTTTCCCTTTTTTATGGTCGGTGACTTCAAGCTCGAGTTCATAGTCCGTCTGGTCAAAGTATCGACTTTCATCTAAGGCCATTAAGCCAATCTCAGTTTTCATTTCATAACGTAGAGTGGAAAGGCAGCCTAGAACAAGCCAGTCATGGCTTTCGATGCCAATCTTAGCGAGTTTCTCTAGAACGAGCCCTGAAGGTAGTTTTTGTTTTTCTAGGTACGATTCAGCTTCTGGAAGAGTTAGTTTCTGGTTGTATTCCATATTTCCTACAGTTTGAGGCACTTTCAAGGTCAATTCCGCCCAATTTGAAAAAGTGCGAATGCGTATGGCAACCTTCTTTTCACGCAATTGGAAATCTGGTGTGTCAATGTAGTAGTTTTTTTGAAGGACGGGTTGGATATGGGAAAACTGTTTTTTTAGATGCTCATAGTCCTCTTTTTTCAGAAGTGTTTTCAATTCTATTTCTAAATGTTTCATTTTTTCAACCTTTTCTATATCTTTGAAAGCGATTTATGGTATAATGGACAATGTATTTATTGTATACGAATGTACTGAAAAAATCAAAGATTTTCGACAGAGCAATCAAACATTACAAGGGAGAAGGTATGACCATAGAATGGGAAGAATTTTTAGATCCTTACATTCAGGCTGTTGGTGAATTGAAGATTAAACTTCGAGGGATTCGCAAACAGTATCGTAAGCAAAACAAGCATTCTCCGATTGAGTTTGTAACAGGTCGGGTAAAACCGATTGAAAGTATTAAAGAAAAAATGGCTCGTCGAGGAATTACTTATGCAACTTTAGAAAATGACTTGCAAGATATTGCTGGTTTACGTGTCATGGTCCAGTTTGTTGATGACGTCAAAGAAGTAGTTGAGATTCTACGTAAACGCCAAGATATGAGAATCGTTCAGGAACGAGATTATATCACTCATCGTAAGGCTTCGGGCTATCGTTCTTATCACGTGGTTGTCGAGTACACGGTTGATACGATCAACGGAGCGAAGACGATTTTGGCGGAAATTCAAATACGGACGTTAGCCATGAATTTCTGGGCTACGATTGAACACTCGCTCAATTATAAGTATCAGGGTGATTTTCCAGAAGAAATCAGGAAAAGACTGGAAATCACAGCGAAAATAGCCTATCAACTGGATGAAGAAATGGGTAAGATTCGTGATGATATCCAGGAAGCGCAGGCTCTCTTTGATCCATTGAGCAGAAAACTAAACGATGGTGTAGGAAATAGTGACGATACAGATGAAGAATACAGGTAAACGAGTTGACCTCATAGCAAATAGAAAACCTCAGAGTCAGAAGGTCTTGCATGAGCTGAGGGAAAAACTAAAGAAACAACATTTTATACTGAACGATACCAATCCCGACATCGTTATTTCGATTGGTGGTGACGGGATGCTTTTGTCTGCCTTTCACAAGTATGAGAATCAGTTAGACAAAGTTCGATTTGTAGGTGTTCATACAGGGCATTTGGGATTTTACACAGATTATCGTGATTTTGAGTTGGATCAATTGGTGACTAATCTTTTACTAGATACTGGTGCCAAAGTTTCTTATCCAGTCTTGAATGTTAAGGTAACGCTTGAAAATGGAGAGGTGAAAATCTTCCGGGCCTTAAATGAAGCCAGTATCCGTCGATCAGACCGCACCATGGTTGCAGATATCATCATTAACCACGTTCCATTCGAGCGCTTTCGTGGAGATGGAGTGACTGTTTCAACGCCGACGGGAAGTACTGCCTACAACAAGTCCTTGGGTGGAGCTGTCTTGCATCCTACCATTGAAGCCTTACAGTTGACGGAGATAGCGAGTCTTAACAATCGAGTCTATCGCACTTTGGGATCATCAATCATTATTCCCAAAAAAGATAAGATTGAACTTTTGCCGACACGCAATGATTACCACACGATATCAGTCGATAACAGCGTCTATTCATTCCGTAATATCGAACGGATAGAGTATCAAATCGATCATTATAAGATTCACTTCGTAGCGACTCCAAGCCACACTAGTTTCTGGAATCGTGTCAAAGATGCCTTCATCGGCGAGGTGGATGAATGAGGTTCGAATTTATCGCAGACGACCACGTCAAAGTCAAAACTTTCCTCAAGAAACACGAGGTTTCTAAGGGACTTCTGGCTAAGATTAAGTTTCGAGGCGGGGCTATTCTGGTCAATGGCCAACCTCAAAATGCAATCCATCTCTTAGATATTGGAGATAGGGTTACCATCGATATTCCAGCTGAGGAAGGCTTTGAAACGTTGGAAGCAATTGAGCGTCCACTGGATATTCTCTATGAGGATGATCACTTTCTGGTTTTGAATAAGCCTTATGGAGTAGCTTCCATCCCCAGTGTCAATCATTCCAATACCATTGCTAATTTTATCAAGGGCTACTATGTTAAACAGGAATATGAAAATCAGCAAGTTCACATCGTGACTAGGCTTGATAGAGATACTTCTGGTTTGATGCTTTTTGCCAAACACGGCTACGCTCATGCACGTTTAGACAAGCAGTTGCAACGAAAGTCTATCGAAAAACGGTATTTTGCTTTAGTTAAAGGAGCTGGTGTCTTGGAGCCTGAAGGGGAGATTATTGCCCCGATTGCGCGTGATGAAGATTCCATTATCACGAGACGGGTTGCCAAAGGTGGGAAATACGCTCATACGTCTTACAAAGTTGTAGCGTCTTATGGAAATATTCACCTAGTTGATATTCGCCTGCATACTGGGCGAACCCACCAAATCCGAGTGCATTTTTCTCATATTGGTTTTCCTTTGTTGGGAGACGATCTCTATGGAGGCGGCCTAGACGATGGGATTCAACGCCAGGCCTTGCATTGTCATTATTTATCTTTTTATCATCCCTTTCTAGAGCAAGATTTGCAACTAGAAAGCCCCTTACCGGATGATTTCAGCAATCTTATTACTCAGTTATCAACTAATACTCTTTAAAATCTATTTGGAGTATAATTTATTTTCTTAAAGGAGAAAACTCATGGAAGTTTTTGAAAATCTCAAAGCCAACCTAGTTGGCAAAAATGCTCGTATTGTTCTCCCTGAAGGGGAAGAACCTCGTATTCTTCAGGCAACAAAACGCTTGGTAAAAGAAACAGAAGTTGTTCCTGTTTTGCTTGGGAACCCAGAAAAAATCAAAATTTATCTCGAAATCGAGGGGATCATGGATGGTTATGAAGTGATTGATCCCCAACACTATCCTCAATTCGAAGAAATGGTTGCTGCCTTAGTAGAGCGTCGTAAGGGCAAAATGACTGAAGAAGAAGCGCGTAAAGTTTTGGTTGAAGATGTCAACTACTTTGGTGTGATGCTAGTATACTTGGGATTGGTTGACGGTATGGTGTCAGGGGCTATTCACTCAACTGCCTCAACAGTTCGCCCAGCCCTACAAATCATTAAAACTCGTCCAAACGTTACTCGTACGTCAGGTGCCTTCCTCATGGTTCGTGGTACGGAACGTTACCTATTTGGTGACTGTGCCATTAATATCAATCCAGATGCGGAAGCCTTGGCTGAGATTGCTATCAACTCGGCTATTACAGCTAAAATGTTTGGCATCGAACCTAAAATTGCAATGTTGAGCTACTCTACTAAAGGCTCAGGTTTTGGTGATAGTGTTGATAAAGTTGTTGAAGCAACAAAAATTGCACACGATTTGCGTCCTGACCTTGAAATCGATGGAGAATTGCAATTTGATGCGGCCTTCCACCCTGAAACTGCAGCATTGAAAGCTCCAGGAAGTAACGTTGCTGGGCAAGCAACTGTCTTTATCTTCCCTGGTATCGAAGCGGGGAATATTGGCTATAAGATTGCAGAACGTCTTGGTGGCTTCGCGGCTGTAGGTCCTGTATTGCAAGGTTTGAATAAACCAGTAAACGACCTTTCTCGTGGATGTAATGCAGATGATGTGTACAAGTTGACCCTTATCACAGCAGCTCAAGCAGTTCATCAATAAAAAATAGTCCTCTTTCCCATGGGAAGAGGCTTTTTAGTACTGAGAAAAGGACAGTTAGAAGCTTCTATGTTATACTAGATATATGTTAGATTTGAAAAAATATGGTATCGTCATGTGGCCGGAGGAGAAGATCGTTTCTTTTCGTGAAAAACTCCTCAACTGGTATGATGAAAACAAGCGAGATTTGCCTTGGCGGAGAAGTAAAAATCCTTATCACATCTGGGTATCTGAAATCATGCTCCAGCAAACCAGAGTGGATACAGTTATTCCATACTACGAACGATTCTTGGACTGGTTTTCAACAGTAGAAAGTTTGGCGAATGCCCCTGAAGAGCGTTTGTTGAAGGCTTGGGAGGGATTAGGCTATTATTCTCGAGTGCGCAATATGCAGTCTGCAGCCCAGCAGATTATGGCTGACTTTGGGGGGCAATTTCCAAACACCTATGAAGGCATTTCTAGTCTGAAAGGAATTGGCCCTTACACGGCAGGAGCCATATCCAGTATTGCTTTTAACTTGCCCGAGCCAGCGGTCGATGGTAATGTCATGCGGGTTTTGGCACGCTTGTTTGAGGTTAATCATGATATCGGAGTTCCCAGCAATCGCAAAATTTTTCAGGCTATGATGGAAATCTTGATTGATCCGGATCGTCCTGGCGACTTTAACCAAGCTCTGATGGATTTAGGTTCTGACATAGAGGCTCCAGTTAACCCTCGACCAGAAGAAAGCCCTGTTAAGGACTTTAGTGCGGCGTATCAGAATGGAACTATGGATGTATATCCGATTAAAGAACCCAAGAAAAAGCCCCTCCCAATCTATCTCAAGGCTTTGGTTGTGTGCAATGACCATGGTCAATATCTACTTGAGAAAAACGAAAGCGAGAAACTGCTAGCCGGTTTTTGGCATTTCCCGCTGATTGAAGTTGAGGATTTCTACAGCGATGATAATCAACTAGATCTCTTTTCACAAGTCAAAGAGGAAAGCAGAGCATTTGGACCAAGCCCTCAAGAAAACTTTGAGCAGGATTATGATTTAGAAGTGAATTGGTCCCATCAAGTATTTGACCAGGTCAAGCATGTATTTAGTCATCGGAAATGGCATATTCAAATCCTAGCTGGTCAAGTGTCGGAAACAAAGCAGTTTTCGGACAGAGAAATTCGCTGGGTTTCTCCTCAGGAGTTTTCTGATTATCCACTGGCTAAACCTCAACAAAAGATTTGGCAGGCTTACAAAACAAGTCTTGAAGATGAAGGCTTACAGTAGCCATTTGTGCCTTCTTTGTATTTTTTTGTTATAATAGATAGAGAAAAGGTGATAAAATGAAAAAAATATTAATTGTAGATGATGAGAAACCAATCTCGGATATTATTAAGTTTAATATGACCAAGGAAGGTTATGAAGTTGTTACAGCCTTCAATGGTCGTGAAGCAATTGAGCTATTTGAAGCAGAGCAACCAGATATTATTATTCTAGACTTGATGCTCCCTGAAATCGATGGTTTAGAAGTTGCTAAAGCTATTCGTAAGACTAGCAGTGTGCCGATTATCATGCTCTCAGCTAAGGATAGCGAGTTTGACAAGGTTATCGGTTTGGAGTTAGGTGCAGATGATTATGTTACAAAACCTTTCTCAAATCGTGAGTTGCAAGCACGTGTCAAGGCTCTGCTTCGTCGTACAGATCTTGCTTCAGTAGATAGCCAAGAGTCTGATGAGAAGAAGACGCAGCCCTTACAAATTGGTGATTTGGAAATCGTTCCAGATGCTTACGTGGCTAAGAAATATGGTGAGGAATTAGATTTGACCCACCGTGAGTTTGAACTCTTGTATCACTTGGCATCTCATATTGGTCAAGTGATTACGCGTGAACACTTGCTTGAGACTGTATGGGGTTATGACTATTTTGGTGATGTTCGTACAGTGGACGTGACTATCCGACGCTTGCGTGAAAAAATTGAAGACACACCAAGCCGTCCAGAGTATATCCTCACACGTCGTGGTGTTGGCTACTATATGAAAAATAATGATTGAAGATATTAGACAAACTATTCTGACCAGTGATTTTATCTTTATCCTGATTTTACTTGGCTTTATCCTAGTTGTGACCTTGTTGTTGCTGGAAAACCGTCGGGATAACATCCGGTTAAAAGAGATAAATCAGAAGGTTAAGGACTTAATTGCAGGTGATTATTCTCAAGTTTTGGACTTGCAAGGTAGTACAGAGATCACCAACATCACCAATAATCTGAATGATTTGTCAGAAGTTATTCGTTTGACCCAAGAAAATCTGGAACAAGAGAGTAAAAGGTTGCATAGTATTCTCTCTTATATGACAGATGGTGTCCTTGCGACCAATCGCCGTGGCCAGATTACTATGATCAACGATATGGCCAAGAAACAGCTCGGTGTGCAGAAAGAAGATGTTCTGAATAAAAGCATCCTCGAATTGCTTAAGATAGAAGATGAGTATGAGCTGCGTGACCTGATTACACAGATTCCTGAGTTGACGATTGACTCCCAAGATGTGAATGGTGAATACCTGAGTCTTCGTGTACGTTTCGCTCTGGTTCGCCGTGAGTCTGGGTTCATCTCTGGTTTGGTTGCCGTATTACATGATACGACCGAGCAAGAGAAGGAAGAACGCGAACGGAGACTCTTTGTTTCGAACGTCAGTCATGAGTTGCGTACTCCTTTGACCAGTGTTAAATCTTATCTCGAAGCCTTGGACGAGGGAGCCCTGTATGATCCTGTTGCTCCTGATTTTATCAAGGTTTCACTAGATGAAACCAACCGTATGATGCGTATGGTGACAGATCTCTTGCATCTCTCTCGTATTGACAATGCGACTAGTAAACTGGATATAGAGTTGATTAACTTTACAGCCTTTATCACCTTTATCCTCAACCGTTTTGATAAGATGAGAAATCAGGATGAAGAGAAAAAATATGAGCTAGTGAGAGATTATCCAATAACTTCAGTTTGGATTGAGATTGATACGGATAAGATGACCCAGGTGATTGATAATATTCTCAACAATGCCATCAAGTATTCCCCAGATGGTGGGAAGATTACGGTCAGCATGAAAACCACGGATGACCAGATGATCTTATCAATTTCTGACCAAGGTCTTGGGATTCCAAAACAAGATTTACCGAAGATTTTCGACCGTTTTTATCGTGTGGATCGTGCAAGGAGTCGTGCTCAAGGTGGAACTGGTCTGGGTCTGGCTATCGCGAAAGAAATCATCAAACAACACAATGGTTTTATTTGGGCAAAAAGCGAATACGGTAAGGGCTCAACCTTTACCATAGTGCTCCCTTATGATAAGGATGCCGTAAAAGAAGAAATATGGGAGGACGAAATAGAAGACTAGAATGAGTGAAAAAGGCTTTAAATACAGTATTTTAGCATCAGGTTCCAGTGGAAATTCCTTTTATCTGGAAACCCCAAAAAAGAAAATCTTAGTGGATGCGGGCTTGTCTGGTAAGAAAATCACCAGTCTTTTGAGCGAAATCAATCGTAAGCCAGAAGATTTGGATGCGATTTTGATTACGCATGAGCATTCAGATCATATTCATGGAGTTGGTGTATTGGCTCGCAAATATGGTATGGATCTTTACGCCAATGAAAAGACTTGGCAGGCTATGGAAAATAGCAAGTATCTTGGCAAGGTGGATTCATCGCAGAAGCATATTTTTGAAATGGGTAAAACCAAAACCTTTGGTGATATCGACATTGAGAGTTTTGGAGTTAGCCATGATGCGGCAGCCCCCCAGTTTTACCGCTTTATGAAGGATGACAAGAGTTTTGTCATGTTGACCGATACAGGTTATGTAAGTGATAGAATGGCAGGAATTGTCGAAAATGCGGATGGTTACCTCATTGAGTCAAATCATGATGTAGAGATTTTGCGAGCAGGATCTTACGCTTGGCGTCTCAAACAGAGAATTCTATCAGATCTCGGCCACCTTTCTAACGAAGACGGTGCTGAGGCCATGATTCGTGCAATGGGAAATCGGACTAAGAAAATCTATCTTGGGCATTTATCCAAAGAGAACAATATCAAGGAGCTAGCTCATATGACCATGGTCAACCAGCTAGCACAAGCTGATCTGGGAGTAGGAGTAGACTTTAAAGTTTACGACACCTCCCCAGATACAGCAACACCACTGACAGAGATATAAAAAAAGGAAGGCGAGTGCCTTCTTTTTTTATATTTTTTACAATCCTGCAAATTCTTTGATTTCTTGTGCGGACATGGAAGAGTCGCAACGGACATTGATTTGTCCATCCGCAATGTGAACAAAGCCTGGTACTGTTGGGATTCCGTAGCGTGAGCGGAATTCTTGCAACTCATTGAGTTGGCTTGCTTCTTCACTGTTGATAAAGTAGATGTGCGCTTTGGTTTCAGCTATGACACCAGCCAAAGTGCCAGCAAATTTACGGCAGTAAGGGCAAGTTTTACGACCGATGAAGAAGGTTGCAGTTTCTTTCTTATCAAGTGCTTCTTGAGCACGGGCAACAGTTGTGACTTCAAGATCTTTAATATTTTCTAAAAATTGTTCCATGAGTCTACCTCGCTTTCATTGATATGTCTAGTATGCCACAAAGTTCCTGAAATTGCTTAGATTTGATACGAAAAAAAGATGAGATTGGTTGGTCTCATCTTTTATAGTTTCTTATTTCACAAAAGCATTGATTTCCGCTTCGATGTTAGCAATCTTAGCTTGTGAATCTTCGTTGCTTTCCCCCACAACGGCAATGTAGAACTTGATTTTTGGTTCAGTACCTGAAGGGCGAACAGCAATCCATGAACCGTCAGCAAGCGTGTATTTCAAGACATCGCTTGGAGGAGTAGTCAAAGTTGTCACAGTACCATCTGTAGCAGTAGAAGTTTGTGCTTTGAAGTCTTCTACAACAGTGATAGCTGTTGTGTTCCATTCTTTTGGAGCATTGTTACGGAATTTAGCCATGATTGCTTTGATTTGTTCTGCACCATCGACACCAGAAAGGGTAACAGAGATGGTCTTTTCAGCGTAGTATCCATATTCTTTGTAGATTTCTTCGATACCGTCAGCAAGTGTTAAACCACGTGAACGGTAGTAGGCAGCAAGTTCAGCAACGACAAGAACAGCTTGGATGGCGTCTTTATCACGTACGAATGGTTTAATCAAGTAACCGAAGCTTTCTTCAAATCCCATCATGTAAGTGTGATTGTGTTTTTCTTCGAATTCTTGAATTTTTTCAGCGATAAATTTGAAACCTGTCAAGACATTGAACATAGTTGCGCCGTAGCTTTCAGCAATCTTCGTTACCAAGTCTGTTGATACGATGGATTTGCAGAGAGCAGCATTTTCAGGAAGGGTTCCAGCACTCTTATGAGCTTCCAAGATGTATTTAGCCATGATAGCACCGATTTGGTTACCTGAAAGGTTGAGGTAGCTACCATTTTTTTGAAGAACTTCAACACCAACACGGTCAGCGTCTGGGTCAGTCGCCACAAGAACATCAGCACCAACTTGACGGCCGAGTTCTTCAG
Source organism: Streptococcus halitosis (assembly GCF_023147855.1). Lineage (GTDB taxonomy): Bacteria > Bacillota > Bacilli > Lactobacillales > Streptococcaceae > Streptococcus > Streptococcus halitosis_B. The sequence goes on from NZ_JAHXOP010000001.1 coordinate 224,197, forward strand.
CAAGTGCAAAGGCTGCTTGGTTTTCTGGGTTTGGAGATTTTACAGTTGAGAAGTCTGGGTCAGCAGTTGCTTGTGCTTCAACGACTTGAACAGAGTCAAATCCTGCTTGAGCAAGAGCACGACGAGCCAACATTTCACCAGTACCATGAAGTGGTGTGTAGACAATCTTCATGTCTTTACCAAACTCTTCAATCAAGGCAGGGTTGATATTTACATCTTTTACTTCTTTGAGGTATTCTGCATCAACAGCTTCGCCAATGACTTCAATCAAGCCAGAAGCTTTTTCAGCTTCTACATCAGCAACTTCAACTGTAAATGGGTTTTCGATTGCACGGATGTAAGTCGTCAAAGCATCCGCGTCGTGTGGAGGCATTTGTCCACCGTCTTCACCGTAAACTTTATAACCGTTAAACGGAGCAGGGTTATGGCTGGCAGTAATCATGATACCTGCAAAACAGTTGAGGTGACGAACTGCAAATGAGAGTTCTGGAGTTGGACGGAGGCTTTCAAATACGTAAGATTTGATACCGTGTTTAGCAAGAACTGCAGCAGATTCAAAGGCAAATTCAGGTGAGAAGTGACGGCTATCGTAGGCAATTGCCACACCACGTTCTTTTTCATTTCCACCTTTTGACTCAATCAAACGAGCCAAACCTTCAGTTGCTTGACGAACAACATAGATATTGATGCGGTTTGTACCTGCACCGATCAAGCCGCGCATACCTGCAGTACCAAATTCAAGATTGGTGTAGAAAGCATCTTCTTTTGTTTTTTCGTCCATGTTTTCTAAATCTTGACGAAGATAGTCGGGAAGGTCGGCAAAATCGACCCATTTTTGATAATTTTCTTGGTAAGTCATAGAGTATCTCCTTTATCTATTGCTTTAATCGCTTTCATTATATCACGATTTGATATTTTAGTAAAACGTTAGCATAACTTAAAATGTAGGAAATTTACTTTTATTTCATTGTAGAAGAATAGCCCAATACGCTTTCTAATGAAAAAGAAGATGAATAGTCCGGGTTTACTACTCGAACCTTTCTATTGTAATTGTGAAAAAAAGAAAAAGATAGTAAAATAGTTGTATGATTATTTTACAAGCCAATAAAATTGAACGATCTTTTGCTGGAGAGGTTCTTTTTGATAATATCAATCTGCAAGTTGATGAACGAGACCGAATTGCTCTTGTTGGGAAAAATGGTGCAGGTAAGTCTACTCTTTTAAAGATTTTGGTTGGGGAAGAGGAGCCAACTAGTGGAGAAATCAATAAGAAAAAAGATATTTCTCTGTCTTACCTAGCCCAAGATAGCCGTTTTGAGTCTGAAAATACCATTTATGATGAAATGCTTCACGTCTTTGATGACTTGCGTCGGACAGAGACACAACTTCGTCAGATGGAACTGGAGATGGGTGAAAAGTCTGGTGAAGATCTGGATAAACTGATGTCAGATTACGATCGTTTGTCTGAGAATTTTCGTCAAGCGGGTGGCTTTACTTATGAAGCTGATATTCGAGCGATTTTGAATGGCTTCAAGTTTGATGAATCTATGTGGCAGATGAAAATTGCCGAGCTTTCAGGTGGTCAAAATACTCGTCTAGCACTGGCTAAAATGCTCCTTGAAAAGCCAAATCTTTTGGTCTTGGACGAGCCAACCAACCACTTGGATATCGAAACCATTGCCTGGCTAGAGAATTACTTGGTGAACTATAGCGGTGCGCTCATTATTGTCAGCCACGACCGTTACTTTTTGGACAAGGTTGCGACGGTTACACTCGATTTGACCAAGCATTCTTTGGATCGCTATGTAGGTAATTACTCTCGTTTTGTTGAGTTAAAGGAGCAAAAGCTAGCTACTGAGGCAAAAAACTATGAAAAGCAACAGAAGGAAATCGCTGCTCTAGAAGACTTTGTCAATCGCAATCTAGTCCGAGCTTCAACGACCAAACGTGCTCAATCTCGCCGCAAGCAACTGGAAAAAATGGATCGCTTAGATAAGCCAGAAGCTGGTAAGAAAGCAGCCAATATGACCTTCCAGTCTGAAAAAACGTCAGGTAATGTTGTCCTGACTGTTGAAAATGCGGCTATTGGCTATGATGGGGAAATATTGTCAGAACCTATCAATCTTGACCTTCGTAAGATGAACGCTGTTGCGATTGTCGGACCAAACGGCATTGGGAAGTCAACCTTTATCAAGTCAATAGTAGACCAGATCCCTTTTATCAAGGGAGAGAAGCGTTTTGGTGCCAATGTTGAGGTTGGCTACTATGATCAGACTCAAAGTAAGCTAACACCAAGTAATACTGTACTCGATGAACTCTGGAATGATTTTAAACTGACACCTGAAGTTGAAATCCGCAACCGCCTTGGTGCCTTCCTCTTCTCTGGTGATGATGTTAAAAAATCAGTTGGCATGCTGTCAGGTGGCGAGAAAGCTCGTTTGCTTCTTGCCAAACTTTCAATGGAAAACAATAACTTCCTGATTCTTGACGAACCGACTAACCACTTGGACATTGATAGCAAGGAAGTTTTGGAAAATGCCCTGATTGACTTCGATGGAACCCTTCTTTTCGTCAGCCATGACCGTTATTTTATCAACCGTGTCGCCACTCATGTTTTGGAATTGTCTGAGAATGGTTCGACCCTCTATCTAGGAGATTATGACTACTATGTTGAGAAGAAAGCAGAAGTAGAAGCGAGCCAGACAGAAGAAGTTTCAACTAGTAATCAAGCAAAAGAAGCAAGCCCAGTCAATGACTACCAGGCCCAGAAAGAAAGTCAAAAAGAAGTTCGCAAACTCATGCGACAAATCGAAAATCTAGAAGCTGAAATCGAAGAGTTAGAAAGTCAAAGCCAAGCTATTTCTGAACAAATGTTGGAGACAAACGATGCCGAAAAGCTCATGGAATTGCAGGCTGAACTGGACAAAATCAGCCATCGTCAAGAAGAGGCTATGCTTGAGTGGGAAGAATTATCGGAGCAGGTGTAAGAAATGGAACATCTTGGAAAGGTATTTCGTGAATTTCGAACAAGTGGGAAATACTCCTTGAAAGAGGCGGCAGGTGAATCGTGTTCCATCTCTCAGTTATCTCGCTTCGAGCTTGGGGAGTCTGATCTAGCTGTTTCCCGTTTCTTTGAGATTTTGGACAATATTCATGTTACTATTGAGAATTTCATGGACAAGGCTAGGGATTTTCAAAATCATGAACATGTTGCCTTAATGGCACAGATTATTCCGCTTTACTACTCAAATGATATTGCAGGTTTTCAAAAGCTCCAAAGAGAACAACTTGAAAAGGCTAAGAGTTCTACCAATCCCCTCTATTTTGAGCTGAATTGGATTTTGTTACAGGGGCTGATTTGTCAAAGAGATGCTCATTACACGATGAGTCAGAGTGATTTGGAAAAGGTAGTAGATTATCTTTTTCAAACAGAAGAATGGACCATGTATGAGTTGATTCTTTTCGGGAATCTCTATACTTTCTACAATGTGGACTATGTAGCTCGGATTGGCAGAGAAGTCATGGAGCGAGAAGACTACTACAAAGAAATTGGTCGGCATCGAAAACTTGTTTTGATTTTAGCTCTCAACTGTTACCAGCATTGTTTGGAAAACCAGTCCTTTACGGATGCGGACTATTTTGAGAGTTATGTGGAGAAGTTGATTGGAAATGGTATCAAGCTTTATGAGCGCAATATCTTCCATTATCTCAAAGGTTTCGCCCTCTACCAGAGAAACTTAAAAGAAGAGGGTTGTAGTCAGATGCAGGAGGCTATGCATATTTTTGATGTGCTTGGACTTCCTGAGCAAGTGGCTTACTATCAGGAACATTATGAAAAATTTGTAAATCCTTAAATTTCCCAAATAAGGGAAAAATAAAGAGACTCCTTTCAGTTTTGATACAATAGTTTCAAAATTTGAGAGGAGTTTTTTATATGAATCGACATGCAATCCAGTTGATTAGTCGTGGTGCGATTAATAAGATAGGAAATATGCTCTATGATTATGGAAATAGTGTTTGGCTGGCATCAATGGGAACGATAGGACAGACTGTTCTTGGGATTTATCAGATTTCTGAACTCGTCACATCGATTCTGGTCAATCCCTTTGGCGGAGTGATTTCAGACCGCTTTTCGCGTCGCAAAATTTTGATGACGACGGACTTGATTTGTGGTATTCTCTGTTTAGCTATTTCTTTCATCAGAAATGATAGCTTGATGATTGCTGCTCTGATCTTCGCAAATATTGTTCAGGCGGTTGCCTTTGCATTTTCTCGTACAGCTAACAAAGCCATTATAACTGAGGTTGTAGAGAAAAACGAGATAGTGACCTATAACTCTCGCTTGGAGTTAGTTTTGCAGGTTGTAGGTGTTAGCTCCCCTATACTTTCTTTCCTCGTTTTACAATTTGCCAGTCTCCATATGACGCTTGTTTTAGATGCCATTAGCTTTTTCATTGCATTTACTTTAGTAGCTTTTCTCCCCCAAAAAGAGACTCAGGAACAAGAGAAAAAGACTTTCAGCTGGAAAAATATTTTTGCTGATATGAAAGAAGGAATTCGCTATATTTGGCGCCAGAAAGAGATCTTTTTCCTTTTGTTAGTCGCTTCCAGCGTTAATTTCTTTTTTGCAGCTTTTGAATTTCTCCTCCCTTTTTCAAATCGACTATACGGGATAGGAGGAGCTTATGCAACTATTTTGACTATGGGCGCTATTGGTTCGATTATCGGAGCTCTTCTAGCTAGCAAAATCAAGGCAGGTGTTTATAATCTTTTGATTCTATTGGCCTTGACTGGAATTGGAGTTTTTATGATGGGGTTACCATTGCCAACTTTTCTTTCCTTTTCTGGAAATTTAGTTTGTGAACTGTTTATGACGATATTTAATATTCACTTTTTTACTCAGGTGCAAACCAAGGTTGAAGGGGAATACTTGGGAAGAGTTCTAAGCACCATTTTTACCTTAGCCATTCTATTTATGCCGATTGCAAAAGGCTTTATGACAGTATTACCAAGTGTTCATCTCTCTTCTTTCCTGATAATTGGAAGCGGGGTTATTGCCCTGTCTTGTCTATCCCTCGTTTATGTGCGAAGTCATTTTGAAAAAGAGTTATAATTTCTCTTTTTTAGAAAATATTACACTACGAATCATTTTTCAGTCCTTCTCTATTGTGAGGAGGGCTTGCTTTGTGGTAAAATGGGATTATGAATGAAAGAATGAATGAGTTAGTTGCCTTACTTAACCGCTATGCGACCGAGTACTATACGAGTGACAATCCCTCGGTTTCAGATAGCGAGTATGATCGCCTCTACCGAGAGTTGGTCGAATTGGAAGCCGCCTATCCAGATCAAGTTTTAGCGGACAGTCCGACTCATCGTGTTGGTGGTAAGGTTTTAGATGGTTTTGAAAAATACAGTCATCAGTATCCTCTTTATAGTTTGCAGGATGCTTTTTCACGTGAAGAGTTAGAAGCTTTTGATGCGCATGTTCGAAAGGAATTACCCCATCCAATCTATATCTGTGAGCTGAAAATCGATGGTTTATCTATCTCGCTCACGTATGAAAAGGGGATTTTGGTTGTCGGTGCGACACGTGGGGATGGTTCTATTGGAGAGAATATCACAGAGAACCTCAAGCGTGTCAAGGACATTCCTTTGACCTTGCCAGAAGAACTAGATATCACCGTTCGTGGAGAGTGTTATATGCCACGCGCTTCGTTTGATCAGGTCAACCAAGCTCGCCAAGAAAATGGGGAGCCTGAATTTGCCAATCCTCGTAATGCGGCAGCGGGAACCTTGCGTCAGCTGGATACAGCAGTAGTAGCCAAGCGCAATCTTGCCACTTTCCTCTATCAAGAAGCTAGCCCTTCTACTCGTGATAGCCAAGAAAAAGTCTTGGAGCATCTTGAACAGCTTGGATTTGTAGTTAATCCTAAACGAATTCTGGCTGAAAGCATAGATGAGATATGGGATTTCATCCAAGAAGTTGGACAAGAACGGGATAATTTACCTTATGACATTGATGGAGTGGTGATCAAGGTCAATGACCTAGCAGGTCAAGAAGAGCTCGGTTTTACTGTTAAAGCGCCTAAGTGGGCAGTCGCCTATAAATTTCCTGCTGAAGAAAAAGAAGCCCAGCTCCTTTCAGTTGACTGGACAGTAGGTCGTACGGGTGTTGTGACTCCAACTGCCAATCTAACACCTGTTCAGCTTGCTGGGACAACTGTTAGCCGTGCAACACTGCACAATGTAGATTATATCGCTGAAAAGGATATCCGCAAAGACGATACGGTTATCGTTTATAAGGCTGGAGATATCATCCCTGCTGTTCTGCGTGTGGCAGAGTCTAAACGTGTTTCTGAAGAAAAACTAGATATTCCGACTAACTGTCCGAGCTGTGACAGTCAGTTGCTTCATTTTGAAGATGAAGTAGCCCTTCGTTGTATCAATCCACGATGTCCTGCCCAAATCATGGAAGGTTTGATTCACTTTGCTTCTCGAGACGCCATGAATATTACAGGGCTTGGTCCATCTATCGTTGAAAAGCTTTTTGCTGCTAATCTGGTTAAGGATGTGGCAGATATTTACCGTTTGAAAGAAGACGATTTTCTCCTTTTAGAAGGTGTCAAGGAAAAGTCAGCCTCTAAACTGTATCAGGCCATTCAAGCATCCAAGGAAAACTCTGCTGAAAAGCTCTTGTTTGGTCTGGGAATTCGCCATGTCGGAAGCAAGGCTAGCCAACTCTTGCTCCAACATTTCCACTCTATTGAAAATCTAGCCCAAGCTGATCCAGAGGAAGTAGCAAGTATTGAAAGTTTGGGTAGTGTGATTGCTCAAAGTCTTCAGACTTATTTTGCTACAGAAGGATCAAAGATTCTCTTAGACGAGTTGAAAGAAGCTGGAGTCAATCTGGGCTACAAAGGACAGACAGTAGTGGCAGATGCGGCCTTGTCAGGTTTGACCGTTGTGCTAACGGGGAAATTGGAACGCCTCACGCGCTCTGAAGCCAAAAATAAACTCGAAAGTCTTGGTGCCAAAGTCACAGGCAGTGTATCTAAGAAAACGAACCTTGTCGTAGCAGGAGCAGATGCAGGAAGTAAGCTCCAAAAAGCGCAAGAACTTGGTATCGAGGTTCGAGATGAGGCCTGGCTAGAAAGTTTGTAAAGAATCGTTGAAAACTAGATGTTAGATAGTCTGGAACTATCTCTCCTGATGTGTTTTTATATCTATTAAAGCTATTCTCTATTGTGCTGAAATTCCCGTTAAAACCTTCAGCATGACTTAAAAAATTAAAATTGAAATTAGGAATTAGGAAAAAATGTATAGATACCCAGTAGTCATCCATTTTCACCGAAAAAATGGGGATTATGATGCTTGTTCATTCAGTAGAAAACAGGAAGATATTAAAGAAAATTTGTATTATGAAAATGACTATTTTGGAGCAAAATTCTCCTTTACAGTCACAAGTGCAGAAAGGCTCGATACTTTGACCTTTTCTGCTGAAATAGATGGTAAGACAAAAGACTATCTCCTACGGTTTAACTATTACCCACTGTTGACTGAGGTTTGGATCTTAGATGGTGATGAGACGGTTTATTATTCTGAAAATCCAGCCATTGCAAGTCCTTTCTATAAAGATCGAAACCCGTTTGCTTTTGATAAAGCTTTTCACAGTGAAAGTTTTGATCATCATTGGGGATACCAAGGAGAGTTGGGTTATAGTATCTCAGACTACCAGACAAGCTTTAAACTCTGGGCTCCAACAGCTACAGCAGTCCAAGTGGTCGTTTATGAAAATACAAGTAACGACGCGCCGATTTGGAAAACCTTTAATCTCGAGCGTGGGAATAGCTATTCATACAGCCATAAGTACAATACCATTGGTGTTTGGAGTGTAGACCTGGATGAAAATCTTGCAGGTAAAGCTTATCAGTATCAGATTGAGTTTCCGCACCACCAGACCTTGACACGAGACCCATACACTATCGCTACAAGTCCTGACGGGAAACGTTCTGTCATCCTATCTCAGCAAGATAGACAGGTAGAAGGATTTAAAGTCAAACATGGGACAGATGCTCCTTGGCGTTTGGAAAACCCATGTAAAGCCGTTATCTGCGAGATGCACATTCGTGATTTTACAAAATCACCGACATCTGGAGTTCCAGAAAACCTTCGAGGGACCTTCCTTGGGGCTGCCCAGACTGGAACGGTTAACCAGTATGGGCAAGCAACAGCCTTTGACTATATCAAAGAACTCGGCTGTAATTATGTTCAGCTTCAACCAATCTTTGATCGTCATAAGGAATACGACGAGGACGGAAATGTAACCTATAACTGGGGTTATGACCCTCAAAACTACAATGCACCAGAACCAAGTTTCTCTAGCAATCCAGATGATCCTGGACAGGTTATTCGAGACCTTAAGACCATGATTCAGGCTTATCATGATGCAGGAATCGGTGTCATTATGGATGTCGTTTACAACCATACCTTCTCAACAGTTGATGCACCTTTCCAAACAACTGTTCCTGATTATTACTATCGTATGAATCCAGATGGAACCTTCCAAAACGGCACAGGTGTAGGAAATGAAACCGCAAGCGAACACGAAATGTACCGCAAGTACATGGTTGACTCACTCCTTTATTGGGTGAAAGAATACAATATTGACGGTTTCCGTTTCGACTTGATGGGAATTCACGATGTTAAAACCATGCAGGCAATTCGCTGGGCGTTAGATGAAGTCGATCCGCGTATTCTCACTTATGGAGAAGGTTGGGATATGGGGACAGGTCTTGCACCTTATGACAAGGCCAAGAAGGATAATGCCTACCAGATGCCAAATATTGGATTTTTCAACGATGATCAGCGAGATGCCATCAAAGGAGGAGAAGTTTATGGCTCAATCAAGGCAGGATTTGTTAGTGGTGCTGCTACAGAACCGATTGTAGCCAAAGCTATTCTTGGTAGTCGAGAGTTGGGCTCATATCTTAGCCCAAACCAAGTCCTTAACTATGTGGAAGCCCATGATAATTACAACTTGCATGATTTGTTAGTAACCCTTCATCCAAATCACAGTTCAGATAAGATTATGCGTCAGGTTGAGACGGCAACAGCGATGAGCATTCTCATGCAAGGAATGTCCTTTATAGAGTTGGGGCAAGAATTTGGCCGCACTAAACTCCTTGCTACTGGTGAAAACGGGGAGCTGACTGCGGCAGATAGAGAACGTGCCATGAATAGTTACAATGCTCCAGATAGTGTCAACCAGGTCAACTGGGATTTAATCAATGAGAGACAAGAGAGCATTAACTTTATCCGTCAGATTATTCGCCTAAAAACACAGACCAGCGCCTTCTCTTATCCTACATACGAAGAAGTTTATCGCCATGTCTTCGTCCATACAGCTGCTGAAAATAGTGGGTGGATTGTTTACGAAATTCACGGTGGACCAGAGCACTTATTGGTAGTCTTTAATGCGAAGGGGACTTCCTTCTACTTTGAAAATGCAGGAAATCTTGAAATGCTGGTGTCTAATAGTCGTTCTAAAGAATCAAATGTGATTGATGATACCAGTGTCGTGGTTCTAAAAGTACTCTCGTAAATTAATGTTCTGAAAAGGTTTAGATTAACTAGACCTTTTTTGATTTTTATTGAAAAACCAATATCTAATAGGAATAAAATTCAAATAATTTGAAGAATCAAGTTTGTGAAAAAAATATCAATATTTTCACAAAAAGGGTTGTAATTTTCTGAAAATTTGATAAAATAAATTTTAATCATTTTCAGGAGGAAGAGAATTTGACAAATTATCAGAATTTAGTGAATGGAAAATGGAAATCATCAGAGAACGTGATTGCGATCTATTCTCCTATCAATCAAGAAAAACTAGGTACAGTACCCGCTATGAGCCAAGCTGAAGTAGATGAGGCTATGAAAGCTGCACGTGCAGCTCTCCCAGCATGGCGTGATTTAGCACCAGTTGAGCGTGCAGCCTATTTACATAAGACAGCAGATATTTTGGAACGTGATAAAGAAAAAATTGGTACAATTCTTGCCAAAGAGGTTGCAAAAGGGATTAAAGCAGCCATTGGAGAAGTAGTACGTACAGCAGATTTGATCCGTTTTGCTGCTGAGGAAGGTCTCCGTATTACTGGACAAGCAATGGAAGGTGGCGGTTTTGAAGCTGCAAGTAAAAACAAACTAGCCGTTGTCCGTCGTGAGCCAGTTGGAGTTGTCTTAGCTATCGCGCCATTTAACTACCCAGTCAACCTTTCTGGATCCAAGATTGCTCCGGCTTTGATTGCAGGGAATGTTGTTATGTTTAAGCCACCAACGCAAGGATCTATTTCTGGTCTCTTACTAGCTAAAGCTTTTGACGAAGCCGGAATTCCAGCAGGTGTCTTTAACACCATCACTGGACGTGGTTCTGAGATCGGAGACTACATCATCGAACACAAGGAAGTGAACTTCATTAACTTTACAGGTTCAACACCGATTGGGGAGCGTATCGGTCGTTTAGCTGGTATGCGCCCAGTTATGCTGGAGCTTGGCGGGAAAGATGCAGCAATCGTTTTAGAAGATGCAGATTTGGAAAATGCAGCCAATCAAATCGTAGGTGGTGCATTTAGCTACTCTGGTCAGCGCTGTACCGCTATCAAACGTGTCTTAGTTGTAGAAAGCATAGCAGACAAGTTAGCCGAATTGCTTCAGGCTAAAGTCGCTAAGCTAACAGTCGGTGATCCATTTGACAATGCTGATATCACACCTGTTATTGATAACGCTTCAGCTGATTTCATCTGGGACTTGATTGAAGATGCACAAGAAAAAGGTGCTCAGGCTCTTACACCAATCAAGCGTGAAGACAATCTTCTCTGGCCAGTGCTTTTTGACCAAGTTACAAAAGATATGAAAGTAGCATGGGAAGAGCCGTTTGGCCCTGTTCTACCAATTATCCGTGTCGCAGATGCGAATGAAGCAGTAGCAATTGCCAATGAATCTGAGTTTGGTCTTCAATCCTCTGTCTTTACAAATGACTTTAAGAAGGCATTTGAAATCGCTGAGAAACTTGAAGTGGGAACCGTTCATATTAATAATAAAACACAACGCGGACCAGATAATTTCCCATTCCTTGGTGTAAAGGGTTCTGGAGCAGGAGTGCAAGGAATTAAATATAGTATCGAAGCGATGACAAATGTTAAATCCATTGTATTTGATGTAAAATAATATATAAAATCAGGAAATCGATTTCCTGATTTTATTTTTTTTAAAAAAATACAGTTTAAAATTGTTAAAAAACGAATATTCTGGTATTATAATAAAAAAATATATGGAAATTGTTTCGTATTCTATTTTCGGGATATATTTTTTAAAATGCTCGGTAATTTTTTGAAGACTTTCATAAAAAAATATGATTTTCTTCGTAAATTACTTGAAAGTTATCTTAAAAGAGTGTATAATAGAATTATAGAAAACGCTTACAAAAGAGAGGGGATCGAATGAATAATCAAGAAGCATTAAGAACCTTTACTACAGGTGAAAACTTTCACCTCCAGCATTATTTAGGAGCACATAGAGAGGAGAAAAACGGAGAAATTGGCTATACTTTTAGGGTTTGGGCACCAAATGCACAAGCAGTTCATCTAGTTGGGGATTTTACTAATTGGATTGAGAATCAAATTCCCATGGTTCGTAATGAAGCAGGTGTTTGGGAAGTCTTTACGACTCAAGCTCAGGAAGGTCAGATTTATAAATATCATATTACGCGTGCAAATGGTCACCAGATTATGAAAATTGATCCGTTGGCAGTTCGTTTTGAAGCCCGGCCAGGTACAGGAGCTGTTCTGACCACTATTCGAGAAAAGAAGTGGAAAGATGGCCTTTGGCTAGCGCGTCGCAAACGTTTGGGATTTTTCGAGAGACCAGTTAATATATATGAGGCCCATGCAGGATCTTGGAAGAGAAATCCAGATGGTAGTCCCTATAGTTTTTCACAGCTGAAGGAAGAGTTGATTCCTTATTTGGTTGAAATGAACTATACACATATTGAGTTTATGCCCTTAATGGCTCACCCACTTGGATTGAGTTGGGGCTATCAGCTTATGGGTTACTTTGCATTTGAACATTCCTATGGTACACCTGAGGAATTCCAAGATTTCGTTGAAGAGTGTCATATAAATAACATTGGTGTTATCGTAGACTGGGTTCCAGGTCATTTCACCATTAATGATGATGCCTTGGCATATTATGACGGTACACCAACTTTTGAATACCAAGATCACAACAAGGCTCATAACTATGGTTGGGGTGCTCTGAATTTTGACCTCGGAAAAAATGAGGTCCAGTCTTTCTTGATTTCAAGTATTAAATTCTGGATTGATTTTTACCACTTAGATGGTATTCGGGTCGATGCAGTGAGCAATATGCTGTATCTAGATTATGATAATGCTCCTTGGACTCCAAACAAAGATGGTGGAAACCTTAACTACGAGGGTTATTATTTCCTTCAACGGTTGAACACAGTGATTAAGTTAGCTCATCCAGATATCATGATGATTGCAGAAGAAAGTTCATCAGCGACAAAGATTACTGGTATGAAAGAAATGGGCGGCCTTGGCTTTGACTATAAATGGAATATGGGCTGGATGAACGACATTCTCCGTTTCTACGAGGAGGATCCGATTTATCGCAAGTATGACTTTAATCTTGTGACTTTCAGCTTTATGTATGTTTTCAATGAAAACTATCTCCTACCTTTCTCACACGATGAAGTGGTTCATGGCAAGAAGAGTATGATGCATAAGATGTGGGGAGATCGCTACAATCAGTTTGCAGGTCTACGTAATCTCTACACCTATCAAATTTGTCATCCAGGTAAGAAACTCTTGTTCATGGGTAGTGAGTACGGGCAATTCCTCGAGTGGAAGTCTGAGGAGCAGTTGGAATGGGCTAATCTAGAAGATTCAATGAATGCCAAGATGAAGCATTTCACTTCACAACTAAATCAATTCTATAAAGACCATCGCTGTCTGTGGGAAATTGATACTAGTTATGACGGTATAGAGATTATCGATGCTGATAATAGAGATCAGAGTGTCCTCTCCTTTATTCGTAAGGGTAAGAAGGACGAAATGTTAGTCTGTGTCTTTAATATGGCACCAGTTGAACGTAAGGATTTTACGATTGGTTTACCTGTTGCAGGTATTTACGAAGAAGTTTGGAATACAGAATTAGAAGAATGGGGAGGTGTGTGGAAAGAACACAATCAAACAGTTCAGACTCAAGAAGGCTTATGGAAAGATTACGAGCAGACTTTGACCTTCACCTTGCCTGCTATGGGAGCAAGCATTTGGAAGATCAAGCGTCGTTTGAAACCAGCTAAGAAAAAAGAATAGCAGGCTGTTGATTACAATTTTTAATATTTTAAAAACGGATGTACTTGTATTGGACTTGAAACACAAGAGAAATGGATTTCCTATTATTTTTATAAAAAGTTTGACTTCCGACCTTCTTTCGATTTTAACGTTCACATGTCTTTATAAAGGAGTAGAAAATGAAGAATGAAATGCTAGCTTTGATCCTTGCGGGTGGGCAAGGAACACGTCTCGGAAAACTCACTCAAAGCATTGCCAAACCGGCGGTGCAATTCGGTGGGCGCTACCGTATCATTGACTTTGCTCTTTCCAACTGTGCAAACTCTGGGATTCATAATGTTGGTGTTATTACGCAGTACCAACCTCTTGCTTTGAACAACCATATTGGGAATGGTTCTAGCTGGGGACTAGATGGTATTAACACAGGTGTTTCTATCCTTCAACCCTACTCTGCGAGTGAGGGAAACCGTTGGTTTGAAGGGACCAGTCACGCTATCTACCAAAATATCGACTACATTGATAGTATTAATCCTGAGTATGTTTTGATCCTTTCTGGTGACCATATCTACAAGATGGACTACGATGATATGCTCCAATCACATAAGGATAACAATGCCAGTCTGACTGTAGCTGTTCTAGACGTACCTCTAAAGGAAGCTAGCCGTTTTGGTATCATGAATACAGATGCCAATAACCGTATCGTTGAATTTGAAGAAAAACCTGCTCAACCTAAGTCTACAAAGGCTTCAATGGGGATTTATATTTTTGATTGGAAACGTCTCCGCAATATGCTTGTTGCTGCTGAAAAGAACAAGGTAGATATGTCAGACTTTGGTAAAAACGTTATTCCAAATTACCTTGAGTCTGGAGAAAGCGTCTATGCTTATGAATTCAAAGGCTACTGGAAAGACGTTGGTACTATCGAGTCTCTATGGGAAGCAAATATGGAATACATTGATCCAAACAACGCTTTGGATAGTCGTGATCGTCAGTGGAAAATCTACTCACGGAACTTGATTTCACCACCAAACTTTATTGGAAAACACGCTCATGTAGAAGATTCTTTAGTTGTGGATGGCTGTCTCGTGGATGGAACTGTTAAGCATTCTATTCTCTCAACAGAAGCGCAAGTACGTGAGGGTGCTGAAGTAGTAGACTCTGTAATCATGAGTGGTGCCATTATCGGAAAAGGTGCAAAAATTAAACGTGCCATTATTGGTGAGGGTGCTGTTATTTCTGAAGGTGTCGAAATTGATGGAACAGACGAAGTACAAGTAGTAGGATACAATGAAGTAGTGGGGGTAGCATCAGATGAAGATTGATAAATATTCAGCCATTTTAGGAAACACAGTTGGTTTTCATGATATGTCAACGTTAACAGAACACCGTCCGGTGGCTAGCTTGCCATTTGGAGCAAAATATCGTTTAATTGATTTCCCTCTTTCTAGCCTTGCAAATGCTGGTGTTCGTAGTGTCTTTGGAATTTTCCAACAAGACAATATCAGTTCAGTCTTTGACCACATTCGTTCAGGACGTGAGTGGGGCTTATCTACCCTTCTCAGCCACTACTATCTAGGTATTTATAATACGAGTGTTGAAAGTAGCACAGTTGGGAAAGAATATTACCAACAGCTTCTCACTTATTTGAAACGTTCAGGATCAAATCAGACGGTTGCACTTAACTGTGATATCGTGGTGAATATTGACCTCAATCAAGTATTCCATTTACATACTACTGCCGGTCGTCCGATTACAGTTGTTTATAAGAAATTACCTAAAAAGGATATTTCAGATGTTAATGCCATCTTGGAAGTGGATGAAACAGACCATGTTCTTTCTCATAAACTTTTTGATGCCAAATCAACAGATGAACTTTTCAACATGTCTACAGATATATTCGTCGTTGATACTCCGTGGTTGATTGAACGACTTGAAGAAGAAGTTCAAAAAGAATATCCAGAAAAATTACGCTATGTACTCCGCGATTTAGCTGTAAAAGAAGGTGCTTTTGCTTACGAATACACGGGCTATCTAGCCAATATTCACTCCGTTCAATCCTATTATCAAGCCAATATTGATATGTTGGAGTCTCAAAAATTCTACTCTCTCTTCTCACCTAACCAAAAGATTTATACCAAGGTTAAGAATGAAGAACCAACCTACTATGCGAATACTTCAAAAGTAAGTACTTCTCAGTTTGCTTCAGGTAGTATCATTGAGGGTGAAGTAGTTCAGTCAGTCCTATCTCGTAACATTTATGTTCACAAAGATAGTGTGGTGAAAGACAGCATTTTATTCCCTCGTGTTGTGATTGGTCAGGGTGCCCAAGTTGAATATGCCATCCTAGACAAAGGAGTTGAAGTTGCGGACGGTGTTGTCATTCGAGGAACAGCAGAACATCCAGTTGTAGTTAAGAAGGGTGAAACAGTAACAGAGGACATTTACTCATGAAAATTTTATTTGTAGCGGCAGAAGGAGCACCCTTTTCAAAAACAGGTGGTTTGGGCGATGTCATTGGCGCACTTCCCAAATCACTTGTAAAAGCGGGGCACGAAGTTGCAGTTTTCTTGCCTTATTATGATATGGTAGAAGCTAAGTTTGGCGACCAGATAGAGGATGTTCTCCACTTTGAAGTTAGTGTAGGATGGCGTAGACAGTACTGTGGTGTTAAGAAAACGGTTTTGAATGGGGTTACCTTCTACTTTATTGATAATCAGTATTATTTCTTCCGTGGTCATGTGTACGGTGATTTTGACGACGGTGAACGCTTTGCCTTTTTCCAACTGGCTGCTCTTGAAGCCATGGAGCGCATTGGCTTTATCCCTGACCTTCTTCATGTTCATGATTACCACACAGCCATGATTCCCTTCTTGTTAAAAGAAAAGTACCATTGGATTCAGGCATATCAAGGGATCAGAACAGTTCTAACCATTCATAATTTGGAATTTCAAGGTCAATTTTCTGAAGGGATGTTATGGGATTTGTTCGGTGTGGGATTTGAACGCTATGCTGATGGGACCCTTCGCTGGAATGATTGCCTTAACTGGATGAAAGCAGGTATTCTCTACGCGGATCGTGTCACAACTGTTTCCCCTAGCTATGCGCATGAGATTATGACCAGTCAGTTTGGTTGCGGTTTGGACCAGATTCTTCGCATGGAGTCAGGTAAGGTTTCAGGTATTGTCAATGGTATTGACGCAGATCTTTATAATCCTCAAACAGACCCACTTTTAGACTATCATTTTGATAAGGAAGATTTGTCTGGAAAAGCTCAAAACAAAGCAAAATTACAAGAGAGAGTTGGGTTACCAGTGCGAGCAGATGTTCCTCTAGTTGGGATTGTCTCTCGATTGACACGCCAAAAAGGTTTTGATGTTGTGGTAGAAAGCTTGCATCGTTTCTTACAGGAGGACGTTCAAATAGTCCTTTTAGGAACAGGAGATTCTGCTTTTGAACATTCCTTCTCCTGGTTTGCGCAAGTCTATCCAGACAAACTATCAGCAAATATCACTTTTGATGTCAAACTTGCTCAAGAAATCTACGCAGCTTGTGATCTCTTCCTCATGCCAAGTCGTTTTGAACCATGTGGCTTGTCTCAAATGATGGCGATGCGTTACGGGACACTACCATTGGTTCATGAAGTGGGTGGCTTGCGTGATACGGTTCAATCCTTCAATCCAATCGAAGGAAGTGGAACTGGATTTAGCTTTGACAATTTAACACCATACTGGCTTAACTGGAGTTTCCAAACAGCCTTGGATATCTATAAGAATCAGCCGGACGTTTGGAGAAATCTACAAAAACAAGCTATGGAATGCGATTTCTCATGGGATACAGCCTGCAAATCTTACCTGGACTTGTACCATAGTTTAGTCAACTAATAGATAAAATCGTATGATTCTTTCATACGATTTTTGGGCTGTTTAGAAAAGAGGAGAAGTGATGACTCAAGCAAAGGGACTTTGTGTTATGGATGTTGATGGCACCTTGATAGCAGAGGAAGTGATTGATCTTTTAGGAAGAGAAGCAGGTTGCGAAGAAGAAATTTCACAGATTACAAGACAGGCAATGCGAGGTGAACTGGACTTTGAAACAAGTTTACGAGCGAGGGTAGCTTTGTTAAAAGGCCTTCCGGTTTCGGTCTTTGATACTGTTTTCAAATCCATTCATCTGTCCAAGAATGCTCAAGAATTTATCTCCATACTTCAAAAGAATGGCATTCTAGTCGGTCTAGTGTCTGGTGGATTTGCACCAATAGTTGAGAGATTAGCAAAATCCCTTGGTATCTCCTATTTCTCTGCTAACCAGTTGGAAGTCAAAGACGGTTTTTTAACAGGTCGACTAGTTGGTGAAATTGTGACAGGTCAAGTAAAACAAGCTACGCTTGAGATTTGGAGAAAGGAATTCAAACTTCTTAGAGAAAGAACAGTTGCCATCGGTGATGGGGCAAATGACCTCTTGATGTTAAAGTCAGCAGGACGTGGTATTGCATTTTGTGCCAAGGAGGTCGTAAAAGCTGAGATAGCTTGTCATGTAGATACAAGGGATCTTTTAGAAGTTCTACCTTTGATTGATTTCTTAGAATGAGAGGGAACTATGAAAATTGTAATTGCACCCGATTCTTTTAAAGAAAGTTTGACGGCAGAAGAGGTCGCTCAAGCTATAAAAAGAGGCTTCGAACAGTCAATAGCGGATGTAGAATGTCTGCTCTGCCCTGTTGGTGATGGTGGGGAAGGAACTGTAGATACTATTCAACATTCTCTTAAACTCAAAGAAAAATGGCAAGAGGTGACTGGACCTTTTGGCCTAAATGAAGCAATGCGCTACTTTCAAAAAGGTCAAATAGCGCTCTTTGAAGTTGCTGACTTGGTTGGTCTTGGGAAGATTCCGCGGGAGAAACGAAATCCTCTTCACATCCAAACCAGAGGTATCGGAGAGTTGATTCGCCATCTCATTGATCAAGGGATGAAAGAAATCTATATCGGAGTTGGCGGTACGGCTAGTAATGACGGTGGGATAGGCATTGCTGCTGGTTTAGGCTATCGTTTTTATGATAAGAATGGAAAAGAATTGCCAGCTTGCGGTCAGACTTTGCTTGAGTTTGAATCAGTTTCCAAAGATGACCTATATAGGATTCCCGAAGATGTTCAAATTCGCATTTTAGCAGATGTTGAGAGCCCCCTATGTGGTCATCGAGGGGCAACCTATACATTTGGAAAACAAAAGGGCTTGGATCCTGCTTTATTTGAGATGGTAGATCTGGCTATACAGGAGTTCTATGAAAAATTCTCACCATCAACCATATCTCTCAATGGATCAGGAGCTGGTGGTGGCATTGCTGCTGGGCTCTGCGCCTTTGCTGAGGCCTGTATCGTATCTGGGATTGATACTTGCTTGGATTTGATTTACTTTGACAAGAAAGTTGCAGGTGTCGACCTGGTTATCGTTGGAGAAGGTAGACTGGACAGTCAAAGCCTTGCCGGAAAAGCTCCTATCGGTGTAGCAAAAAGAACTCCTGAAGGAGTTCCAGTTATCGCTATTTGTGGTAGTCTTTCCGAGGATTTACCTCCCCTGCCATTCGAAAATATACAAGCAGCCTTTTCAATTTTAGAGAAAAGTGAACCTTTAGAGAATAGTCTGAAAAATGCAAGTCTCTATTTGGAGCACACAGCTACTAATATCGGTCATTTATTAAATATGAGGAAGGATTAACCTAACCATTTTTTCCAGATTGATTTTTTAGGAGTTTCTGTCTTTTTCTTCTCCCAGAGATTCGAGAATGCAAGTCTAAGGTCTTTTTCATCTACTTGAACAGGTTCGTTCGTGTGAATGACAAGGCCGAAAGGAGAGGTGATATGATCATCTGAAACAATAGTCGCCTGGCAGTTGCTTTCCTTTGCTTGTTTTAAGTAAAAGACCTGTTTGTCAAACTCGATATTTGGTGAGATTTTCACAAAAAGTTCCTCTACATTTTCCTGAAAACTTTCTAAAATAGAGAAAAATCCATGTTCTAATTCAGGACTATTGGCAGTACTGATATCCGCGTAGCCAAGAACTCTTTCCTCGAAAGTCCCGAGGTAGCGGCGTTGTTCGTCAGGGTTTAATTTCGGCCCACCATGAGCTTTTTCAAGTAGTTGTTTTGATAAATCTGTCATAAAAATAGTATATCACAAAAATCGCGAGAAAACAGACAAAAAGAAAGCGATTACTTTATAAAGTTAAGGAAAATTTGCACAAAGATAACGTTTTTTCTTGAAAAACGCTTATTTTTAAGGTATCATAGAGGTGTAAAAAATTTAACTCAAAGGAGAGTAAAAAATGTCAATTATTACTGATGTTTACGCTCGCGAAGTCCTAGACTCACGCGGTAACCCAACACTTGAAGTAGAAGTTTATACTGAATCAGGTGCTTTCGGACGTGGTATGGTTCCATCAGGAGCTTCTACTGGTGAACACGAAGCAGTTGAACTTCGCGACGGTGACAAATCTCGTTACGGTGGTCTTGGTACACAAAAAGCTGTTGACAACGTAAACAACATCATCGCTGAAGCTATCATCGGCTACGATGTACGTGACCAACAAGCTATCGACCGTGCTATGATCGCACTTGACGGTACTCCTAACAAAGGTAAATTGGGTGCAAACGCAATTCTTGGTGTGTCTATCGCTGTAGCTCGTGCTGCTGCTGACTACCTTGAAATCCCACTTTACAGCTACCTTGGTGGATTCAACACTAAAGTTCTTCCAACTCCAATGATGAACATCATCAACGGTGGTTCTCACTCTGACGCTCCAATCGCTTTCCAAGAATTCATGATTGTACCTGCTGGTGCACCTACATTCAAAGAAGCTCTTCGTTGGGGTGCTGAAATCTTCCACGCTCTTAAGAAAATCCTTAAATCTCGTGGTCTTGAAACAGCCGTAGGTGACGAAGGTGGATTCGCTCCTCGTTTCGAAGGAACTGAAGACGGTGTTGAAACTATCCTTGCTGCTATCGAAGCTGCTGGTTATGTTCCAGGTAAAGATGTCTTTATCGGATTTGACTGTGCATCATCAGAATTCTATGATGAAGAACGTAAAGTTTACGACTACACTAAATTTGAAGGTGAAGGCGCTGCTGTACGTACTGCTGCAGAACAAATCGACTACCTTGAAGAATTGGTAAACAAATACCCAATCATCACTATCGAAGATGGTATGGACGAAAACGACTGGGACGGTTGGAAAGCTCTTACTGAACGTCTTGGTGGTAAAGTTCAATTGGTTGGTGACGACTTCTTCGTAACAAACACTTCTTACCTTGAAAAAGGTATTGCAGAAGGTGCTGCTAACTCAATCCTTATCAAAGTTAACCAAATCGGTACTCTTACAGAAACATTCGACGCTATCGAAATGGCGAAAGAAGCTGGTTACACTGCTGTTGTATCACACCGTTCAGGTGAAACTGAAGATTCAACAATTGCTGACATCGCAGTTGCAACAAACGCAGGACAAATCAAGACTGGTTCACTTTCACGTACAGACCGTATCGCTAAATACAACCAATTGCTTCGTATCGAAGACCAACTTGGTGAAGTAGCTGAATACCGTGGATTGAAATCATTCTACAACCTTAAAAAATAATCGTTGATTTAACAACGTTTTAATCCCCTCGGATTTTATCCGAAGGGATTTTTTCTGTTCAGGGGGCAAAAAGGGGGCTGAGATTATGGTATAATAGACAAAAACACTTGTATTAGAAAGAAATTATGTCTAAAGAGATTGATATTGAGTATTACCATCAACTAGCACTGCAAAAGCAGAAAGAGCATCGCAAAGTGTTAGCTAATCTAAAGAAAAAACCTCCTAAAAACTTAGATAAGATTGCGCAGCAGATTCACCAAGAAGTCTTTGCTGAGATTGATTGCACCGCCTGCGCTAACTGTTGTAAGACTTTGGGACCCGACTTCAAAGAAGCTGATATTACCCGTATCGCCAAATACTTTAAGATGAAATTACCAGCTTTTGAAGCGGAATTTCTGCAGGTGGATGAAGATGGGGATAAGGTTTTCAAATCCATGCCTTGCCCATTTTTAGGGGGAGATAATCTCTGTTCCATCTATGATGTTCGTCCAAAGGCCTGCCGAGAATTTCCCCATACAGATCGTAAAAAGATCCATCAAATTAATCATTTGACGATTAAGAATACCTTGACCTGCCCAGCAGCTTATCTCTTTGTTGAGAAATTAAAGGATAAGTTATAAGGAGTTGAACCTTTAAATCTTGTACAAAAATTCTGGGGCGGAAGTATCTTATATCTGTTAGACTATAGTTAGAATTGAACACGGCCTAAAAGCTGTGTGAAAAAGATGAAATTTTCTCGGAGCAGGAGCCCCTCCGTCAATTTTCCAATTTTCACTTTTCTTTTAACGGTCTTAGTATCTTTTGTGAGGTGAAAAAGAATATGATGCATCAATTCAATCGAACCATGGAATATCTGGAAAGTAAGTTGGACGCAGAAGTGGATTTGCAGAAATTCCAGCAGCTATCAGGCTATTCTTATGCTCTCTTTAGCAGGCTCTTTTCCATCCTAGCAGATATGACTTTAGCAGAATACTTGCGCAATCGCAGGCTGTCAGAAGCTGTGACAGACTTGCGGGAAGGCTCTGAGAAGGTCATTGACATAGCGATGAAATACGGCTATGAGTCTGCGGATGCCTTCAGCGCAGCCTTTAAGAAATTCCATGGTGCAACCCCCTCAGAAGTTCGAAATGGAAAACCTTATCGGGTCTTTCCTAGACTTCAATTATCCTTAAAGATTACAGGAGGAAAGAATATGGATATCAAGATTCAAAAGAAACCTGCTTTTACTGTAGCAGGCGTCCTATTGGAAGCTATCGACAATAGCCAGTGCCCATCTGCTTGGGAGCAGCTCTATGCAAATCACAGCTTTGAAAGCCTAGAAAGTTTGGGCAGTGGCCAATCCTTTGGCCTCTGCTCTGATGTCAAAGAGGGTGAAATCATTAACTACATGGCGGCTTATGATGTGACGGATAAAGCGAAAGCAGAAGCCCTAGGCCTTTCTATCAAGGAAATCCCAGCCGCTGAATATGCTATCGTACCAGTCAAAGGCCCTATACCAGCTAGCATTCACAATGCTTGGAAATATGTCTTGGAGGTCTTTTTCCCTGAAACAGGCTATCGTCACTCAGGAGCGCCAGACTTTGAAGTCTATACTGAAGGAGACATGTCGTCACCAGACTATCAAATGGAACTATGGATACCAGTGATTAAGAACTAGAACATTTTCTGACTTTTTATAAAGATGCAAATCGAACTCTGTAGAAGATAGCTTTTACAGAGCTTTTCTTTATTTGGAATCGGGGATTTCTAAGAAAAACAATAAGTCTTATTTTGCTTAAATTTAAGTATAAGGAATTTTTAAGCATTCACCTGTATACTTTTTCAATCATCAAAGGAAGAGGTGTAAATATGAATTATCTAGTTATCCCAGCTTACGAACCTGACTATAATCTTATTAAATTGATTGAAAAGATTCACCATAGGAGCAATTTTTACATCATTGTCATTGATGATGGAAGTTCGGCAGAATGCCAAGACATTTTTGCTAGAGCGGAGGACTTTGCGACGGTGCTTCACCACCAGGGCAATCAAGGAAAAGGGCAAGCTCTGAAAACAGCTTTTGAGGACATTCAGTCTCTCAATAAACCAGGAACCGTGGTTACAGCAGACGCAGATGGACAGCACAGGATCTGGGACATTTTTCGTAGCTTAACCAAATCAAATGAAAATCCTAATACACTTGTTCTTGGTGTTCGTGCCTTTACTGGTAATGTTCCCTTGCGTAGTCGCTTTGGAAATAGCTTGACTCGTATCTTGTTTAAACTGCAAACGGGTGTCGCTGTATCCGACACACAGACAGGATTACGTGCCTTTTCAACGGATATGATTCCTTTTATGCTCAAGATAGAAGGACAACGGTATGAATACGAGATGAACATGCTCCTCGAAGCAAGTCAAGCCTATCCAATCTTAGAAGTTCCGATTGAAACGGTCTATATCAACGACAATGAGGCTTCTCACTTCCGACCTATTCGGGATGGTTTGATGATTTATAAAAATATTTTAAAGTTTGCACTCTCGTCTTTTAGTAGTTTTATCGTAGATTATGTGGTCTACGCTCTCTCTATTCTATGCTTGAGCTTTATTCCGACAGGTCTGCGTGTTCTTCTCTCAAATGGTTTGGCACGTGTGACTAGCTCCATCCTTAACTTCTCTACCAACAAAAAATTGGTCTTTAAGAACAAGGCGAGCAGTTTTAAAACAGGATCAGGCTATTTCGGACTAGCAGTTGGCCTCTTTATCTTAGACACCATCCTGATTCGACTTTTTAATTCGAGTCTTGGAGTCAATTTGCTGATTGCGAAGATTCTTGTCGGAATCATACTTTTCATCCTCTCTTGGACAGTTCAAACTCGCTTCATTTTCAAAGAAAGGACCTGTAGCCCATTATGAAAGTTTTAAAGAAACCCTATCTATACGCCTCGGTCTTGGGTTTGCTCCTGACAAGTTCCTTTACCTATTCGATGTTGAAGACCTTTGTACTCGCTGAAACGATTTCCACTGTATCTAATACCGGCTCAACCTCTAACACCGCAGCAGCAAGTCAGGCAGCAAAAAATGCCCAAGTGACAGACACCAGCTATTCAGATGGAAATATCAGTGTCAACCTCACTGAAAAGACTATCAATGAAACGCAGGTCTATGTAGCTGATATAACCCTCAGTTCATCTGATTATCTGAAAACAGCTCTAGCTCAAAACTCCTATGGAACCAATGTCACAGCTAAAACCTCTGTAACAGCTGCTGAAAACAATGCTATTCTAGCGGTCAACGGTGACTACTATGGAGCCAATAGCTCTGGTTATGTTATCCGTAATGGTGTTGTCTATCGGGACAGTGTTCGTGAAGACGCTAGTAATGGCGACCTTGCCATTTACAAGGACGGCTCCTTTAAAATCATCTACGAGGACCAAGTTTCAGCCGATCAGTTGGTTCAGGACGGTGTCGTCAATCTACTGGCATTTGGTCCGTCTCTAGTTGAGAATGGAGAAATATCTGTTGATACCAATACAGAAGTCGGTCAGGCCATGTTATCGAATCCTCGTACAGCTATCGGGATTATAGATGAAAATCACTACATCATCATCGTTTCGGATGGTCGTACCTCTGAAAGCAAAGGCTTATCGCTTTACCAGATGGCAGAAGTGATGAAATCTTACGGAGTGAAGACAGCCTACAACCTTGATGGTGGTGGATCCTCAACTCTATACTTTAACGGTCAGATAATCAATAAACCGACTACAGGTGGAAGCAAGATATCAGAAAGGGCGGTGAGTGATATTGTCTACATCGGTTACTAAAAACAAAAACAAACGCCTTAAAAAGACACTCGTCGGCTATAGTCTTCTCACTATTTTCTTCTTTGCATTTAGCCGTATCTACGAGTCCCTTAGTTTTGGGGAGACCTCGCTTCATATGCACTATTTCTTTGCAGTTCCTCTACTAGGAGGCGCCATTCTTTCATTTTTGTTGAAAATCATGCCAAACTTAGGGCGAATCAGCCTAAACTTGTGGAACTCGGCAGTTGCAGTCCTAACAGCTGGAATGCTCTTTCGAGGAATTGTCAATCTATCAGGTCGTTCAACGACCTTAGATCAACCTTACTGGTATGTTGGACTAGCCTTTGCTATTTTGGCTATCGCCTCGCTTTTCTTTCATAAGAAACACAGTAAGGAATTAGCTTAAAAATTGAAAACTGGTTGTTGAGAGAAGCAGCCAGTTTTCTTGTTGAAGTTCATGACTATAGATCACAAATACCCATATTTTTTGTTTGGATCTTATGGGGCATGTAAATAGTTTTCTCGGTATAATAGTCCCATAGAAGATAAGGAGGCATGAATATGCAGATGTATTTTGGAGATGTGTCACTTTGCTATAGTTATTCATTGGCAATGGCACTGGATGCCTATGGTTATGACTTTAAAGCAGAGTTTTTAGAGGCAATCATGGTAATGGGCAATGGCGCTAGTATCGTAAAGGAAGATGAACAACACCCTCTAGTATTTTTTGATAATGGAATGCCAGATCTTTCTATCTCTCATTCCTTAAAAATACTAGGGTTTGACTATGAGGACTTCTATCTAAAGGATGGAGCGGAAGTAGATTTGGAAGAGATTAGAAGAAAGTTAGAAACATTTCTGTCCAATGGACCTGTCGTACTGGGACCTCTTGATATGGGCTATCTGACCTACAATCCCAATCACACAATCCTTTATGGTGTGGATCACTTTGTAACCGTGTATGACATTGATGATCGGTATCTCTATTTGCACGATCCAGCTGGTTTTGCCTGTATGAAGGTTGCTTTTAATGACATACTAGAAGCATGGAAGGCAGAGGGTATTGACTATAAGCGCGGAGCCTACTCCATGTGGGGAAATTTTAAGAAGGTCAAGAGTCCTAGTCAGACTGAAATCTATCAGGAAACAGCAAAGATAATAAAGACCCGATATCTGAATGGTCAAAGCGGTGTTTTGGAATTCTATGCAAAAGCAGTTGCTGAAAACGGCTTAAATACCGAGCAAAAACAATTGCATCAGTATTTCAGCTTTAAACTTGCAGCTGTTCGAAATCTCTATCTCAGTAAATTCTTAAAAGATCATAATTCCAAAGGAGCAAGATTAAAAGAGGAATTAGCTACTTTATTTGGCCAAGCCCATCTTTCATGTTTAAAAGAAGATTATCAAGAACTAGCCCACTTGCTCTATCAGATAGCTGAAGTGGATGGTCGCTTTAGAGATTTATATGTAAACTAGTGACTATAAGCATAAAATAACTAGTCAGAAAAAGCAGTTTTTCGTAAAATGAAGAACTGCTTTTTGATTATGGTATAATGAAGTAAGAAAATAGCTTATTCTACTTAAAATTGAAGGGAGAACTCCTATGCCTAGACCGAGAACGAAAGAGGAGCTGGTGTTAGCCTCTAAGGGAAACTATGAAAAACTTAATCTCCTATTCTTTCATTTTCCAAATGGGAATCAAATTCTTTAGATGATGTGAATACTCTTTATTTAGCGAGATGTTTTAAATTTTAGTTAGGAGGAAACTATGTGGACAAAACGGCGTTCTTATATTACAGAATCAAAACAGCTACAAGATTATTTGGAAAAAGAAGACGGTTTCCATGATTATATCGTCGGTTCATTTTCTTTTGATAGCCAATTGAAGACGTTAGAGATGACTATTGAGGAAGATTGTACCTTCTCCGATGATTCTAATGCAGCAGCTTTGATTTGGGATTTGTCTTGTCAAGGAGTTAGTCATTTTATAGTGGATAGTATAGACGGTTTATCTAAGTGGTGGCTCAGCGAATTGTTATTTGATGGGGAAACCTTTCAAGTACAATTGGTTAACGGTTATTTCTCTTTTAAAGCAACTAGTTTTTCCTTGGGGATTCCTCATAACACTGCAACTGACTCTGGTATAGAGATTTCTCGACTCCATCATGATTATCTTTTGCAAGAAGTAAAAGCAAGAAAAATTGTGGATGAAATTGCTTTCGCTTTTGAAAGTGATAATGATGATGTACTCAGATTTATTGGTATTTCTAACTCCGAAAAAGAACCTTTTTGGATTGGGGTATCGAATAGTCCAGATAGTAAAAGATATCAAGAAATTGACGAGCTTTTTAACGACAAAATTTATAATGGAAAATCCTTGAAGGAGAGATGGCCTGAGGTAATTATTTATGGTATTGGAACTTTATCAGTTGACGAATGGTTGACTTTTTCAGAGCATTCTGTGGATCCGCAAGTCTTTGAATCTGAAGAGGATGGCACTCTGTTTATTAATGGCGTTGAAGTGGATGGCTTTATTGATAAAGATAATTTTTGTAAGATGTGCGGAGCTAACCGGTGTCATTTGAACGATTACGATGAGTATTTTTGTCCTTTCTGTAACAAGTGGTTGCACGAAGATTGTTGGGATAAAGATGAAATCCATTATATCAAAAAACTTCCTTTGGAGCCCGTTTTGCTGTGGAAACCTAAAAAGGAACTGCGTTTTTGTCAAGTTGCTTACAGTCAAAATGGTAAGCCTTATACCTATTACTGCCCTGAAGAGTCAATCATTGAAGGGGATTGGGTTTCTGTGCCAGTTGGAAAACAGAATCTTAAAAAAGAAGCACAAGTTATCAAAGTATTTCACGAGCAAGTTTATAAACTACCATTTCCTTTAAACAAAATAAAAGCAGTTTCTAAAAAGTTGTCTAGTATGAATCAAGAAGTCGAAAAAATTGTTAATGAATTGAACGACAACGGTTTGACTTGCGATTTAATAAAGGGAAAGTTTCCAGCAGATTCTTCTGTTGCTTATGATTTATTAAAAACGCCAATTGGACATTTTTGGTTGGAGTTCAATCATCAACCAATTAAAATGTTTATTAAAGCAGATTATCCTGCCGATGGTAGTAAGTATTTTGTTGAAGGTTCTTATTTTATCAAGCCTAGTCAGACAGATTTTGACGACTTCAAGAAACTCTGTCTCTGTACGGATATAGATTTTAGAAGTGCTAGATTGATTGATAGCTTAGGTGGTGAACATCAAGATGGATATAATTGGCAAATAAACGAATATGATATTGGCTTGGCTTCTCATCCTTATTCCTACATGGAGGATGAAGTTTCTGAGACTCCGGTTGGTCTACCTCTATATGTTTCTTGGTATGACGACTTTAAACATCTGTATGGTTTTTCGGTTGCTTGGAAGTACTATGAATCAGATGAAGATTTATCAGTTTGGTATAATGTTTAAACAAAAATATTAAATTTTGCACTCCCTAGAAAGGAAACTCAATGCCCTACAAATTTTTACTCTTCGACCTTGACCACACCTTGCTTGATTTTGATGCTGCTGAGGATGTGGCTTTGACGCAACTTCTAAAGGAAGAAGGAGTTGCGGATATTCAAGTCTATAAAGAATACTACGTTCCTATGAACAAGGCTCTCTGGAAGGACTTGGAGCAAAAGAAAATCAGTAAACAAGAACTGGTTAACACGCGCTTTTCTCGTCTATTTGCGCATTTTGGACTGGAGAAAGACGGTAGGTTACTTGCCCAGCGTTACCAATTTTATCTCGCTCAGCAGGGACAAACTCTTTTGGGAGCTCATGAACTCTTGGACAGTCTCATCGAGCGTGATTATGATTTGTATGCTGCGACAAATGGCATTACTGCCATTCAGACGGGGCGTTTGGCTCAATCAGGTCTGGCTCCCTATTTCAACCAAGTTTTTATCTCCGAGCAGTTGCAAACGCAAAAGCCTGATGCACTATTCTATGAAAAAATCGGTCAGCAGATTGCAGGATTTAGCAAAGAAAAGGCACTGATGATTGGAGATTCCCTAACAGCTGATATTCAAGGTGGCAATAATGCTGGGATCGATACTATCTGGTATAACCCTCATCATCTGGAAAATAAGACACATTCCCAGCCGACTTACGAAGTCCATTCCTACCAAGACTTACTGGATTGTTTGGATACTATCTAGTGCTGTTCCTAAGAGGTGTTGATATGGAAACTAAAATCATTGAAGAGATTGACAACTTACTAAATCTCATCGAGCAGTATCAGTTAAAAGGTGTGGTTGCCCAAGTAAATTCGTTAAAAGAGTTAAAGTATATCATAAGTAATCATATGGAGCTAAGTACTCGAGAGAAGATGAATATCCACTATTCACTCTTTCTCCCTAGGGGTGGCTTATCTGAACTCTACTATATGGACGCTAATCTTGAACGGATGATGTCAGTAAATAATCAACTTTCCTATGCTATTGATACAATCGAAAAGTTTCTAATAGCTGATTGATACTGTAAATACTAATGTCAAATAATAGGATCAATAACAGTATATATAAGAACTGTAAAAAGTGGTTTAGATAGCCACTTTTTGCTATAATAGAGGCAGTAAAAACGAAGGAGTTGGCGATGCAACACTCATCTTGGCATGCTTTGATTAAGGAGCGATTACCTGAGGGTTATTTTGGGAAAATCAATCAATTTATGGAACAGGTCTATGCTCAGGGAACTGTTTATCCACCTAAGGAAAAAGTTTTTCAGGCTCTCTTGACTACACCGCTTGAAGAAGTGAAGGTGGTGATTCTAGGGCAAGACCCCTATCACGGGCCAGGTCAGGCGCAGGGCTTGAGTTTTTCTGTACCCGATGCTATTCCAGCGCCACCGTCCTTGCAAAATATCTTGAAAGAATTGTCAGATGATATCGGAGTTAAGAAATCACATGATTTGACAGCTTGGGCTGAGCAAGGAGTCTTGCTTCTCAATGCTTGCTTGACCGTTCCTGCTGGGCAGGCCAATGGTCATGCTGGGCTAATATGGGAGCCCTTTACAGATGCTGTGATTCGGGTTGTCAATAATCTAGATAGACCTGTAGTCTTTGTACTCTGGGGCGCTTATGCACGCAAGAAGAAGGCCTTGGTTACCAATCCTCGTCACTTGATTATCGAATCAGCTCATCCCAGTCCTTTATCGGTTTACAGAGGATTTTGGGGTTCCAAGCCTTTTTCCAAGGCCAATGCATTCTTAAAAGAGACAGGACAAGTGCCAATCGATTGGCTTAGATAAGGAGAAAATATGCCTCAGTTAGCGACGATTTGCTACATTGATAACGGAAAAGAACTGCTCATGTTGCATCGCAATAAGAAGCCCAATGATGTCCACGAAGGCAAATGGATTGGTGTGGGTGGTAAGTTAGAGCGAGGAGAGACACCTCAGGAATGCGCTGCGCGTGAAATCCTCGAAGAAACAGGCCTCAAAGCCAAGCCGGTTCTAAAAGGCGTTATCACTTTTCCAGAATTCACGCCAGATTTAGACTGGTACACCTATGTTTTTAAGGTGACAGAGTTCGAGGGTGACTTGATTGACTGCAATGAGGGGACGCTAGAATGGGTTCCCTATGATGAAGTTTTGGGCAAGCCAACTTGGGAAGGTGACCATACCTTTGTCGAGTGGCTCTTAGAGGATAAGCCCTTCTTTTCAGCCAAGTTCGTATATGACGGTGATACATTATTGGATACACAAGTAGATTTTTATGAATAAAGGAGATAAGATATGTTATTAATTAAAAATGGTCGTGTGATGGATCCTAAGTCTGGTTTGGATCGAGTTTGTGATGTCTTGGTCGAAGATGGAAAAATTGTCAAAATTGCTCCAGAAATCAAGGCAGACGGAGCGCAAGTCCTAGATGCAACTGGTTTAGTAGTAGCGCCTGGTTTAGTGGACATTCATGTTCACTTCCGTGAGCCTGGTCAGACCCACAAGGAGGATATCCACACTGGTGCACTAGCAGCAGCTGCAGGTGGATTTACAACGGTTGTCATGATGGCCAACACTAGTCCGACCATTTCTGATGTAGCGACTTTAAAAGAAGTATTAGCATCAGCCGCTAAGGAAAAAATCAATATCAAAACAGTTGCAACCATTACTAAAAACTTTAACGGAAAGGATTTAACAGACTTTGAGGCTCTATTAGAAGCTGGTGCAGTTGGATTTTCAGATGATGGAATTCCGCTTGAAAGTAGCAAGGTTCTCAAAGAAGCCTTGGAAACTGCTAAAAAACTTGGCACCTTTGTTTGTCTACACGAGGAAGATCCCGGATTGAACGGTATTCTTGGCTTTAATGAAAACATCGCTAAAGACCACTTCAAGATCTGTGGAGCGACAGGGGTAGCAGAATACGCCATGATTGCGCGTGATGTCATGATTGCGTATGCAACCAAGGCCCATGTTCACATCCAGCATTTATCTAAGGAAGAAAGTGTCAAAGTAGTAGAGTTTGCTCAAGGTTTGGGGGCCCAAGTCACAGCAGAAGTGGCACCACAACATTTTTCTAAGACAGAAACCCTCCTCTTGACTCAAGGAAGCAATGCTAAAATGAATCCTCCGCTTCGTTTGGAGTCAGATCGTCGTGCTGTGATTGAAGGTCTTAAGTCGGGCGTCATCACTGTAATTGCGACAGACCACGCACCTCACCATGCAGATGAGAAAAATGTAGAAGATATCACCAAAGCGCCATCTGGTATGACAGGTTTGGAAACCTCTCTTTCTCTTGGTTTGACTTATTTGGTGGAAGCTGGTGAGCTAAGCTTGATGGAATTACTAGAAAAAATGACTGTCAATCCAGCTAAATTGTACAACTTTGAAGCGGGCTACTTGGCTGAAAATGGTCCAGCGGACATCACTGTCTTTGATGACAAGGCTGATCGTACTGTTGGTCCAAACTTCGCTTCAAAATCAGCCAATTCTCCATTTATCGGGGAAACTTTAAAAGGGCAGGTCAAATATACTATCTGTAAGGGACAAATCGTCTATCAAAACTAGATGGGACTCTGCTCTATAAACTATAAGAATAGAGAGCGTATATGTACCCAACCCATCAATTTAAAGACAAGTTTGTTTTATTTCTTAAGATATTTTTCCCTATCCTGATTTATCAATTTGCCAATTATTCTGCCTCTTTTGTCGATACAACAATGACTGGGCGGTACAATACCATGGACTTGGCTGGTGTGTCTATGGCAACCAGTATCTGGAATCCTTTCTTTACTTTTTTAACAGGGATTGTTTCGGCCATGGTTCCCATCATAGGCCATCATCTGGGAAGGGGCAAAAAGGAAGAAGTAGCATCTGATTTTTACCAATTCATCTACTTAGCTTTCGGACTGTCTTTGGTCTTGCTTGGCATGGTAGTGTTCTTAGCGCCGCCTGTCTTAAACCATATCGGACTAGAAGCTCAAGTAGCGGCAGTTGCAGTTTCCTATCTTTGGTACCTGTCTATTGGAATTATACCCTTGTTGCTTTTCAGTGTCATTCGGTCATTGTTAGATTCTCTTGGATTGACCAAGCTATCGATGTATCTGATGCTCCTATTACTTCCTCTTAATAGTGGTTTTAACTATCTTTTGATATATGGAGCATTCGGTTTTCCTGAGCTTGGTGGTGCAGGAGCTGGGCTAGGAACTTCGCTAGCCTATTGGGTTTTATTGGGCATTTCCCTGCTTGTTTTGTTCAAACAAGAAAAGTTAAAAGCGCTACATCTTGAGAAACCTATTCCACTCAATATAGATAAAATTAAGGAAGGTATCCGATTAGGCCTACCAATCGGGGGAACCGTCTTTGCTGAAGTAGCTATTTTCTCCGTGGTGGGACTAATCATGGCTAAGTTTTCATCGCTTATCATCGCTAGCCACCAGTCAGCTATGAACTTTTCGAGTCTTATGTACGCTTTTCCCATGAGTATTTCCTCTGCTATGGCGATTGTTGTGTCTTACGAGGTTGGGGCTAAACGTTATGAGGATGCAAAAACCTATGCTCGTCTGGGGAGAGTAACCGCTCTTATTTTTGCAGGTCTTACCCTATCTTTTCTCTACATTTTTAGAAATCGTGTAGCAAGTCTATACGGAAATGACCCTCACTTCATTGAAACAACTGCTGTATTTCTGACTTACAGTCTCTTTTTCCAATTAGCTGATACCTTTGCGGCTCCGCTCCAAGGAATTTTAAGAGGGTATAAGGACACTATCGTTCCTTTCTATCTTGGCCTAATCGGATATTGGGGAGTAGCGATACCTCTAGGATATCTACTAGATCAAGTAACTGACTTAGGGGCATTTGCCTACTGGATTGGGTTGATTGCCAGCTTGATCGTTTCTGGTTGTTTGTATCAATGGCGTTTGAAATCCATAATGAAAAGGTTGAGCTAACTTTTAGAAAATATCCTGAAAAAGCACTTTGTGAAAAAATACTCTAACTAGAGAGAATCCCTGTTTTAACAGGGGTTTATTTTTTTATATTGTGAATTTTTATTAGCCATATACTTTGACAGCGTATACTAAAAAAGGTAAAATAGTAAGGTAAGTACAAAGTTAGAAAGGCAAGATTATGTCAACTTTAGATAGAAATCTTTTGCTAGAGATGTTCCGTAAGATGGAAGAAATCCGTCGTATGGACTTAAAAATTGCGCAATTAGTAAAGAAAGGAAAAGTGCCAGGAATGACTCACTTTTCTGTTGGAGAGGAAGCTGCTAACGTCGGAGCTATGCTGGCCCTCAATCCAGATGATCTGATTACCTCAAATCACCGTGGTCATGGTCAAGCTATCGCCAAAGGGATTGATCTCAACGGAATGATGGCTGAAATACTTGGAAAATACACTGGAACCTGTAAGGGAAAAGGTGGTTCTATGCATATCGCCGACCTTGATGCTGGTAACCTTGGTGCCAATGGTATCGTTGGTGGTGGTATGGGAATCGCTGTTGGCGCAGCCCTCAGTCAGCAAATGCAACATACTGGTAAAATCGTCGTCTGCTTCTTTGGAGATGGTGCGACTAATGAGGGTGTTTTCCACGAAGCAGTGAACATGGCTTCTATCTGGAAACTTCCTGTTATTTTCTACTGCATTAACAACGGTTATGGGATTTCTGCGGATATCAAGAAAATGACCAATGTGGAGCATATCCATCAACGTAGTGCGGCATATGGAATTCCTGGAATGTTTATCGAAGATGGGAACAACGTCATCGATGTCTATGAAGGATTTAAGAAAGCTGTAGATCATGTTCGTGGTGGAAATGGCCCAGTCTTGATCGAAAGTGTAACCTATCGCTGGCTTGGCCACTCATCGTCTGACCCTGGTAAATATCGTACGCGTGAAGAAGTGGAATTGTGGAAACAAAAAGACCCAATCGAAAATCTTCGCAACTATCTCGTTGAGAACAACATTGCAAGTGCCGAAGAATTGGAAGAAATCCAAGCGCAAGTCAAGGAAGCAGTAGAAGCTTCTGTTAAATTTGCGGAAGAAAGCCCATTCCCACCACTAGAATCAGCATTTGAAGATATTTACGCAGACTAAGGAGAAAGAGATAAAATGGAAACAAAAACAATGTCCTTCCGTGACACCATTATCCTTGCTATGTCTGAGGAAATGCGTCGCGATGAAAATGTGTTCTTGATGGGAGAAGACGTCGGTGTCTTCGGAGGAGACTTCGGTACTTCTGTTGGAATGCTCGAAGAATTTGGTCCAGAACGTGTCCGTGACTGTCCTATTTCTGAAGCTGCTATCTCGGGAGCAGCAGCAGGAGCAGCTATGACAGGACTTCGCCCAATCGTTGATATGACCTTTATGGATTTCTCGGTTATAGCCATGGACAATATCGTTAACCAAGCTGCTAAAACACGTTATATGTTTGGTGGTAAAGGTCAAGTTCCAATGACTGTCCGTTGTGCAGCTGGTAACGGAGTTGGTTCTGCAGCACAGCACTCGCAATCCCTAGAGTCCTGGTTTACTCACATTCCTGGGCTTAAGGTTGTAGCTCCAGGTACACCTGCGGATATGAAAGGACTGCTCAAGTCTTCTATCCGTGATAACAACCCTGTTATCATCCTTGAATACAAGTCAGAATTTAACCAAAAAGGGGAAGTGCCAGTTGATCAAGACTACACAATCCCACTTGGAGTTGGTGAAATCAAACGCGAAGGAACGGATGTAACAGTCGTTACTTACGGTAAAATGCTTCGTCGTGTGGTTCAAGCTGCTGAAGAATTAGCAGAAGAGGGAATTTCAGTTGAAATTGTGGACCCACGTACCCTCGTTCCGCTTGATAAGGATATCATCATTAACTCAGTGAAGAAGACTGGTAAGGTGGTACTTGTCAACGATGCTCACAAAACAAGTGGCTATATCGGAGAGATTTCAGCTATTATTTCAGAATCAGAAGCATTTGATTATCTAGACGCACCAATCCGCCGTTGCGCCGGAGAAGATGTGCCAATGCCTTACGCGCAAAACCTTGAAAATGCAATGATTCCAACAGTTGAAAGCATCAAAGATGCAATCCGTAAGACTTATAACAAAGAATAATATTGCATAAATTAAATTACGTAAATTTTTAGAGATTTTAACTTTAGTAACTTGAGGTATGTTTTGTATCCAAGTTGTATATAAAGTTGCGACAGTTTTTTGACGAATCGATCATATTCGACAAAAAACTTAGTAAGTCTACTAGGTTGACCGCCTAATAGCGGCAACCGTAGTAACTTGAGACGCGTTTCGTGTCCAAGTTACTTGTAGAGTTGAACACGGGCTAAAAGCTCGGAAAAAAGATAAATCTCCTTGGCTTCATCGAAGCCAGCGTCGATTTCCTATTTTTCAGTCGCTTTTGACGCCCTTTATATCATAAATAGAATTGGAGAGGTCATGGCTGATGACAAGCTAAGAGCGACTCCTGCGGCTAGAAAGTTAGCGGATGATCTAGGGATCAATCTCTACGACGTTTCTGGCTCAGGTGCAAACGGTCGTGTCCACAAAGAAGACGTGGAAACTTATAAAGACACAAACGTGGTTCGCATTTCGCCACTTGCAAAACGAATTGCCCTCGAACATAACATTGCTTGGCAGGAAATCCAAGGAACGGGTCACCGTGGTAAAATCATGAAGAAGGACGTTTTGGCCTTACTTCCTGAAAATATCGAAAACGACACCATCAAGTCTCCTGCTCAAATCGAAAAAGTGGAAGAAGTTCCAGATACTATCACTCCTTATGGTGAGATTGAGCGTATTCCAATGACACCAATGCGTAAGGTGATTGCCCAACGTATGGTTGAATCTTACCTAACTGCGCCAACCTTCACACTCAACTACGATGTCGATATGTCAGAAATGTTGGCTCTTCGTAAGAAGGTTCTTGAGCCAATTATGGAAGCAACTGGTAAGAAGACTACTGTAACAGACCTTCTTTCACTCGCTGTTGTAAAAACATTGATGAAACACCCTTACATCAACGCTTCATTGACAGAAGACGGCAAGACCATTATCACTCACAACTATGTCAACCTTGCGATGGCGGTTGGGATGGATAACGGATTGATGACACCTGTTGTCTATAATGCTGAAAAAATGAGCTTGTCAGAGTTGGTTGTAGCCTTTAAGGATGTGATTGGTCGTACCTTGGATGGTAAATTGGCTCCAAGTGAACTGCAAAATTCAACTTTCACAATTAGTAACTTGGGAATGTTTGGCGTTCAGTCCTTTGGTCCTATTATTAACCAACCAAACTCAGCAATCCTCGGGGTTAGCTCAACAGTTGAGAAACCTGTAGTTGTCAATGGTGAGATTGTTATTCGTCCTATCATGAGCCTTGGATTAACCATTGACCACCGTGTTGTAGATGGTATGGCTGGTGCTAAGTTTATGAAAGACTTGAAAGCCTTAATTGAGAATCCAATCTCAATGTTGGTTTAAGTCAGCTATTGTTATTTTAGAGTTTTAGATAAAGGAAGTAAGACATGGCCTTAGAAGTAATTATGCCAAAAGCCGGCGTGGATATGACAGAAGGACAAATCGTCCAATGGAATAAGAAAGTCGGAGAATTTGTAAAAGAAGGAGAAATCCTTTTGGAAATCATGACTGACAAAGTCAGCATGGAATTGGAAGCCGAAGAAGATGGATACTTGATTGCCATCCTCAAAGGAGATGGTGAAACTGTTCCAGTAACTGAAGTTATCGGTTACCTTGGGGAAGAAGGGGAAAATATCCCAACAACTGGAGCGGCTGCGCCAGAATCAAAACCTGCACCTGCAGCTAGTGCCTCAAACGACGATGGTAAGAGCGATGATGCCTTTGATATCGTTGTGATTGGTGGGGGTCCTGCTGGTTATGTTGCAGCCATTAAAGCTGCCCAACTTGGTGGTAAAGTTGCCCTTGTTGAGAAATCTGAACTCGGTGGAACCTGCTTGAACCGTGGCTGTATCCCAACTAAGACCTACCTTCACAACGCTGAAATCATCGAAAATATCGGTCATGCAGCAAATCGTGGTATCGTCATCGAAAATCCAAACTTCACTGTAGATATGGACAAACTCCTTGAAACTAAATCTAAGGTTGTCAATACCTTGGTAGGTGGTGTTGCGGGTCTTCTTCGTAGTTACGGAGTTACTGTTCATAAGGGAATTGGTACAATAACTAAAGATAAGAATGTCTTGGTAAATGGTTCTGAATTGCTTGAAACCAAGAAAATTATCCTTGCTGGTGGTTCAAAAGTCAGCAAGATCAACGTTCCTGGTATGGAATCTCCACTTGTCATGACCAGTGATGACATTCTTGAAATGAACGAAGTACCAGAAAGCCTCGTAATCATCGGTGGTGGCGTTGTCGGTATCGAACTCGGCCAAGCCTTCATGACATTTGGTTCAAAAGTAACTGTTATCGAAATGATGGACCGTATCGTGCCAGCTATGGATGCGGAAGTTTCTAAGAATCTTCGTTTGATCCTTGAGCGCAAAGGTATGACCATCTTAACCGACACTAAACTCCAAGAAATCATCGAGGAAAATGGACAACTTCGTATCAAGGTTGAAGGAAAAGATGATATCATCGCAAGCAAAGCCCTTCTTTCAATCGGTCGTGTGCCAGACCTTGAAGGTATTGGCGATGTTGAGTTTGAATTGGATCGTGGACGCATCAAGGTCAATGAATACATGGAAACTTCTGTTCCAGGTATTTACGCACCAGGTGACATCAACGGTACTAAGATGTTGGCGCACGCAGCCTTCCGCATGGGCGAAGTTGCCGCTGAAAATGCCCTCAAAGGAAATCATGCTGTTGCCAAACTCAACTTGACTCCTGCAGCCATCTACACTCTCCCTGAAGTAGCAGCAGTAGGTTTGACTGAAGAACAAGCACGTGAGAAATACGATGTCGCTATCGGTAAATTCAACTTTGCAGCTAACGGTCGTGCAATTGCATCGGATGCTGCTCAAGGTTTCGTAAAAGTCATTGCAGATAAGAAATACGGAGAAATCCTTGGTGTTCACATCATCGGTCCTGCAGCTGCAGAATTGATCAACGAGGCATCAAGCATCATAGAAATGGAAATCACTGTTGAAGAAATGCTGAAGACTATCCACGGACACCCAACCTACTCTGAAGTGATGTACGAAGCGTTTGCGGATGTTCTAGGAATGGCCATCCATTCACCTAAGAAAAAATAAAACAAAGATAGACTAGACTGGAAGGTTATTTCCAGTCTCTATCGTATAAAGGGATATCATGAAATATATTATCAATCATTCAAACGACACCGCCTTTAATATTGCCTTGGAAGAATATGCCTTTAAACACCTTTTGGATGAGGATCAAATCTTCCTACTTTGGATTAACAAACCTTCTATCATTGTTGGTCGTCACCAGAATACTATCGAAGAAATCAACCGTGATTATGTTCGAGAAAATGGCATTGAGGTAGTCCGCCGTATCAGTGGTGGTGGAGCTGTTTATCACGATTTAAACAACCTCAACTACACCATCATTTCAAAAGAAGATGAAAACAAGGCCTTTGACTTCAAGAGCTTCTCAACTCCAGTTATCAATACCTTGGCTCAACTAGGCGTTAAAGCTGAGTTCACAGGCCGTAATGACCTTGAGATTGATGGCAAGAAATTCTGTGGCAATGCCCAAGCCTATATCAATGGGCGTATCATGCACCACGGTTGCTTGCTCTTTGACGTTGATTTGTCAGTCCTTGCTAACGCCCTCAAGGTTTCAAAAGATAAATTTGAATCAAAAGGTGTGAAATCCGTCCGTGCCCGTGTTACCAATATTATCAATGAATTACCTGAAAAAATCACAGTTGAAGAATTCCGTGATTTGCTATTGGAATACATGAAAAAAGAGTACCCAGAGATGACTGAATACGTCTTTTCAGAAGAAGAATTGGCGGAAATCAATCGTATCAAGGATACTAAGTTTGGAACTTGGGACTGGAACTACGGTAAATCACCTGAATTTAACGTCCGTCGTGGTACAAAATTCACCAGTGGTAAGGTTGAAGTTTTTGCCAACGTCATTGAATCAAAAATTCAAGATATTAAGATTTATGGTGACTTCTTTGGTATCGAAGATGTTGCAGCTGTAGAAGATGTCCTTCGTGGAGTGAAATACGAACGTGAAGATGTTCTTAAGGCACTAGAAACTATTGATATCACACGCTACTTTGCTGGAATTAGCCGTGAAGAAATCGCTGAAGCAGTAGTGGGATAAAAAGAAAAGAAGTTGGTTGTATGACCAGCTTCTTTTTATGAGTGATATTTTACATAAATAATTTTATGTATTCTATAAACTATCTAAAGCATTCTTTTGTTCATCATTGACGATATGGGTATAGAGGTCAGTGACTTGTGTACTGGCATGTCCTAGCTGATGGCTGACCAAAACTTGCGATTTAGTAGCATCATAGAGCCTAGTTGCCAGAGTATGGCGTAGTTTGTGGGGAGTTACACGGACTTTGAAGTCCTCAGAGTATTTAGCAACCATCTTTTCAACGCTAGAAGCATCAATACGATTGGGAATACCTCGATAGAGTGTCAAAAAGAGAGCTGTATCTGTCTTTTCCGTCTTATAGCGTTGATTTCGAATGGCTAGATAATTCTCTAGATAAGGTTTTGCAAAGGCAGCGACATTGACCGAGTCGCGTTTTCCACCTTTCCGAGTGACATCGATAACCATCATTTTGAGATTAAGGTCTCTTAGATCCAGATTAACTGCTTCAGATAAGCGGACACCAGATGCCAAGAGAAGGGCAATGATGGCCAAATCACGTTCCTTATTTTTATTGAATGACGATAGAGCACGATTTGAAAGCTGTTGTGGGTACTCTTGGTCGATATAGGTTAAAAAACCTTCTGTCTCATCACCTAGAAAGAGTTTTTGCTTGATGTTTTCAGCTCTGGCAGCAAGAGTTTCTTTCTTTTTCTTGGTTGAAACTTTCTTCATTACATTACGATAGAAATAAGGCTCCCCTTGGTCGTTTTCAACTTCCTCGGTCAGATACTTGTAAAGACTGGAAAGTGCTGACAAGGTCCGATTGATGGTCGTCTGAGAGACACCTTGCTTGGTTGTATTGGCATTCAGCAATGGACGTTCACGTAGATACAGGATAAAGGATTCCATGTCTTTTTTAGACATATTTTCCAAGACCGATAAAGGAATGTCAGACATTTTATCAGCATTTGAAATTCCAGACTCTAAAACCCAACTGAAAAATCGATCGTATTCCTTGAGGTATTCGTACAAGGTTGTAAAACTGTAAG
Organism: Streptococcus halitosis; assembly: GCF_023147855.1. Classification (GTDB taxonomy): domain Bacteria; phylum Bacillota; class Bacilli; order Lactobacillales; family Streptococcaceae; genus Streptococcus; species Streptococcus halitosis_B. Next base: position 264,782 of record NZ_JAHXOP010000001.1, read on the forward strand.
GAACAGCAAGCTTTGATTGGTAGTATTCCAGAACATACCAGGGCATGATTTGTTTCAGTTTGTCGATTCGTTCCAGTAAAATCTCACGTTTCATGTATTTTCTCCATAATTAAGTCTACTAGTAGTATAGCATAGACTTATATATTTTTCAAGAAAATTATAGTTTTTCGGAAAGATGTTATGAGAGTTTTCAAAGAATAGAAAAAAGACTTAGATCTATGAAATACAGAACTAAATCTTTTTTCTATTGTGAATCATTATCTAGTGCTTTTTCTAGTTTCCAAATACTAAACCAGAATGAAATAGTCAGCAGAATAAGGAAAATAAAAAAGAGATTATCAGTAACGATACTTCTGTTCATTCTACATAACTGAAGAGCTATATAAGGAGCTATGAGATACAAAATACATTGTATAATTGCTATTGTTTTCTTTTTCATGATTTTTAATCTTACTGTACAGATTTGATACAGTAAACTCCTTCCTAGCTTTATCATTCCTAACTTAATTATAGTCTTATTTTTTACAAAGTTCAATTACTTGTATGTTGAAATACCTTATCAGTAAGAAATAACCGATCTCATTGCAGAGAATCGGTTTTCAAATGTATTTAATTAAGAAATATTTTTGTTGCATAATATAAATTATGTAAACAAAACTTACAACAACAAATCTTTGACTTTTCCAATTTCACTTTTTGGAATCACCAGGTGAATCATATCACCCAGATACATTCTAGTTGAGCCGTTAACTGTTTGGCTTTTGCCATTATGGACTTGGGTGGTGATGAGTACGTTATGTGGCAAGTTGAGCTCATGAACCTGTTTTCCAGCGATTTTATCTGATACAGGAATTTCAATGAGGGTGACTTCTCCTTCATCTGTCGCTTCTTCTGGCAGCATTTTTTCTAGCATGGCCTCATAGACTGGAGCACCCTTGAGTAGATCCATGACGATGTAAGCTACCAAGGTCACTAAGCCAAGTGGCATGAGGTTGCGAATGTCCCCTACCATCTCAGTTACGAGGATCATAGCGGTTAAGGGAGCCTTGGATATTGCCCCAAAGTAGCCACTCATTCCTAAAATGACAAATATAGGGAATTGCTCTTGGCTGACAAGCCCAAGATTGATACAAATGACACCGACTAGGGCACCAAGTAAGGAACCAAGCGCCAGAATGGGTAGGAAAATTCCTCCTGGGAGACCACTTCCATAGCTAATCATGCTCCAAACAAAGCGAATCAAAAAGTAAGCTAATAGAACTTGAAAACTAAAATTTTGCTCAGTCAAAGAAAGAACGACCTGGTTTCCACCACCAAGGATTTGTGGTAAGAAGATCCCGACTGGTATGATGAGAATGAATGCTAGGATTGGATAATAAGCTCTATCCAAGTGGATTTTTTTACCAATCCAGTCATAAACTCGACCAACATTGAGTACAGCTTTCTCATAGAGAAAACCAGAAAGCCCGAGAAAAACTCCCATAAGGAGGTAAATCCAATACTGGTCTAGGGTCATGAGAGGAATGTTGTCTGGCATATCTAGTACGGGTGTTAGGCCAAATATGAGTAAAGAAATAAAGTTTGCTACGAGACTGGCTGCTAGAGTTGAGACCCAGAAAAATCGTGAAAAATGGTGGTAAACTTCTTCTATAACAAAGAGAAGACCTGCGATTGGTGCATTAAAGGCTGCGGCTAAACCTGCAGCAGCTCCACTAGCAATCAGGGAACGTTCTTCAACTGGACTAGATTTGAGCCACTTGGCTATACCTTTACCACCAACTGCTCCAAGTTGAATACTTGGTCCCTCTCGTCCCAGCATAAGTCCACTGGCAATTGCAAGAATACCTAAAATATATTTTTTCCAGAGAACGCCCCACCAGTTAAGGGTCATGAGACCTTTTAGTTCGGCTTCGACTTGAGGAATTCCTGAACCCTTGATATCTTTTTCCGATCGAGTCAATTTCGCACTGAGCCAGCTAACAATTAAATAAAATAGGCCAATGATAAAAAGATTGCGCACCAGGTGCGCTTGATCTTGATAGAGTCCTTGTATCAGGTGGAAGCCTTTTTCGATTGAAAACCGAAAGGATCCGACGATTAGTCCGACGACGAGACCGACAATGATCCCTCGCCCAACTTGGGATAATATGGTGCTTGAGGCAAAGGCAAATTCCTTCTTGGAGCTGAGTATTTCTGACTGTTCCTCCATAATCATTCATTCCTTCTAACTTAAACTTTCTTTTTCTTCTGCAACCAATGATTTAACGGGTTCAAAGCTGATTCGGTGAATTGGGGTAACTCCTAGTTTCTTGAGTCCGTCTAGATGTTTAGCTGTTCCATATCCTGCATTAGCCGTGAAATCATAGCCGGGATATTGATTATCATAGTCCTTCATAATATTATCCCGTGTCACCTTAGCCACTATAGATGCAGCTGCGATGGAGAGGGAGTTAGCATCTCCTTTGATAATAGAGGTTTGTGAAATTGGTAACTCCAGTTTCATGGCATCTATCAAGAGATGCTCAGGTTGCGGACTGAGCTGGGAGATTGCTTCCTTCATGGCCAGCTTGGTCGCCTCGTAGATATTGACTTGGTCAATGATGTGATTATCCTTGATACCAATACCTATTGCCAAGGCTTGGTCTTGAACGGCTTGATAAATTTCCAGATGTTTCTTTTTAGGGATCTTCTTGCTGTCGTTGAGGCCTCTAATCTTACAATTTTTTGGTAAAATAACGGCTGCAGCGACCACAGGACCAGCCAGAGGACCACGGCCGACCTCATCAACACCTGCTATAAAGGTCAATCCTTGCTTATAAAGCTCTTTCTCATAGGAAAGCATAGTTTCCAGGCGAAAGTCTTCATCCAGTTCAGCCTGAATGGCTTTTTTACGCTTGTTGATTTCCTTTTGAACTCCAGAACGAGGATCTTTTTCCAGTTCAAGAAAAAGGGGATTGTCTAATTCTTTGACAGTGGCAAGAAGTTCTTTGATTTCTTTAATCGTCGTCATCAATGTCGTCCAATGTATCTAAGGTATAGTTACCGAGTTTTCCATCACGGACTTCCTTGACGAAGAGGCTGTAAAAGCGGTCGTAGTCGTCTCGGAAACCAAGGGCACGTGTCATATCCATGATGATAACAGGTGCTTCTTCTTCAATTTTCATTTGTTTGAAGCGTTCAGCTAGCTTTTCCGGATAATGTTTTTTGAAATAATTGAGACCAAAAATGGTCACCTCATCCATAGGAAGCAACTGGTCTTTGATAGCTCCAGTCAAGGCTAGTTTTAGAGCGACAGTTTCATCTTCGAACTTAGGCCAGAGAATTCCTGGTGTATCCAAGATTTCCAGGTCTTTATTGGTTTTAAGCCATTGTTGCCCCTTGGTCACACCAGGTTTGTTGCCGACAACTGCGATTTTCTTACCAGCCAAGCGGTTCATCAGAGTTGATTTACCAGCGTTTGGAATTCCGATAATCATGGTCCGCAGGGTTTCGATCTTGATACCACGTTCTTTCTGGCGTGCAATCTTATCAGCCATGAGCTTTTTAGCTGCATCCGTCACAACTTTTACAGTTACTTGCTCTTTGGAGTTGATAGCCAGAGTTTGGATTCCCTGTGATTCAAAATACTGACGCCATTCTTTGGTCATTGCTGGGTCTGCTAGGTCAGCCTTGTTCAAAATCAAGAGTTTAGGTTTATCACCCACAATCTTGGTTAACATAGGATTTTGACTAGATAAAGGTAGCCGAGCATCCACCAAAATCGTCACAAAATCAACAAACTTAAGATTCTCCTGAACTTGCCGCCGAGCCTTAGACATGTGACCCGGAAACCATTGAATAGTAGCCATAAATTTCCCTTTCCGACTGAAAAACGCAGTAAAAACGTTTTCTTTCTCACCATCTATTCTATCATAAATTAGGAACTTTTGCACAGGCTTTGACCACAACAAATGATAAATAGTAATCGTGCGAAATATTCTTGATGACAGTAAGGATTTACTTGACTTTTTTTGCTAACAGGTATATACTTTGTGTATACAATTTCGTGGAGGTAGAGCAATGAATACAGTAAAGACTCGGAAGGTGGGGAATTCGCTCACTGTGACCATTCCTAAAAATTTGGGTATGACAGAAGGTCAAGAAATGGTTGTCTACAAAGGGATTGACGGAGTCATTGTCTTAGCTCCAAAACTGAAAGATCCTTTTGATGGGATTACTGATTTGAGAATGACAAATGATTTTGAAGGGGTAAGGTCACTTGATAGCGAAATCTGACTATATTCCTGAAAAGCAGGATATCATTTGGCTGGACTTTGATCCATCAGTCGGTCGAGAAATTCAGAAAAGGCGACCTGCTTTGGTAGTTTCTAGGAGAGAATATGCCTTGCAAACTGGTTTTGTGGCTGTATGTCCCATCACTCATGGCCAACAACGTTTGGCAGAAAAAGGCTTGCTCGTTCCTGTCTCGTCGGATAAGGTAGATGGCGCTGTCAATCCATTTCAACTGTATACCTTTGATTTTCGGATGCGAAATGCTCAAAAAATAACAAGAATGGACACACAATGTTTTCAGAAAGTCGTCCAACTTTACCAGTACATCTTTGGAGATACATAAATCCTACCATGCATAGACAAGGTAGGATTTTTTTCTATATGAGTAACCTATCTAAAAACGGATGAAGACAATTGAGGAGAATCCCTCTAGTCCAACTTTCTTGTGCAGATGATAGATGTTCTGCCTGAAGGCATTCTTTTAGAAAATCGCGGACTTGTTCTGGTGCAATTTCAAACTCAAATGCTTTCATTTTGTAGAAAAAATCGATGAGATGCTCAGATAAGTAATCATCTGAAAAGGCTACTTCTCCACTTTTTCGAAATTCTAATAAGAGTCTAGCAAATCTGGCTTTTTCATCAGGCAAATCACGAAAATAGGAATTAAGAAGCCAAGTCTGCTTCTGCTTTCGTTCAATAGGATCTTGATTTGCAATTCGCTGATCCTTTTCCAACTCCTTTTGGTTTTGTTTAGCCTTGATAGCCCGTTCGTCTCTATTCTTACCAAAGAGGATTTTTTCCCATTTTCGTTCTTCTTGGGTCAAGGTTTCTGTAAAGCCAAAGTAATCTTGATAGGCTCGTTCTGCAGGCCCCATGGCAAGAATGAGGTTGTCAGCGTATTGCTTGGCGATTTTATCTCTTTTCTTGCGTTCTTTCTCTGCTTGAATCCGTAAATGCTGCTCGTAGTCGATTTTCTCCTTGCCTAGTTTGACAAGATAGAGTTGGTCATCGGTCTTACCAAGTAAAAAAGGTTTGATACAATTTTCCAACACTTCTTCCATACGAGCCTTCTTCTTTGGATCTGCCTTGGTCCAACTTCCGCCTTGAAAGACCTCTAGGAAGAGCTGATAGTCTCTCTCAGGCGCGAATTGATTGCCACGATTGGCTTTGAAAACACCTTTTTCCCAAAACCATTTTAGAAGTCGTTCGTCAAAGTCGCTTTTAGTGACCTTGATTTTTTCCTTTTTCTGGGCCTTTCTAGTCAGATTTTCAACCTTTCTGAGTAGTTTTTCTTCCTCTTCTAGTTGCTGATCGAGGCTAATACGATGAAAATGGCGAACACAGTCGCTTCCGATAGGAAACAGACGTTGTCCTGTAACTCCGTTAAAGAGTTCGTAGGCGTATTTGATAGCATTACCGCAGACACAATTGCTACGACCGATACCGTTAAAAATCAAGGAAACTTCATTCCATTCCTTGGTAGCTTGATCCCAAGTATTGGCTTTTGAAGCCTGTAAAACCGCATCGTGCAGGGATTTTCTAACTGGAAGTGTCATGAGGTCTCCTTTCTAATACTCAATGAAAATTAAAGAGCAAACTAGGAAGCTAGCCGCAGGCTGCTCAAAACACAGTTTTGAGGTTGTAGATAAGACTGACGAAGTCAGTGAGCATATCTACGGCAAGGTGAAGCTGACGTGGTTTGAAGAGATTTTCGAAGAGTATAAATTATACTTTTACAACTTGAACCTCATCTTTGCCGAGCAAAATCAAGTATTTTTCTATGTTTTCAATCGAATAGGCTCTAGATAAAGCCTCTCCGTATAAGGCTAACTGACCACGATAGCGGTCTATGAGTTGACTTGGTTGATCGTAACGGTCTGTTTTGTAGTCGAAAAGAACGATGCGATCCTCATAAAGCAGATAGCCATCCAAGATTCCACGGACAACGAAGTCTTCCTGACTCTTTTGATCTTTTTTGAGCATGGAGAAAGGTTGCTCGCGGTAAAGATGGCTGGTATTAGCGAGAATTTCCTGACCAAGTGCCGTATCAAAGAATGCTAGGATTTTAGAAAGATTGATCTTGTCTCTAGCAGCTGGACTAGCTTGAACTTGTTTGAGAGTTTCTGTTAGACTAGCAAGTGTTGGTTGCTGACTAAGATCAATTCTTTGCATGAGTTCGTGGATTGCACTACCAATCTCAGCTCCAGTTACCTTTTCTTTAGTTGAAAAATCAGGTAAATTGAAGCTGATTTGCTTCTCTGGTGATTTGGTTTGGTTAGTAATTTCTACCCCTTCCATATCCATAACGGGTTCGTAGAATTTCTTGATTTGGCTTGGGGTTTGAACACTTGGTAGTTCAATAGCTGCGCGGTGAAAAGTATTATAAACTTCCACCTCTTTCAGCATTTCCAAAGCCTCTTTGATGGTTTCTGACTGGCGGTTGTCTGCTTGAGAGCTATCTTGGAGAGGGCTCTTGTTTTCCAACTCTCCGATAGCTTCTCTGGTCAGCTGGTCTTCACCAATAAAACGATAGCTAAAGTTGAGATTGTCCTTGGCAAATACTTTGCCGATAGCCCAGATCCAATCTTGGAAATTTCTTGCTTGTAGTCTGGTATTGCTATCTAATTTTCCGTTTTCAGTTGCTGGGTATTCCTTTGCTTCCAGCTTTTCACGAGAACCCTTACCGACAAGATATAGCTTTTTCTCAGCTCTCGTCATGGCAACATACAGCAGACGCATTTGCTCTGAATAGCTAGCCAATTGCAGTTCTTTCTCATTCTGCGTATAAGTTAGGCTAGGAATGGAGAGTTTGAGGGTTTTAGGATAGTGTGCTTCCACTGCTCCTGTTTCCACCTTGGCAATGTATTTGACACCAAGCCCATTCTGACGACTGAGAATAACATCTGACATTGAGTCTTGCTTATTGAAGTCCTGATCCATGTTGAGGATAAAGACATAAGGAAACTCCAGACCTTTGCTCTTGTGAATGGTCATGAGTTCCACAGCATCCTTTGGCGGGGCGACAGCTACGCTTGCAAGATCATGCTGGGCTTCTAGGACTTGGTCAATCATACGTATAAAACGCGACAAGCCTTTGAAATTACTCTTTTCAAACTGGTCAGCTCGCAGAGCTAGGGCGTAGAGATTGGCCTGTCTGGCAGGACCATTTGCTAAAGCCCCAACATAGTCATGGTAAAAACGGTCATTATAAATCTTCCAAATCAAGTCATAGAGAGAGTGGTTTTTGGCATATAAGCGCCAAGAATCCAAGATATCCATGAACTGATTTATTTTTTCAGCTAGGTCCTTGTGAATTAACTCTTTCTGATCAGTTACCTGTCTTTGAGCATTGACTAGTTTCTCATAAAGATTCTCTTGTACTTTATCTTCTGCTTTCTGAAGAGATAAACGTGCCAACTCGTCCTCATCGAAACTAAACATAGGAGACTTCATAAGGGCAACCAAGGCGTAGTCTTGCAGGGGATTGTGGATGACACGAAGGGTGTCCAGCATGACTTGTACTTCTAAGGATTGGAGGTAGTTGTTTTGCTCACCGTCGGTTTTGACAGGTATCCCGTACTCAGACAGGGCAAGTAGAATCTGGTCATTACGACTGCGACTGGAAGTCAGAAGGGCAATTTCTTTGAAGGCTACACCTTTTTCTTGATGTAGATTTAAGATTTCCTTGAGGACCAGGCGCATTTCCCCAGTGAGTTTCGTGTCTTCATCACTTTCTTCTTTCTCTTGCCCACTATCGCCCTTATCGTAGAGGAGAAATTCTGCCTTGTTGTCTGGATTAGGAGTCAGTTTGGTATTGGCAAAAACAAGCTGGTGCATGCTGTCATAGTTGATTTCGCCGACCTCTTGGTCCATAAGGCGTGCAAAAGCATCGTTGGTTGCTGACAGCACTTCTGAACTACTACGAAAATTTTCCTTGAGCAAAATCAGCTTTCCTTCTTGAGGATTTTGCGCATAGCGTTGAAATTTTTCATTGAAAATCTGCGGGTCTGCCTGACGGAAACGGTAGATGGACTGCTTGATATCTCCCACCATAAAGCGATTGTGACCATTCGACAGCAATTCCAGCATCCGTTCTTGAATGTGGTTGGTATCCTGATACTCATCGACCATGACTTCATGAAATCTCTCTTGATAAGTCTCGCGAACTTGTGGGAAATTCTCTAAAATCTCAATGGTGTAATGACTGATATCAGCGAATTCAAAGGAATTTTCTTGGCGTTTACGTTCGCGATAAGCCTCCACAAAATCACTCATAAATGTTTGGAAGGTTTTAGCCAGCTCCCAGGTGTCTTCATGATAACGCTCTTGATAGTCGAGAATGGTTATCTGGTCCGCCAGTTGTCCTAGTTTAGCAAACTGGACCTTTCTCTCATCGTTATAGGCATCAGCCAGTGGCTTCAAATCAGCCTTTCGACTAGAATTAGCTAGAGCTCGACCATTCTTTTCTTTCGATATTGCGACAATACGCGTAAGCACTGCTTGATAAGCCTGACTATCGGACTCTTGATTTAAGGAGCCAATTTCATCCAAAACCTGTTGAACAGCTTCTAAATAGACAGCTTTGGGAAACTCCTTGGCATCATTATCCAGATGATAACGGAAAAAGCTTTCCAAATCCCAAAGCGCCTGTTTGATTTGCTCAGTTAGTTTGTCTTTTTCATTTGCAAAATCAGCTTTTTCAAACCCTTTGAGAAAAGACTCGTTCAGCCATTTTTTGGGACTGCTGGTGGATTGAAGAAAATCATAGATTTTGTAGACTTGCTGGCGCAGACCTCGTTCATCCTTGCCACGTCCAGCAAAGTTTTTCACCAAACGGCTAAATTTCTCTTTATTCTCACCTTGGTAATTCTCTTCAAAAACCTGATGAAAAACTTCGTTCTTTAAGAGTAACTGTTCACTTTCATTTTGCAAAATACGGAAGTTCGGTGCGATATCAATCAGATAGCCATGCTTGCCAAGGAATTTTTGTGTGAAGGAGTCCATGGTTCCGATGGCAGCGTTTGGTAGATCTGCCAATTGACGTCCCAAGTGTTGTTTGAGATCGACATCATCGGTTTCTTGGATTTGTTGGCTGATTTTTTTCTCCAAACGTTCTTTGAGTTCGGTCGCAGCCTTGACGGTAAAGGTTGAGATAAAGAGTTGGCTGATTTCCACGCCACGTGCTAATTGGTCCAGAATGCGCTCGGCCATAACAAAGGTCTTCCCTGAACCAGCAGACGCTGAAACTAGGATATTTTGCCCTGCCGTATAAATGGCTTCGATTTGCTCGGCAGTTTTCTTTTGTTCCTTGCTCGAATGCGCTTCTGCTTCTTGCAGTTTTTGAATCTCTTCCTCAGTTAAAAAGGAAATGGGCTTCATCGATTCAACTCCTCTCTCATTTTCTCAAACCAAGCTTGCTTGAGTTTTTCTCCGACCAGACGCTTGCCATCAGCTAAGTTTAACTTCTCTAGGAAACGGGCTTGTCCTAAGTGATAATTAGCTTCAAATCCAGTGATGGCTTGATGTTGCTGAACGTACGGGGCAATACTTCTGCCATTTTCTGTATAGGGATTGATGGCGAACTGGCCCTTTAAGATTTTCTCAGCTGCCTTCTTGTAAAGATGGGCATTATAGTCCAGTAAGAGTTGGAACTCCTCATCTGTCAGCTGATTGGCCTTGTTTTTGTTGTAAAATTCACCCAAGTGACTGCTTTCTTTTTCTAAAAAGAGTCCTTGGTATTTCATTGATTTGCTGGTTTCTACTACTGCTCCTGCCAGACTTTTAACAGCTAATAAAGATTGGACAGGCTCAGCCATTTCCAAGTACATAGCGCCAAAAAAGTTCTGCTCCCCTTCTCTTTTTAGGGCAGCAAGATAGGTTGGCAGTTGGGAATTGAGGCCATTAAAGAAATTCGGAAACTGGAACTGAGTCAAACTAGACTTGTAGTCTACAACTCCTAATGCTCCATCAGCTTTCAAACGGTCGATTCGGTCAACCTTGCCTCGCACATGGACACTGCGACCATTATCCAATTGAATAAAGGCTTGATCTTTACCACCAAATGTTGCTTCCTCTTGGATGGTTTCAATGGCTGGATTATGACGAAGGATGTGACCAGTTGTCCGAGCCACATCAAGCAGAACTTCCTTGGTAAACTGGGCTTCCAAACTTTCCTGATAAATGGCTTCAAATTCGCGTTCCTGACTGGTTTCTTGAATAGCTTGTTCCAGACGTTGGTCAAAGGAATCTTCATCAGGCAGTTTCAAGGCACGTTCAAAAATACGATGCAAGAAATTCCCGTGACTTCGAGCATCAGGACGTAGGCGCACTTCTTCCTGCAAACCTAAGACATAACGGAGGAAATAACTGTATTCATTGCGGTAAAACTCCGTCAAACCAGACGTAGACAAGTAAAACTCTTTGTCAGCTGGATAGAGAGCCTGCAAGGTCTCTTTAGCTAATGGCTTGCTGCTTGGACTAGTTGGGATAGCTGGATTTGTAAGACCTTTTTGGTCAAGTTTTTTCCCCATGACACGAGCCAAAACCTTGACAAAGGTCAAATCTTGCTCAGTATTACTTGTCTCGCCCTGCTGATGATAGGCAACTAGACTAGACAATAGACTGTGATAAGACCCCATATCATCCTTAGACAGACTTTTTTGATGAATCTTCTTCTCTATCCGGCTAAATCCAAAACTCACCAGTTCCTGAAGATAGGCCGATTCCTTGCTCTCATTTTCATTAAGAAGACTTGGTGCTGACAACACCAACTGCTTACGAGCGGCGTTGACTAAAGAAAGCATGGTATAGCGATTTTTCTTGAGATTTTCGCTACTTGCAATCAGTAATTGTGCTCCCTCTTCAGTTGCTTGGTTTAGGCTTTGTCTTTCTTCGTCTGTTAACAGGCTGGTGTTTTGCGCAATTTTTGGTAAATGATCCTGAGTCAGACCGATGGCATAGACAAAGTCAGCGGTCTGAGGGGCAATCAAATCATAACTCTGCACCAGAACGGTGTCCACTGTTGCTGGTATGGTGCGATACTGGGACAAACTCATCCCAGAATGGAGCAAGGCTAGGAAATCCTCCAGACTAACTTGTGAACCAGCAAAAACGGTCGCAAATTGTTCTAAAACATGGCAGAAGGCTTTCCAAACTTCGACTTGTCTTTCCTGTTCTAGAGTTTCCATAGTAGCTGTCAATTCTTGCATCTGCTTGCTTAAAGCAGCATTTTTTAGAAAAGTATTCCACTTTTGCAAGAGATTTTCAGTCTTTTGCTTCCGACTGGCAAATAAGGTTTCAAGCGGCTCCAAAACTCGCAGACGAAGGGCATTCAAGTGTTCCAAATCAAATTTTCCGTGGTGGGATTTTGTGAAGGTCTGCTGAAAAGCTGGCAAGCCATTGATACCAAGATAGCGGAGATATTGCTCAAAAGCATCAATATCCGCTTGGCTAAGGTCAGTATACAGACCAGTTCTGAGGAGATTAATCAAATCTTCCTGACGGAAACGGTAGCGTTTCAAACGCAAAATAGATTCGACATACTGAGTCAAAGGGTGGTGGGCCATAGATTCACTTCTACCTAGATAGAAAGGAATCTGGTACTGGTCAAAAATGGTTTTCAGTGATAACTGGTAAGAAGCCACATCCCCCAGCAGAATACGGAAATTCTTGTAACTCAGTTCTGGATGGTCATGTAATTTCTGACGAATGCTACGGGCTACTAATTCCAACTCCTCTTTTTGCGTCAAGCAAGACCAGATTTGCAGGTTTTCACGGTCCTTCTTATCGACCTCCAAAGTCAGCTCTAAAAAGTCATAAGAAGACTCCAGCAAACGAGAGGCCTTGTCAAAACTATCCATCTTCTCATGAGTTTTAGAACGATCCTGAGCAGGTGTTTGATATTTTGCACCCAAATGATGGAGGAATTCCACACTGGCTTGATAGAGATTCCCTTCAGTGAACGGACTGGTATAGGCTTTCTTGCTTGCATAAGCCCCAATAACAATCTCGACACCTTTTCGATGGAGCAGATCCACCACATGCTCTTCCTCAGCAGAAAAACGGGTAAATCCGTCAATGATTAAGGCAATCTGACTAAAATCACTACTTACCTTGCCATTTTCAATAGCCTCAATCAAATGGGACAACTGACTTCCCTGAGCCAACTGACCTTGATTGAGATAGGCTGTTACTTTCTCAAAAATCAAGAGTAAGTCTGCTCGCTTATTCTCATCTGTTAAACTTTCCAAGTCCAAAAAGCTCATCTGAGCAGTCGTCATCTCATGATAAAGTTCAATCAACTGCTGGATAAATTGAGGATCCTGCTTAATAGCACCATAAACTCGCAAGTCCTTGGGATCGAGTTCCGCAAGACACTTATAAAAAGCCATCCCAAGCCCGATGTCATCTAGAGTCGTCTTAGTTGGCAAATCATTCAAAACCAGGTAACGAGCCATTTGAGCAAAGCGCGTGACGGTAATCACAAAAGAAGCCTGCTGGGACAAGCATTCCAGCACGGCGCGTTCTTTTTCAAATGAAAGAGAGTTGGGGGCGATGTAGAAAACCCGATTGCCTGCAGCAACTAGCTCTTCTGCCTCTCTCGTTAAAATTTCAGTCAAAGAAGTCCGAATATCAGTATAAAGTAATTTCATCTCAGCCTCGTTTGCTTTATCAAAGTTTCTTACTCTATTATAGCAAAGTTCGCTTCACAGTCCAAATCCAAAATTCTAGTTGATAATCATTTAATTAGCAAATCAATCATCCTTCATCATCCACTTTCATATGCTGAAAGATATAGAGGAAAAAGTCTTTGGAAACTTCAAAATGCCCATAGCGGAGGCGAGAAGTATAGTCTTTCCATTCAGGATGTTGTCTGGCTATTTCTATGGAACAATCTTTGACTGGTTGATAATACTCGACATTTCGTCTAAAGGGAAAGAATCCTTCAAACTGCTCTACTTGATAGGCCTTGTCGTCTATAATTTTACCTACGGCCACAAAAGCCTGTAACTTATCTTGACCATTCATATCGTATTTCGGACTATAGTATAAAAGGTAGTCTCCTTTTTTCATACGGTTTAAGGGGCCGCCCTTTCCATGACAGACCTGACAAAAATTCCCTTCAACTCCTCTTAAAACATGGTTCTTTGAAACAACTCCGACCCAATATCTAGGCATTTTTATCCTCCAACTCTACTAAAAAGCGATTAAAAACTTCTCTATCGTTAGATAGTTTTTCAAAAAATTCTTCATCAACACCTTCTACTAAAGGCAAAGCTTGATTGACCTTCTCCGCGCCAGAATTCGTCACTGAGACCAGTTTTGCCCGACTATCCTTTGGATGTTGATCTCGTCCAATGTAGTCTTTCTTCTCCAGTAGCCTAACAATCTGGGAAACCGTCATGACATCCATTCCAGTGAACCGAGCAATATCAACTTGCGTTACATATTCCTCTCTATTAGACAGAAACAAGAGAGAGGTTAAAACGATAAATTGGGGCAAAGTGAGGCCAACTGATTTCAAAACTCTTTTTAAGTTGCTTTCCCACTTGTTGTAGACTTTGATGAAAAGAAGACCTGTAGACTCTGTTTCATCATTTTTGTAAATTGAATTAAAGTGATACTTTGACATTATTTCTCCTTAAATATTAAGTATACATATTATATAAGATTTTATTTTCTTTTTCAAGAAAAGGAAAGTCGAATGTTACTATTCTGTCAGACATTTCATAGTCTATATGCTATAATAAAAGCAAAACACCTAGAAAAGGAAGTCTTATGATTAAACTACTAGCCTTGGATATGGACGGAACCCTCCTCAATGAAGCCAAGGAAATCCCACAAGCTCACATTACTGCTATTCACCAAGCCATTGAAAAAGGTGTCAAACTGGTTCTCTGTACAGGTCGCCCGCTTTTTGGTGTTCTTCCTTACTACAAAAAACTGGGACTGGACCTTCAGAATGAGTATGTCATCGTCAATAACGGTTGTTCAACTCACCAGACCAGTGACTGGAGTCTAGTGGACTGGCAAGAACTCAGTCCAGCTGACATTGAATACCTCTATGACCTAGCAGAAAAAAGCGACGTTCAGTTGACTCTTTTTGATGAGAAACATTATTTTGTCCTCGGTGGCAAGCCTAATCAAATTGTTCAAAATGATGCCAAGCTAGTCTTTTCAGACCTGACTGAAATCTCCCTTGAGGACGCGACTAGTGGCAAGTATCGGATGTTCCAAGGCATGTTTTTAGGAACAAAAGAGCAAACAGACGATTTTGAGCAGCGTTTTGCGACAGAACTATGCCAACGGTTCAGCGGTGTTCGTTCGCAGCCTGTCATTTATGAAGCTATGCCACTTGGAACAACAAAGGCTACTGCTCTTTCTCGACTAGCAGCGATTTTGAAAATCGAGCCCTCAGAAATTATGGCCATGGGCGATGCCAATAACGATATCGAAATGCTTCAGTTTGCAGGACTTGGCATTGCTATGGGAAATGCCAGCGACCATGTCAAATCCCTTGCTAATGACGTTACAGCCAGCAATGAAGAAGAAGGCGTTGCACGCGCCATTGAGAAGTATATTTTATAAAAAGAAAAGCAAATAGACAGAATTTACTGCTATTTGCTTTTTTGCTATTTACCCAAATAAGCAACCAGGGTAATAATCCATAGATGAGCTGGGTAGAAAATATAAAAGAAATATTTACTCCAACTAGTTTCTTTTCCTCGCTGTCCATTATACAAGGCCATAAAAGGAAAGACGGTGATAAAGAGCCAGTCAGAATTGAAAAGCATCATTTCCAGTGTTTGGTACCATGTGTCGTATATTTGGATGGAAGTCACTAACAAGAAGGCCCACAGAAAGGCATATAGGAGATTTCGCAATCCCTTACGATTTCGGCAAGAGTAACTAATCAAGAGAAATGGTAGCATGGTGATACCTCCCTCAGTAAAAAGACAACCGAAAATCAAGAGACCAGCAAGCCCAATCCGACGCCACAACTTCTCTTTTTTATCCAGCTCTTTTCTGGGAAAACCAATCCAAAGCATGGTGACACCGAAGGCCAAAGTAAAGAAAATATTATTAGTAACCATTACACCCTTAGAGGCAAACAGAGTATTGAGAAGGCTATTTCCAGCAAACATGATAAGCGCCCAATTCCAGAGACGGATGAGGTAGTTTTTCAAGTTTCGAGTATGGATGAATCCTTCCATAGCCATATACGCAAACCAAACTCCCACACAACGGGTCATAGCGTGGAAGATACCTTCCCACAAAGGAGAAACGATTCCGGTGATATGAGGGATATGGTCTAAAACCATTACTGCCGCCATCAGATACTTCAACTGCGTCGCATTCCATTTTTTCATAATAAACCTCTTTCTTTTTGATCTACATAGAGTATAGCATACATTTCCACGTATAATCGTACACCCATCTTACATTTAAAAAGCCTATCTTACATTTTTGTAAGACAGGCGTGAATATCAAAAATTTATTATGAAAGTTACCTTCTAGTCCGTAATTCGTTGGTACATTTCTGGTCTTCTATCTCGAAACAGTCCCCAGTTGAGGCGTTCACTTGCTCCCTTGTCAAGGTCATAAGTTGCAATCAGAACAGCCTCACCTTGCCTTTCAGCTCTCTCTAGAATAGCTCCTGTTTCATCCGTCATAAAGGAGGAACCGTAGAAGTCAAGACTGGAACTCTGTCCACCATTTTCCTCACTAGGAGTGACTTCTTCCAAACCGTAACGATTGGCTGCTATGACTGGGACAATATTAGCTGCTGCGTGCCCTTGAATAGTACGTTGCCAGTGACCACAACTGTCTGTATCCAAAATTGGTTCTGAACCAATGGCTGTAGGATAGAAGAGCAATTCAGCACCATTCAGAGCAAGACAGCGCGCTGTTTCAGGGAACCATTGATCCCAACAGATGCCGATCCCAATTTTGGCGTAGCGCGTATCCCAGACTTTGAAACCGGTGTTTCCAGGCGTAAAGTAAAACTTTTCTTGATAATAATGGTCATCTGGTATGTGGGTTTTCCGATAAACGCCCAGCACTTCCCCATCAGCATCAATGACGGCGATTGAGTTATACAAGACGTTGCTATCTTTTTCGAAGAAACTAATCGGTAAAACAGCATTTAGTTCCTTAGCAATCACTTTAAAATGCTGAATGGCTGTATTTTCTGTCACTGACTGAGCATATTGGTAGTAGTCATACTGGCGTTCCTGACAGAAATAGGGGCGTTCAAACAACTCGGGTAAGAGGATGATTTGTGCGCCTTGGTCTGCAGCTTGTCGAACTAAACGTTCCGCTGTTTGGATATTTGTTGCCACATCCTTAGCGCATTGCATCTGGATCGCTGCAACTTTTATATTTCTCATCTTTTTCTCCTATTCTGGGATTTGTTGAGTGATACAGTGGATATTGCCACCACCTAAGAGAATATCTCTGGCTGGAATTCCTACGACCTTACGGTCTGGGAAACACTTGCTGAGGATATCTAGGGCCACTTGGTCATTGACATCCTCAAACTGGGGCACTAAGACAGCCTTGTTGGCAATATAAAAGTTTACATAGGAAGCCGCAAGACGTTCACCTGCATAACGCTCTTCTTCCCCTTCTTCATAGATGTAGCCTGGCAAATACTCTTCGGTTACAACTTGATGAAGCGCTGGGATTGGCAATTTATGAATAGTGAAGGGACGACCTTTTGCATCCGTTTCCTTCTCTAAAAAAGCTAAATCAGCTACAGACATAGCATACTGAGGATCGTTCTGGTCATCTGTCCAAGCCAAGACAAGTTCTGCAGGACCTACAAAGGCTGCAACATTATCAACGTGTTCATTGGTTTCGTCCTGATAAATACCATAAGGAAGCCAGATAACTTTTTCAGCGCCAAGATAGTTCAATAATCTTCTCTCGATTTCCTCTTTACTGAGATGAGGATTGCGACCAGCGCTCAGAAGGCAACTTTCAGTCACAAGAATGGTTCCTTGACCATCGCTATGGATTGCTCCGCCTTCCAGTACAAAAGGTTTAGCATCGTAAACAGGCATTTCCAAGGCCTCAGCAAAACGACTAGCTACTTGGTTATCCTCTTCATAATCTTGATAAAGACCATCTACAGCTCCACCCCAGGCATTGAAAGACCAATCGACTGCCAACTTGTCTCTTTTATCATTGACGAGAATAGTCGGCCCAGTATCACGCGCCCAGGCATCATTTGTCGGAATATCTAAATAAACAACCTTGTCTCCAAGATAGGATTGGGCTTCAGATAGATGGTCCTGCTCCACCAAAAGATAGACTCTTTCCCCTTCTGCTATGGTCTTGATAATCTGGCTAAATGCTCTTTGGGCAGCCTTTCCTTGAAAGGGCCATGAACCTGGTCGAGTCGGCCAGATTATGAGGGTTCCATGATGTGGTTCGTACTCTGCTGGCATACGATAGCCTAATTTCTTTGGACTGTCCATCATGATAATCTCCCTTTAAAGTCTTGATATCCGAAGGCTTTGACTAAGTTGCAGTCTCCCTGCTCGTCCATGAGATAGAGACTTGGCAATCCAATACCGTTAAAGGTATTATTTTTGACAAAGGAGTAGATTGCCATGTCTTCAAAGTAAAGTCTGTCACCGATTTGGACTGGATTTTCAAAGCTATAATCTCCAATCACATCGCCTGTCAGACAAGTATTGGAAGAAAGTCTATAGGTATGGGCTTTTTCCTGCGGTTCAAATCCATTTCTCAAAGGTGGTCGATAGGGCATTTCAAGTACGTCAGGCATATGGCAGGTCGCGGAGGCGTCTAAAATCAAGATTTCCATACCGTTTTCTACAATATCCAATACTTCAGTAGCTAGATAACCCGCATTGAGCGCAATAGCTTCACCCGGCTCGATATAGACTTCAAGGTTGTAAGTTTCTCGGATACGCTTGATTTCAGAAATCAGCAAATCCACATCATAGTCTTCTCTTGTGATGTGGTGTCCTCCACCCATATTGAGCCATTTAACTTGATGTAAGTAGGGACCAAACTGAGCTTCTACAGCTTTCAAAGTTGTCTCTAAATCATCTGCCCCCTGCTCACAAAGGGTATGAAAATGAAGCCCATCCACTAAGTCCAGCAAATCACTCGGTATCTTGTCAAGAGTAACTCCAAAACGAGATCCAGGTGCACAAGGATCGTAGAGCGCGTGATCTCCTTGGGTAGAACATTGAGGGTTGAGGCGCAAACCGACACTAATGCCAACCTCTCGACAACGAGGACCATGTTTACGCAACTGTCTTTCTGAGTTGAAAACGATATGATCCGTTATTTCCAGCAATTCCGCCAAGTCTGCATCCTTGAAAGCAGGTGCAAAGACATGGACTTCCCCCGGAAACTCTTCTCTAGCTAGCTTAGCCTCATAGAGACCACTAGCCGTCGTACCTGACAGATACTGGCTAATCATGGGGTAGGTTTTGTAGAGGGAATAAGCCTTCTGGGCCAGTAAAACCTTGCAGCCCGCTTCTTCCTGAACTTGCTGTAAAATACGGCAATTGGCTTCTAATTTTCCTAAGTCAATAATATAAGAAGGTGTTGGTACTTGTTCTAACTTCATTAGTCCACCATTTGTGGATTTTCAACCACAACCCATGGCAAACCGTATTTATTCAAAGCTTCCATGAATGGATCTGGATCCAACTCTTCAAGATTATAAACTCCTGGTTGTTTCCAAGTACCATCCATCACTAATTTTGTTCCAATCATGGCAGGAACACCTGTTGTGTAAGAAATTGCCTGTGAACCAACTTCTGCATAGCATTCCTGGTGGTCGCAAACATTGTAGATGTAAATAGTCTTTTCAACACCATCTTTAACACCTGTAAAGATACAACCGATATTGGTTTTACCAACTGTACGTGGGCCAAGGCTGGCAGGATCTGGAAGCAAGGCTTTCAAGAATTGAATCGGCACAATGTCTTGTCCATTAAAGTTAATAGCATCCGTACGAAGGAGACCAACGTTTTCCAAGCATTTCATATGCGTTAGATAAGATTGACCAAAAGTCATAAAGAAACGAATGCGTTTGACATCAGGAATGTTCTTGGCCAATGATTCAATTTCTTCATGGTGAAGGAGATACATGTCTTTTTGCCCAACCTGAGGGAAATCATACTCACGCTTGATTGACATGGCTTCGACTTCGACCCATTTTCCATCTTCCCAGTAAGAACCTGGCGCAGAAACCTCGCGGAGATTGATTTCTGGGTTAAAGTTTGTTGCAAATGGATAACCGTGGTCACCACCATTACAGTCTAAAATGTCGATATAGTGGATTTCATCAAAATAGTGTTTGAGAGCATAGGCTGAAAAGACACTGGTCACACCTGGGTCAAAACCAGATCCAAGAAGAGCTGTCAAGCCTGCTTCTTTAAATTTCTCCTGATAAGCCCATTGCCATGAGTAGTCAAAGTAGGCTGTAAAACCAAGCTCCTTGCAACGTTTTTCATAAATGGCGCACCATTCTGGGTCTTCTGTATCCTCTGCCTCGTAGTTGGCTGTGTCAATATAGTGGACACCTGTCGCCAAACATGCGTCCATAATGGTCAAGTCTTGATATGGTAGCGCTACGTTCAAAACAGCTTCTGGCTTGTAGCTTTCAATCAAGGCAATGACTTCTTCGACATTATCAGCATCAAGAGCAGCTGTTTCAATCTTTGTACTTGTTTTGCCTTCTAGTTTAGCTTTCAAGTCATCACATTTTGACTTGGTACGGCTAGCAATCATAATCTCTGTAAAGGTTTCGCTATCTTGGCAAATCTTTGAAATAGCAACTTGGGCAACGCCCCCACATCCAATAACTAATAAACGACTCATTTTTTTCCTTCCTCTTCTTCTAAAATGTCTTCTACATACTTGGGCAGCATAAAGGCTCCAACGTGTAAGTTTGCAGTATAGTATTCCGTGAAAAGCTGGCGTTTTTTCCAGCCTTCCTTGTCAAAATCTTTAACAGGGTGGTATTTTTTCGATGCAAATCCAAACAACCAATAGCCAGCTGGACTGGTAGGGATATGTGCCTGATAAACTAGGCTGATTGGAAAAGCTTGATTGACCTTGCGGTGCATGCTTCGGCAAGCAGACTCATCCTCGTCAAAGAAAGGACTACCATGCTGGTAAATCATGATACCGTCTTCCTTCAGAGCTCTGTAACTATTGCCGTAAAATTCCTTGGTAAAAAGCCCTTCCGTATGTCCAAATGGATCTGTCGCATCGTTGATGATAATATCGTAATCATCCTCGCAGTTCCGTAAAAAGCGTAGCCCGTTTTGGTAGTAAATGGTGACACGAGGATCATCTAGCCCTGCAGCAAAGTCTGGAAAATACTCACGACAAACTTCAACCAACATCTCATCTGGTTCCACGATATCGATTTGCTCCAGTTCAGGATAGAGCGTCGATACTTGGGCAACACCGCCGTCACCACCCCCAATAACCAATACTTTCTTTGGATTTGGATGGACAGCCATGGGGACGTGGACCGTCATTTCATTGTAGACAAAGTCATCTGCATCTGAAAACAAGACATGGCCATTTAAGATTAATATTTTCCCAAAAGCTGGCGTGTCTAATACTTCGATATCCTGCCATTCACTTTTTCCAGCGTAGAGTTGCTTGGCTGTTCTCAAGGATAATTTCACATCTGGAGTATGAACTTCAGAAAACCATAAATCCATCTAGTTCTCCTTTCTCTCAATGACATTGATGTGATTGACCTCTGGATCTTCCGTTCCTTGGAGGGAACAACCACGTTCCTTGGCAAATTGGATATAATCCACAATCTCTCGTGTAATGCGTTCACCTGGTGCTAGGATTGGAATCCCTGGAGGATAGCACATGACAAATTCCCCACAGACCTGTCCAACCGACGCATCCAAGGTTAAACTTCTTCTCTCTGAATAGAAGGCCTCCTGAGGAGACAGCACTAACTCTGGTTGGATATATTCTCCAGCTATCAAGTCCTTCCCATCTCGTGAGTAGAGTCTCTTGATATCCGCCAAAGCACCGACTAAGCGCTCGATGTCTTGGATGCGGTCACCAATGGAAATATAAGCCAAGATATTGCCAATGTCGCCAAACTCGATCTGAATATCGTATTCATCTCGCAGGAGGTCATAAACTTCGATACCTGTTAAGCCAATACCCTGAGTATAAACGGACAGCTTGGTCACGTCAAAATCACAGACCGACACTCCGTCTATTAACTCTTTTGAGTAAGCATAGTAGCCACCTATGACATTGATTTCACGACGAGCGTATTCGGATAGCTCAATGACTTTCTCAAAAGACTCTTTGCCACGAAGAGCTAAGTTCCGTCGAGAAATATCCAAACTAGCCATCAACAAGTAAGAGGCTGATGTAGACTGGGTCAGGTTGATGATCTGACGAACGTACTCAGGATTCATCTGTTCCCCGATAAGCAGGATGGAACTTTGAGTCAAACTCCCACCAGACTTATGCATAGAGACCGCCGCCATATCAGCGCCTGCATCCATAGCAGAAATTGGAAGTTTATCTGTAAAATGCAAATGCGCTCCATGGGCTTCATCCACTAAAACAAGCATGCCCGCTTCATGACCCATTTCCGTTAAACCCTTGAGGTCTGAACAAATTCCATAGTAGGTAGGATTGTTAATCAAAATGGCCTTAGCATCTGGATGTTCCTTAATTGCCTGCGCAACACGGTCATTTTCAAGACCTAAAGCAATGCCAATTTTAGGATCCACACTCATCTCGATATAGATGGGAATGGCACCACATAGAACCAACGCATTGATAGCAGATTTGTGGACATTTCGTGGCAGAATAATCTTATCTCCAGCCTTACAGGTGGAAAGAATCATGGTTTGAACTGATGAGGTTGTTCCCCCAATCATCAGAAAGGCATGGGCTGCACCAAAAGCATCCGCAGCTAATTCCTCCGCATCCCGAATAATCGAAATAGGATGGCCGAGATTATCCAAGGGTTTCATCGAATTGACATCAATGCCAACACATTTTTCTCCTAATAGTTCGACAAGTTCCGGATTTCCCCGCCCACGCTTGTGACCTGGCACATCAAAGGGAACAATCCTTTTCTTGCGTAGCTTTACCAAGGCCTCGTAAATTGGGGCTTGGTTTTGATCTAACTTCTTCAAGACATACTCCTTTACCGTATTTTTAGCACCTCAAGAAGATAAAGGCGACTAAAGGTTGACTTATGAAAAAAGAGCAGGTTTTCACCTGCTCTGCAATCTTCTGACGTGTGTATTTTGGTTTCTGTTGAGTATGTCTGTTCCTGATGTTTCCTAACTCTCTAGTAGCAAATATTACGTACTTTATTGATCGTTTCACAAGATGACGTGTGCTTTCACCACACTAAAATTTATGAATTAGGACAAGCGTCCTAACATCAACTTATAAAAGTAGGCTTTTAACCCTATCAATAATGCGGCTTTTCAACCACGCTTCGGCATTCAACCCTGCCTGTCCGTAGGCATTTTTTACTCGGGTTTATATTTGCTAGAAAACATCATCTCATTTTCTAAGCCTTATAACTATACCATGTTTATAAGAGCTTGTAAAGGATTTTGTGAAACTTTTTTAAACAATTTCTTTTTTTGTTCGTGAAATATTACTCAACAATAAAAAGAAACCGTTTAAAATTGAAATCAAAAAACAAAAACAGGAACTAAATTGATTAGTTCCTTTGTTGAATCATAAGTATAGTCAGTTATTCAAAATCTTATCTACTTGTCTCGTGCTACTTGAACAGCTAGTTCAAAATCAGTCATCATATAATTTTCATCTAGGCGGATGAGACCATAGTACTCATTCCAAAATAGCGAATCACTGTTGCTGGACCACTTTAATCCATACCATAGTTGAGTGACATCACTTGTATTTGATGGTGGAATTGACCATAGATGCTTCTTGAAAATTTCTTGAACAAGCGGAACTTTCAGTCGTGTAGTCAAGTCAAGTTCATTTAATTTGAAAGTAATAGAATGTTTTTTCGCTGCCTCAATACTGTCCTTGTTAAATCGAACCTGAATAACCTTAGAATCTTCTATAGCCACATCATGGTCCTCAGCACCGTAAAAGGAAATACTGCCCAGTACTATGCCATCTTTTGCTAGGAGGTAGGGAGCATAAGGAACAGCATTGCTATCAAGCCTGAAGCCTTTTTCGATGGTAACTGTTTTATCTCCAGGATATTTTTGGAAACTGCCATCTGTCAGGAGCTCTTCGTAGTCGCTAGCACCATCGCTCTGTCTTACATAGATGTCAAAACCAGCATCCATCAGCTCACTGGCTTTAGTTTCTCCTAAAATGATTTTACTTTCATTAATTTGCAAAATTGGTGCTTGAGGTGGCAAACCAATCGTGAGATTAAACATAACTCCTACCAGAAAGACCATAAAGGTTATAAGGAGGGCAAGTAAAGACTTTCCAGTCCTTTTTCTTGCATTGAAAAGAGCCATTATAACTGGGAGGAGGATCATTTTGGCTAAAATAGAATTCCCAACACCACCTCTATTTAAGGTCTGAAAAGCAAAGACTCCTGCAATAGCAATCAGGGACAGGTAGACCAAAATCTCACCTAGACCCAGCTTTTCAGTTCGAGTTTGTTGGTTTACAGGCGTTTCGTACAATGACTGCCCATTCTCTTTCCTCTTTTTTAGAAAGAGATAAAAGCCCAGACCAAGTAGCAGATTAAAGATTGCAAAAACTATTAAAGTACCTATTATCGCCGTTCTAGCCATGGCTCTCTACTCCTTTATGTTCTCTCACAAATCTTATCTTTCTCTTTAGTACCCAATTCCCAATCAATAAAACCAGCAAGAAGAAGGGGCCGCCTTCTATCAGCACAATGGGTAAAGCCACTAGAGCAATCATCAAAAAACTAGCTTTCTTTTGACGCCAACTACCGCCCCATTCACCGTTTATCAGTACCCCCAAATAGTCGATGTAGTCAGTAAACCAAGTCAAAAAGGGATTTTGAAAATCATTGAGCCTTAGGTAAATGAACATAGCAGAATTTAGAAAAACATAAAGAATTCCAAGGACTAGAATAATCTTTTGACTAGTTCGAGTAGCCTCTAAAACGATTTTTTCTCTGTTTTCTGGTTTTATTTCCTTGAGACTTGGGTTCTTACAAGAGAGTTTTTCAAATCTATAGACCAGAAATCGGTAGAGATAATACTTGTTTATATCACGCTTCATAAAACCCCCAATCTAGGAAGGACACTCAATTATAAATCATGGTTTAAACATCTAATTTCAAGGAATTTCCTTCCAAATAGACGGATTTTGACTCAGTGATTTTGATTTTTTGATCTTCTGAAAAGCCAATGGTTTCACCGTCCTTTAAGGTGACATCACTGCCTAAAACATACTGAAGAATAGACAGGAGGAAATAATATAAGTCATCGCTATTCATAGGAGACTCGATAATTTCAATCTCAGTTTTTCCAAACTCTTTCAAACCATAAGTGTAAATACTAGTTTTATCTCCCTGGTTGATAATTCCCATATAAATCCAGAGTTGAAGCGGAAGCATTTCTTCTTTCAAAAGGTCTGCCAGGTCTAGATAAAGATCTTTGGGCAAGAGCAAGGTGGTAGAACCCTGATAAATACCAATAGCTGATTGACTAGTTTTTAGGATAGAGGAATTAACTTCAGTCAATAGGGAATAGGTTTCTACTGGCGAAAGATTGTCAGACAGGATAGAAACAATGGCGTGTTGTGTGTGCTCCTGTGTATCCTTCTCAACATCCTGCCAGAGGTAAGAATAGGCATACAATTTTTCAAATTCTTGACTTGGAATAGGCAAATCCATTAAAGCCAGCGCAACGAGAGCACCATCAATCACAAAGGTTGCACTAGAATCATCACCAGAAACTTCAGAAATTTCAAGCGCCCAGTGAGATTTCAATTCCTGAACGACCTGTTCTAAAGAATAGGCCTGCTTGCCTTTAAAGAGGGGCATGGACAAGATCAGTTGTTTTTTCTTCTCTGACTTTTCTTTCTTACTAGCAAATAGATTTTTTAAAAAATTCACAGGACTTCTCCTTTTTCTCATATCAGTTGGAAAGCAAAGCTCTCTTACTCAAAGCAAGTCGCCATACCAAGTTTCCTCATCCTCAAAACCGTAGAATTTCTCATCAAGTAGCCAATTTCCATCCACCAATTTAAGTACAAACTGATGCTTCATGTCTAAAGCTTCTTGATAGTGGGTGATGACTCTTGCTTCTTCAGCTTTTGTCATGATAAAAGCTACAGAAAAATCATTCCTTTTAACATAGTTATACTCACTTAGGGAGCTATAAGAAATTCGAACTCCTCCTTCCAAGTAATTTTGAGTCACTCGTCCAGTTAGAAGTTGCATTTGCCTCTGAAAATAGTCATCCATAAGTTCATTCCACTTGGGATGAACTTGATTTGCTGGGATGCCAAGGCCTTCTTTTTCCTTATCCAGTGCTCTGTTACGCTCAAAAATTTCCTCTTCTAACAAGGTTAAACTTTTGAGTAAATCAAGCAATGGTGGGATAATTATTTCTGCCAGAGTTTGATAGTTTTCAGGGGTATTTTTATGGTTCACTCTCATAATAAGCCTCTTAATCATCTTGGATTAATTGGTTTAATTCTAGATCTGAAAGAGATCCTTCCTTGTAAAGTTTTCTTAGTAAGTCTTCATCAACTGTGATTGAATAATAGTCTGTCATAAACTCATGAAATCTCTCAAAACTATCAAAAAGGTAAGAAAGCAACCATTCTCCGCCATCCTGATCTTGGTAAGTCTGTTGATGCGCTTGACCGTCATACCAGATAAAGAAGGTTGTTTCATCTTTTTGATCTTCAGAATAAAGTGAGACATACTTCTCATCCAGTCCTTTATAAAAACCATCAATGACGTCTTGATTCCACTCGTCAGCAGCAAACTGGCTTAAACTACTTTCATGATCAAAGCCTTTCATGAGGATCATTTTATCAGTCAAAATCACATCTAAAGAATCACCTGAGCCATTGTCAATAAAATATCGGACTCCATAGTCTTCCTCAGTCTTAATCACGAGTCTAAGCCAATCCTCACTCGGATCTGTTAGATACTCATCAATAACCAGCAAGGCATCTAAGCGAGTTTTTATCTTGTCCCAATCAATCTTTCTCATCTCTAAAAACCTTCCATCTTATTCTTGCAATTTATCAAGATCACAAGCCCTATAACGAGCTGTTAGATAGCCTGAAAAGCTAATCTGAGGGATGTTCCACTCATTAGGCAAATAAATGGAACAATCTACCTGATCTCCAAGAGGAGAACTTGCTGAGAAGACGTATCTTCCCAAATCCTCATTATTAGGATTTCTTTCAACTTGACCCAATCTGCTAGTATTGAACCAGTCTTTAAACAGTAACCAGATTTGCTCGGCATCTTCGTTTAATAGGGAGACTTTCAAGTTGTAGCTGATTCCGACTCTACATCTTTTTTTGAATCCTGACTCATCAGCCTTACAAACTTTTATCGATCCCTTATCATACTGCCAGTTATCACTATCTAATAGGGAAAATTGAACAGATAGATTGTCTTTAAATCCCTGCATAGTATCAAATAAATCTTTGGAGGCAGCTTCGAATAATTCTAGTTCTTCCATAGTCTTCTCTTTAATTTTCATAGCGAATCACATTCCGATTTAATCTGCATCAACCCAGATCTGGTATTTTTGACAATGTAGACATCTAAACAAATAGCCACAGATAGGCCCGTCTTTAACCAAGTAATCTTCTACCTCTTGATATTCTTCACGCGCTTCATAGTCTGCCAAGACTTGCTCAGCGATTCCCATATCCTTTAATTCACGAGTTCCAACTGTACCCAAGTAAGCACAATAATCTTGGCAACAAGAAAGCCAATATTCTCCCTGCCAACTAGAGTAGTCTGGGGTCTGACAAAAAAGCAGCTGATTCTTTTCTGGATCCAATTCACCCTGCCACTCGGCATCTTGGATAAATTCTGCATCGAATTTTTTAGCTGCTTGACCATTTGCAATGCAAGTTGGGCAGAGATGTTCTACCTCTTCAATACTGTAGGGTCTAAGAGCATAATAAACATTGCTTTCTTTCCCACAAGATGGACAAACCTTAGCTTCTCCTTCAACAAATGAACCTGTAGCCAACGGATCTGGATGATAGATAAAATGCGGCAAAGACTGTAATAGCTTCTGCCTATACTTCTTCTTCTCTTTTTTTAGAGGACGAGGAAGGGCAAAACGATTGCCATGACTCTGACTCATTTCTTGTAAACGGCTCAGTTTCTTTATCTGTTTTCGATCAGGTTTGTCTAAGATTTCGGTAAATAAGCTATAGGCACTAGCGTAGAGACCCAATTGTTCATAGAGGTCAACTAAGACTTTCTTCGCCTCTAAATCCTCAGACTTAGCTAATTCATCAGCCAAATCATAGAGTGCCGCAACACTGGAAGAATTTCCATCTTTAGCATGGTATTCCCTTGTCCGGGTGATATATTCTTGTAAATATGGATTCATCTGACCACCTTCCTAATGAATGACATAAAATCTTAACAAATAGTAACTAAGACATTTCCATTGAGCTCCAGAATCTTTTTGTAAAAGTCTTTCATTTTGACAAAGCAGGTTAAAATATCATCCTTGATTTCTTCCTCTTCCTCAAGATAATCCCAAATATCAGGATACAAGTCGGCTTTCTTGCAGGCTTCCATACTAAAGTCTTCCAAGGCTCTGTGCATGTCAAAACTTTCTAGAGCTTCTATGATTTCGGCTATCTTATTTTTTTCAGTATAGGCTATGTACTCAGACACTTCTTCTAAAGGAGTCACTCCTAAAACCGCTTCTCTCAAGGGATTGTCATCCAAAAATTCTGAACTACTAAATCCTGTCAAGACAAAGACCAAGGCATCCCACATTTTGTCAATATCTAGTAAGATATCATGACTATCAGCGGAATCCTCTGCAAAATCTAACAAGTCATCTTCTTGATTGGAAAGACCTTTTATTTGATCTAATTCATCGTCTGGTAAATATTGATAATTGGCAATCATTCCCATGATTTTACTCCTTTGAATCAGTTAGTATTATACGGATCTTTCTAGCTCTATTTCCCTAGAAAATGCTATAATGGAGCTAAGAAATTGTTTTATTGAATGTTAAATAGGGGGGAAATAGTAATGTTCACTAGTATTGTTTTGGGTTTTTATGCTCTTTTCTTTCTATCCTTGTCCTTTACTATCTATCTCTATATCAGACTTGTAGTTGCGGTCAGACAAGGGAAAGATGTCCCAAAATGGATCTATAAACTCGGCCATGCCATTCAAGGTAGAATTCACGTTGACTATGAAGAAATCACAGATGCTAATGCCCTTAAAGAGATTCATTGGTTCTTGCTAATCTATTTAATCGTAAATCTACTGGTATTGGCTGGCTTCTACTATCATGGCAATAGCTTTCCGCAAGCAATTTATGAATGTTTGAAAAAACAATTTTTTATCGTACTTGTTAGTATGGTTTTAAAAAGTATTGGTAAATTTATTGTACTAGCTATAAGAAAAAACTTTCATAACAGTCATGCTTATGCATCAACCAACGCTTTTGTCGGGACAGCCTTTTTAACGAGTTATATTTTTATGTTTTGCATGATGATGAGTGGTCTTCCAGCTCAACCTGTTCCAGTAACCATTCAAGATACCACTGTCATTATCGGGGAGAGCAAGGCTTCCGAGCTTTTAGAGCAAGGTTTCACCTTCGGAGATAAAGGTGCAAATAGTCCTATCACCAATCCAAAAAACGACCATTTCTACTACGGCCAGCTTCTCGAAATCAAGCGTGAAGATCAGTCCTATGGTTTTATGATCCTTACTCCTACTGGCAAAGATACTGATCAACTCAAAAACTGTGTCATTACCTACTATAGAACGCCTAAGGATGCCCATCAATTGCAGGGAATTTCTATCAATCATGTCAGTTTAGCAAATCTCAAGCTCCAAGATTTTCAAACAAGAAAATTAATCGATATCTTTGAAGTCAATCCTGCTGATTACAATGTCGCTGAGACTGACTCAAACTACATCCTAACCATTCAAACGGCAGATTACGACCTCTGGAAAAGATACAGGATTGAAGCCAAGTTCAATTCAGATGGTTCCATAGATAGTTATGGCGTCAGAGCCCAACATAGCATGTGGGAATGATGGAGTGTTAGCTTTAGTCATTAGTAAGCATATAATCAAATAGATGAGCGTTTAGGCGCTCCTACTTGATTTTATGCTTATTCATTTTCTCTTGGAAAATATCTGTAAGAATTTGTCGCAATTCTTGAGCTTCCTTTTCAGGAAGTTGGCCTTCTTGTTCAGCTATAGCATACAATTCCGGATATTCAAGAGAAATTCTCTTAATCGTACGCGTAATTGCATGTTTTCTAACAAAAAATGGAATCCGTTTAATCATATCTTGAGGAATTAAGGCGATAATCTTATCGGCTGTTTCCTTGTCGTTCAGTTTAGAAAAAGTGAGTCCCTTTTTAATCATTTCTTGTTCTTTTTCGGTAAAATCTTGTAATTCCATATATCTACTCCTTATCTTCAACAACTTGTTTTTGTATGAGAGCTATTCTAACTATTCATGAAAATGGTTTATCTAGATACTCACGTGTATGTTTCCCTCTATTAAAAAATTCTTATTCTTTCGGTTGAGAATAGACTTCGATATGCTGACCTAGTACCTTGATTTCTACAGGTAGATTATCGGATTTGTCACCATCAACATCCGTTTCCAATTCACTATCTGAAGAGATTTTTATATGTCGAGCTTTCAGATACTCGATATTATCATTTACGACAACATCCCCTTTTAATAAATCAGGGATAACTGACAATTTAGTAAGAATTGACGCATCTTTTAGAATCAAAATATTAGCATAACCATCCTTGTCTTCATCAAAGATTTTTTTGTCAGCGAAATAATTTGTGAGGAGAACTAAAACATGACTGGCTGGGCCAATGTAATTACCATTATCAGTCTCAACTTTAATGTTAAATGCTTGATCTGTAACCACAGACTTCATGGTATTAATCGCATAGGCGAGCATACCAAACTTTGTTTTATCTTCTATCCCAACGTTGTGGATAGCTTCTGGCAAAGAGCCTATACTAAAGATATAACCAAAATAATTTCCATTTGATTTTCCAATATCAATCTTGTTTGTAGAACTAAAATCAAGCTCGTCAATAGCACTATCAATATCCTGAGAGATTTCTAATAGTTTCGTAATGAGATTTCCAGTTCCCCCTGGGATAATCGCCAGTTTAGGAATATAGTCTTTTTCAGCGATACCAGAAATTACTTCATTGACGGTCCCATCTCCACCAAAAACAAGAACAGCATCATAATGCTCTCGAGAAGCTTCTTCAGCAAAGTTTGTTGCGTCTTGCGCTTTTTCCGTAATTTTAATCTCTACATCATCAAAGTAGTCTCTAGCTTTATTCTCCAGCTTCACCTTATAATCCAGAGCTTTTTCACCTCCAGATGTTGGATTAATAATCACCATAATTTTATTCATTTATTGTTCTCCTGTCATTAGATTTTCTTACTTTAACTAACCATCTCAAGTTTGGTCCATATAAATCTTGATCGCTTGGTATTCCTGCTCTTTAGCATAGGTAAACACCTCTGAAGCTCTAATGTAATCAAAGATATTTTCCTCTAAATCTTCATCCCAGATCGATTCATGAAATATTTCATTCTCTTGACATGCTTCATAGAAAATATCGAGGTGAACCTGATAAAACTCTTCATCTTCATTTGAGGCTTGTCTTACTAAGGATAGTTGAAACATTGGCTTATCAGATATAGCTGTAAATGTCCCTGTTTCAAATAAAATCATCTCATCCTCAATAGGCTCACGACACAAGTCTTCAAAGATTGCTACCATTTCCTCTAAGGGCATCTTATCGGTGATTCTTTCTCTTAAAAATTCAAGTGATTGCTTCATACTTCTCCTCTTTCTAGATGGTTTTCGTTCTTAGAATAATCCTATTAAAAAATTGAATCCCTACACCTTTTATTATACTACATAAACAGAAAAAAAGACCAAACCAGCGGGCCCTTACCTTTGTCTCAGTCTAGATCTTTTTGATAATCGGAAAAACCTCTGTAAGGACGTCTATCCCAAAATTAATTCCCTGTACTTGATAGTGATAGATTGGGGCTAAGCAAAATTTAAAACTCACAGATACAACTTTCATCTCACATTCTTTAGAAATTCTCACGATTAACTTCTTCAAAATAGTCATCCAGATGATGGTAGATTTGCATATCTTCTTCTGAACCATCTTTCAAAACTGCAAATACCTTCACTTTATCATCATTGACAAATACGAAATTATGTTCACCAAAATAAGCCTGATAACCCTTGTCAACTAAGGTCCAAAGTTCATCTTTTGTTAAACCAAAAATATCTTTTTTTACAAGATAGGTTTTCCCGATTTCCATTTTCATGATAGATATTTCTCCTTAAGAAGCTAGATAGTGCTAGATGTTTCTCTTTACTGCTCAATCCGTCTACTAAAGCAGTAGCATACACTCACAAAGAACTTTGGTTGACTATTGAAAATCTTCCATCGCTTCTTTCACATATCCTTCGACATCTTCAATCTCTACAAACAACGGGTCTAAGTGACATAGGAAGTGCCAATCTTCGGTGTCGCGTTTTCTGTAGACAATCGCTTCACCGTCTTCACTTCCGAAAAAGCTTCTGTCGACTTCGTACCCTTTGCTTTCTAAGAAAGCTTTTACCTTGCGGAAGTTTGCTTCTCTGGCTTCGACATAAGCTTTCACTTCATCGTTGTTAACGACATACGCGTCTACTTTTGTAGCTCCTTCGATCACTTTATCGTTTTTAAAGGATAGATTCGAAACCTCTTTCCAAATAATGTCCACATTTTCCTCAGAATTAAACGAAAACCTAGATAAAGGGACAATATTTCCGTTAAAGACAATCTCCATATAATCCGATAGATTTTTTGAATTAAAATATTCCACTTCAAAACCATCTTCGTTTTCTAATGTATACCCAGGGATTTGAGTTACAAATTCCCGTCCTTCTTCTAAAGTCTCAAATAAGACTAAATCCTTTGAATAATTGTTTTGGTACAATTCCAATAGATACATCATTAATCCTTCCAATATTTGGATAGATGATAGTTTTTTAGCAAACTAATATATTTAACACGTGAGGATAGAGATTCAAGCATTCTTTTTTACCAAATAGGAT
This sequence comes from Streptococcus halitosis, assembly GCF_023147855.1. Classification (GTDB taxonomy): domain Bacteria; phylum Bacillota; class Bacilli; order Lactobacillales; family Streptococcaceae; genus Streptococcus; species Streptococcus halitosis_B. Next base: position 297,386 of record NZ_JAHXOP010000001.1, read on the forward strand.
TGATTGCTAAAAATTTCACCAGCTTACCTCCTCTTATCTCATCCTCAATTATAACACGTTTCCACTTACATATCAGATATTTATTATTGGACCAAATAACCTTTTGAAATAGAAAACAAGCTCACCAATTCATCAAGTCTATATTTTTTATGAGATTCTTCATTAATGCTAAAAGCTTTTCAGTTTAAATTTTATTAAAAATCCTTGTTTATGACGTTACGTAATGATGTATAATATATATTAGGAGGTGAGTAATAATGGCAAAATTCAGAGCAATCCCGCAAGGTTTTATGACAATTGGGGAAATCGCAAAGAAAATGGGAGTTACCGTCCGTACTCTTCAATACTACGATAAAGAGGGACTGCTTTCCCCATCAGCAAAAAGCGAGGGAGGACGTAGGCTTTATAGCAATAAAGATTTAGTCATACTCCATCAAATTATATCTTTGAAATCACTTGGTTTTTCTCTTAAGGATATAAAGGGGCGTTTAAATTCTTTGAAAACACCAGATGAAGTTGCAGACGCTCTTACAGAGCAAGAAGATGAGATACGCCAAAAAATAGAACAACTTAAGGATTCTTTATTAGAAATAGAACAGTTAAAAACAGAAGTTTTACAGATGCAAACGGTTAATTTTAAGAAGTATGCTGATATTATTGTTGATCTACAGATGAAGAATGAGTCATACTCTTTAATTAAGCGCTTTGATGATGATACACTCGATTATATACGGAGTTAATTTGACAAAAAAAGTGGCTTTGAATTTATGAATAGGTTGAATAACCTAAGTGATGAAATTGTGCAACTTCAGGAGAAAAACGTACCAGCTGATAGCGAACAATGCTAACAAGTTGTTCAAGAATACTGGGGCTTGATTATGGAGTTTACAAATGGAGATATGACTATGCTTCCGAAGTTGATGGAAGTCGGTAATATTGATACCGCCACTAACGCTTGGGAAGAAAAACAAAAGATCGTTAATGATTATTTAGAGCCAGCTTTGCAAGTTTATTTTTCAAGACTTGGAACCAATCCCTTTGAGGAGGTGTAACCATGAAATACGCAATAGAAGTTCGTGAACTAAATAAAAATTACGGCTGTCATAAGATCTTAAAAGGTTTTAATTTTCAAATCGTAAAAGGAGAAATTTTCGCTTTACTCGGTGTGAATGGAGCTGGGAAAACAACAACACTTGAATGTATCGAAGGACTGAGAAAATATGATGGAGGCACTATTGTTGTAAACGGCAAAATGGGAATTCAACTGCAGTCATCTTCTTTGCCTGCCCATATCAAACCCATGGAAGCGATAAAGCTCTTTGCAAAATGGAATCATACAAAAATTGATGATGATATGCTTAAAGCTCTGGAAATAAAAGAAATTGAGAAGTTACAATACCTGCAATTATCCACGGGACAAAAAAGAAGACTACATCTCACTCTTGCACTTATCGACAATCCCGATATTATTTTCCTCGATGAACCAACAGCGGGACTTGATGTTGAAGCAAGACTATCCCTCCACGAACAAATACGGAATCTCAAATCACAAGGGAAAACAATCATTTTGGCAAGTCATGATATGGCTGAAGTTGAGACCTTATGTGACCGCATTGCTATTTTGAACAGTGGACAGATTGTCTTTTGTAGCACTCCTTCAGAACTGACAGACAAGGTTGGAAGAAGATACTATATCCATTTAAAGACTCAAGAGGGAGTGAAGTCTTTTGAAACGACTAATATTGAGGATACCTTAATTTCATTATTGCAAGAATGCAAGCAGAAAAAAATCCGGATATTGGATATTAAGGTTGATCGTGGCACCTTGGAACAGCATTTCATCAAAATTGCAAGGAGGGAATCAGAATGAACTGTTTTCTATATAGTTTAGTATTACAGTGGAAATTAGATATACGAAGCAAATCTCTCTTGGTTACTTTCTATATTATACCGCTTGTTTTCTTTCTTATAATGGGTGGTATTTTTACTTCCGTTATGCCTGGGATGGGAAGTACGCTCATACAATCTATGATAGTCATGAGTGTCTCAATGGGGGCCTTTCTTGGCTTGCCCCCTTCATTAGTTGAAATTTATGAAAGCGACATTAAAAAAATTTATAATGCAAATGGAGTGCCTATTTATTTAGGATTGCTAACTATGGTTCTCTCGGCTTTTGTCCATTTGATGATGACCAGCATTGTGATCCTGCTACTTGTCCCTATTTTATTTAAAGCAAGTCTACCGACTCAACTTCCATTTTTCTTACTTTCGCTAACCATCTATATTGTTGTATCATTGAGTGTTGGAAGTATACTGGGACTTACTTTAAAAAACCAGGCAAAGCTAACCATGTTAGCTCAACTTGTATTTTTGCCTTCAATTATGCTTTCAGGGATTATGTTTCCAATTAGTTTGCTCCCTGATTTTCTTCAAGTAATAGGCCATGTTTTTCCGGCTTATTGGGGATACCGTTTGATGTTAGATAAAGGGCTTCGACTTGCAAATCTATGGTATTTGATTCTGCTAACTTGTATAGCAGTAATAACATGCATTTTACTAATGAATAAACAAAAATCTGAGTAAATAGCTGAATAAAGCAAAATGGATTAATTACACCATTAATTTAAAAGAAAAAAGTGACGAGTTTATTTGTTATCTCGTCGCTTTGCTGTTTTTCAGTGGTCAAGCTCATGACTTGGTTAAGTTTGTTTCTGCCTTTTCTTCTCAAAAGGTGATAACTCTTTACCCTAGTATTTGCTCAACTTCCTTAATCTTATTTTTCAGAGTTTAATACTGACTAATTAGTATCCGTTATGATATCGAAACTTCTTTCTCCCATCGTCTGAGCACATCTTTTAAAGGCTCATCTAGATAGGTATAGGCTTTGTCTTTAATCCAATCAGGTATACCATAAGCAGCTTCTGCAATACTTCCTGTGATGGCAGCAAGAGTATCACTATCCCCACCAATAGAGATAGCATTTCTGATAGCGTCCTCAAAGTCTGTACTTTCAAGAAAGGCAATGATAGCTTGAGGTACCGTATTCTGGCAAGTTTCATTGAAACGATAAGTAGGACGAATTTCATCTAGTGTTTGAGAAAGATTATATCCATACTCTTGTTCTATATGCTCCTTGATAAGTCTCTTACACTCTGTAGGATTATCGTTGATCGGTTTTCCATAGTCACCACTGTAACCTCCGAAGTAATAACGACACATAAATATAGTATCAGACGTCGCCATAGCTCCTTTGACACCCTCTGGATGGTTATGAGTCACCTCTGCAGAAAGTCGTGCAACTGCTCTTCTGGACGGCCAGACTCCCGTTCGTGCACAGAAACTACAATCCATGGTCCAGGCACATGGAGAAACACGCATTGCTGAGCCATTTCCAAAGCTATTATAAGGTTCTCGATCGTCGCCATCAACCCAATTCCCAAATCTTGCACCGTAACCTGCATCGGGATACATCCTACCATATTTTTTCATGGCGTCAATAAAGTCATCCTTCTGACCGCCATTCATAATAGCTTCTGCAACAGCACAGGTCATAACCGTATCATCAGTGAAAAAACAATTCTCACGAAATAATGGAAAGTCTTTCGTTTTAATATTGTCCCATTCGTAAACTGAACCCACAATGTCTCCAACAATTGCTCCTAGCATGGTATTCCTCCTTACAAACTATTGGTTGAGACTGACATTTCTACTTTTCATACTCGTCTATTCTATCAGCATATTCAGTCAAAAGTTTTTTTGAATAAACTTTTTCTTTCTTTGAGTCTCGAACTTCTTTCCAAAGAATAGAAGCTACTTTTAGTTTATTCGAGTAGTTACCACTATTTTCGTCTGCACAGAAATCCTTTAGAAATTGATTCCATTGACAAACCGAATGATCATACTTGGCATAATCTGAATTTCCATAATAAACTTTTAACATATCTTGAATGGTAAAACTTAAATCATGTTCTCTTTTTACTTTTCTCCAAGCAGTGGCCATATCAGCAGTAAATTTAAAGGGGGAAACACCTGTTAAAGTTGAGAAATATTCTCTAAAGTGTGCGTTAAAGGAGAATCCGCATTCAAGCAAGGGCGTATCTAAGGTAACGACTTCTACTCGTTTCTTTTTCCTTTTTACTGATGATTTTTTAATCAAATTGCCCTTAAAGTACTGCTCAATAATATGATTGAGTTCTTGTTTTGTACCTCTATTTTCAAGTCCTAATGACTTGCATATCTGTGAAAGTTCATCCCGATACCAATAGTATTTATTAAATTCATCAAAGGATATGATTTTATCAAACTCAGGTCTGCTTTCTATCAATATTTCACCTCCTTAAAAACAGTTTAGGTTTTCATCTCAAAATAATGGAGTTTTAGTTTCTTTATTTTGAGGATTAACAATGTTTCACTAACAAACTCACACATTCAGCGTTTCGAACTTATCGTATCATCCGTGAAAAAACAATCCTCACGAAATAAAGAAAAATCCTTCGTTTTGATATTGTTCCATTCGTAAACTGAACCTACAATGTCTCCAACAATTGCTCCTAGCATAAGATTCCTCCTTGTAAGATATCGGGAATTTGACCATCAACTATAGTTTTAAAATTATCTATTAACGAAATTTGTATAATTTATAGGTATTCATCTAATCAAATTATAATTAAAAAACTTTTTTGATTCCACTATGTACTACATCTTCCTATTATACCTAAAACGGAAGTACACCAGCCATCAGCCCTTGAGCAATAAAACATCTATTATTTTGAAAATCTGAAAAATAGGTTTCGCTTATAAAACTGTACAAGTTATCAACGGGTCTATTGTACCAATCCTTGTAAACATAGTCCATATTATATATCAATAAAGCTTGTCCATCTTGACTATAGCCCTTGAAAGTTATCGAAAATGCATCTCTATAACCAATAACTTTATCATTCTTATTTGAATTGTTCCCCTTTCTATATTTCTCAAAATCAATAAGTCGCGTATATTTCATGAGTTTAGATAAGGCTTTTTCGGATAGTTTCTGACTATGTTCAAAAACGATCATTCCAGTATTCCCACACTCTTGGTAGGACAGTTCAGAGTTCATCAGATTACACTCAAAATAACCAAAAATTTCACAACCACAATGAATAATAAATTCAATTTTAGAAAAATATTCCTTAGTCCATGTCATCTTATCTCTCCATTCCTAAGTATGCTAGGAAAAATTGTTCAAAACTCACAAATCTACTCTTAGCCTATTTTAATTTCAGGCATAATACTAAAATATCTCTTACGGCAAAAGCCTTTGTTTCAATACTTTCTTAAGTTCTTTTGTTATAAGATTTTTACGCTTTTACCAGCAAAGCTACACACTCAGCGGTTCGGACTTATCGTATCATTCGTGAAAAAACAATCCTCACAAAATAAAGGAAAATCCTTCGTTTTGATATTGTTCCATTCGTAAACTGAACCTACAATATCTCCAATAATTGCTCCTAACATATATATACCCTCCTTAGAAAATACCCATTATAAATATAGTTTACTTATGAATCAACTCGTACAAGCAGCGCCACACATTCTACATACGCGGTCATAGGGAACATATTCACGGGTTACACGTACTGAGCAATGTACCCGCGTTTTTCGGACGGCTAAGTTGAATCACTTGTTATCACCCTCTAATTGAACCTGTGTATGAGCTAGAAAATCTCCTAGATGCCTTTTATCTTTTCTAAAAATTGCCATTGCCAGTAACAAAAGTGCAAGTAGGGTTGCTAAAGACGAAAGGATAATGGATATTAAATCAAAATCACTATAGACTCCATGAATAGTT